>DATBDM010000063.1:0-16085 GCA_036269915.1 Solirubrobacteraceae bacterium | reverse complement strand
GAGATGATCGCGCCCACTTCCGTGAAGTCGTCCGCCGCGAGGCCGCGCGTGGCCAGCGCCGGGGTGCCGATCCGCAGGCCGCTGGTGACCATCGGCGGGCGCGGGTCGAACGGGACCGCGTTGCGGTTGACGGTGATGCCGATGTCGTGCAGGCGGTCCTCCGCCTGCTGGCCGTCGAGCGAGGAGTCGCGCAGGTCGACGAGCGCGAGGTGCACGTCGGTGCCGCCGGTGAGGACGCTGACGCCATGGCCGGTGTTCAGGAGCGAGTCGGCGACGATCTTGGCGCCCTCGACCGTGCGCGCCTGGCGCTCGCGGAAGATCTCGGACGCGGCGATCTTCAGCGCCACGGCCTTGGCGGCGATCGCGTGCATCAGCGGACCGCCCTGCTGGCCCGGGAACACGGCCGAGTTGATCTTCTTCGCGTGCTCCTCGCGGCACAGGATCATGCCGCTGCGCGGCCCGCCCAGCGTCTTGTGGATCGTGGTCGTGACGACGTCCGCGTACGGGACCGGCGACGGGTGCAGGCCGGCGGCGACGAGCCCGGCGAAGTGCGCCATGTCGACCATCAGCAGCGCGCCGACCTCGTCGGCGATCGCCCGGAAGCGCTCGAAGTCGAGCTGGCGCGGATAGGCCGACCAGCCGGCGAGCAGCAGCTTGGGGCGGCGCTCCTTCGCGATCCGCTCGACCTCGTCCATGTCGATCCGGTGCGTCTCGGGCGACACCTCGTACGGCGCGATGTCGTAGAGCTTGCCCGACACGTTGATCCTCATGCCGTGCGAGAGATGGCCGCCGTGGGGCAGGGACAGGCCCATGATGGTGTCGCCCGGGTCGAGCAGCGCCTGGTAGACGGCGGTGTTGGCCTGCGCGCCCGCGTGCGGCTGGACGTTCGCGTGGTCGGCGCCGAACAACGCCTTCGCGCGGTCGATCGCGAGCTGCTCGACGATGTCGACGAACTCGCAGCCGCCGTAGTAGCGCTTGCCCGGGTAGCCCTCGGCGTACTTGTTGGTGAGCACGCTGCCCGTCGCCTCGAGGACCGCCTGCGGCACGAAGTTCTCCGACGCGATCATCTCGAGCGTCGACCGCTGGCGGCCGAGCTCGCGCTCCATGGCGTCGGCGACCTCGGGATCGACGTCGGCGAGCGGGCGGTCGAAGTAGTCCGGCTGCAGATCGGTCATGGGCGGGTCTCCTGATGCGGCGGCGGGCTCTTCAACGTACCAAGCGCGGCGGCGACGTCCGCGGCCGCGACGAGCCCCTCGCGCACGATCTCGAAGCGCCCCGCGTCCTCGTACGCGGTCAGGTCGATCACCGTCGACGGCGTCCCCGCCAGCGCGCCGCCGTCGAGCACGAGGTCGGCCCCCTCGCGGATCGAGGCGGGCACCTCGTCGAGCCGCCGCGCGTCGTGCGCCCCCGCGAGGTTCGCGGAGCTCTGCAGCACCGGCCGGGAGACCGCGGCCAGCGCCGGCACGTCGGGCACGCGCACCCCGAGGGATGCGCCGCCCGCGAGCGGATAGCGCCCCCGGGGATTCGGTACGAGCAGCGTCACGCCGCCGGGAAGCAGCGCCTCGAAGGCCGCGCGCGTGCGCGGACCGAGCTCGGGCAGGGCGTCGAGGGCGGCGGCCGCCGAGAACCACATCACCGCCGACGCCTTGCGCGGCGGCCGTCCCTTGAGGGCGTAGAGCCGGGCGACCGCGTCGCCGTCCTCCGGGTCGCAGGCGAGCCCGTAGACGGTGTCGGCGTAGAAGACCGCGACGCCGCCGCCCGCGACGCACGCCTCGAGCGCCCGCGCGTCGGCGCTCATCGGCGCCCGACCACCACCCGGTCGATCCCGGCGAGGTCGGGGACGACCTCGATCTCGCCGAAGCCGGCACCGCGCAGGAGCTCGGCGACCCCGGGCGCCTGTCCCATCCCGACCTCGAAGGCGGCGAAGGCCGCGCCGGTCGCGGCCGCGGCGGGCGCGAGCCGCTCGTAGACCTCGTAGCCCGTCTCGCCCGCGAGCAGCGCGCCGACCGGCTCGAAGCCGAGCTCCGCGGGCACACGCGCGCCGACGGCGATGTACGGCGGGTTCGAGACGACCGCGTCGGCGGCTTCGACGCCCGCGAGCAGGTCGCCCTCGCGCCACTGCACGTCGAGGCCGAGTCGCGCCCCGTTGGCGCGCGCGAGCGCCAGCGCGTCCGCGCTCGCGTCGGTCCCCGTCACCCGCAGGTCGGGCCGCTCGTCCTTGAGCGCGAGCGCGATCGCTCCCGATCCGGTGCCGACGTCGACGATCGACGCGCCCCGCGGCAGCGACAGCGCGGCCTCGACCAGGTGCTCGGTCTCGGGCCTGGGGATCAGCGCGCGGGCGTCGACCTCGAGGTCGAGCCGGCGGAAGCCGCGACGGCCGACGATGTAGGCGACGGGCTCGCGGCGCGAGCGCCTCCGCGCGGCGTCCTGGAACGCGCGCGCCTCGCCGGGCTCGAGCTCGCGCCCGGGATGGGCGATCAGCGCGGCGCGGTCCGCGCCGAGCACGTCGGCGAGCAGCACCTCGGCGTCGAGTCGCGGCGTCTCGCACCCCGCGGCGCCCAACGCGATCACCGCCGAGTCCAGCGCGTCGCGGACCGAGGTGCGGGCGAGCGGGGCGCGGGGCATCGGCTCTAGGGTGGCACGCATGAGCATCCTGGTCCGCGAGCTCGCGGGGATCGCCGGCGAGGCGAACGTCGAGGCGCCGGTGCCGCGCGCGGCGCTGCGCGACGCGACGGAGGCGCAGGCCTACGCGGGCCGGGCCGACGCGCTCGTGCGCCCGGGGAGCGCCCGGGAGGTCGCGGCGCTGCTCGCCTGGTGCTACGAGCACGACGTCCCGCTCACCGCACGCGGCGGCGGCTCGGGGTTCGCCGGTGGCGCCGCGCCCGAGGGCGGCATCGTCTGCTCGCTCGAGCGCATGCACGCGGTTCGCGCCCTCGAGCCCGAGGGCTGGCGCATGCACGCCGAGGCCGGGCTCCAGACCGCGCACGTCCACCGCCTCGCGCGCGAGAACGGCCTCTGGTTCCCGCCCGACCCGGGCGCGGCCGAGCAGTCCCAGCTCGGCGGCAACATCGCCACCAACGCGGGCGGCCCGCACGCGTTCAAGTACGGCGTGACCGGCGACTGGGTCATGGGGCTGGAGGCGGTCGTCGCGCCCGGCAAGGTGGTGCGCGTCGGCGGCGCGCTGCGCAAGGACGTCGCGGGCTACGACCTGCGCGGGCTGCTGGTCGGCTCCGAGGGCACGCTGGGGATCGTCACCGCCGCCTGGCTGCGGCTGATCCCCGCGCCGGAGGCCGCGCTGCCGGTGATCGGGCTCTATCCCGACACCGAGGCGGGCGCCGCGGCGGTGCAGAACGCGCTGGCCAGCGGCGCGATCCCGGCGGCGCTCGAGTTCCTCGACGCCGGCGCGCTCGCCGCCGCGGCCGGCCTGCCGGTCGACGGCGGCAGCGGCGGTGCCGGCTTCGCGGTGCTCGCCGAGGCCGACGGCCCGCTGGCCGGCGCGCAGGCCGACCGCGACACGCTCGCCGAGGCGCTCGGCGAGGGCGCGCTCGCGGTCCACGCGCCCGAGCCCGCGGCGCTGTGGCGCTGGCGCGCCGGCGTCTCGCACGCCGTGACCGCCCAGCGCGGGGGCAAGCTCTCCGAGGACGTCGCCGTCCCGGTCGAGCGCCTCGCCGAGGCGGTCCGGGGCACGGTCGAGATCGGCGCGCGCCACGGCCTCGAGGCCTGCTCCTGGGGCCACGCGGGCGACGGCAACGTCCACGCGACGTTCCTGCTCGACCCTGGCGACGACGGCCAGCGCGAGCGCGGGGCCGCAGCGGCGGAGGAGCTCTTCGACCTCGCCCTCGAGCTGGGCGGGACGCTGTCGGGCGAGCATGGTCTCGGCCGGCTGAAGGCCCACCGGCTCGCCGACCAGCTCGACCCGGCGACGCTCGCGCTGCAGCGGGCGGTCAAGGACGCGCTCGATCCCAAGGGCCTGCTCAACCCCGGGGCGAAGCTGCGGGGGACGCGGGCGGCATAGCGCCGCCCGCGTCCGGCAGACGCGTTACGGCGTGTTGCGCGCGGCGCGGATCTGCGCCACGAACTGCGACGCCTTCGGCGAGCCGAAGCCCGTCGTCTCGTCCCAGCCGCCCAGGGTCCGGTGACCCGGAACGGGGCCGACCGTCACCGGCTGGCCGTCGCCGTTGTAGTCGAACAGGGTGTTGTTGACGAGCTGGCCGCTCAGGGCCGTGCCGTAGGTCTCCGGCACGATGTCCTTGAACGCCGAGCTCTGCACCTTCTGGTAGAGCAGCGGGTTCAGCCAGCCGATCGGCTGGCCGCCGCTCTCGCGCTGCTGCTGGTCGGCCAGCGCCACGACGCCGGCGACCTGCGGCGACGCCGCGCTGGTGCCGCCGTAGATGTGGAAGCCCGGCGCGCTGTCGGCCGGGAAGTACGACGTGTAGACGAGCACGCCGCCGTTGACCGCCGCGTTCCAGGACAGGTCCGGGACACCGCGATGGTTGCCGCCGATCACGCCGGCCTCGGCGCTCTGCCACGACGGCCGCGGGTAGATCTGGCTCGGGCCGCCGCCGGTCGCGGCGGGCAGCCACGACTCGTTCCAGACCGGCTCGGTGATCGTGTTCGTCTGGGTGGCGGCGAAGTACGCCGGGTTGTAGTTCCCGTCCGCCGTGAACGGCACGTCGGTGGTCGGGTTCCAGCGCCAGTCGTACATGAGTTGCGTGCCGCCGACGGCGGTCACGTACGGGCTCGACGCCGGCCAGCCGACGGTCGGGTAGTCGTAGCTGCGCGTGTTGTGCGCGTTCTTCTCCGTGCCGGTCGTGCCGTCGTCGCCCGAGGACGCGAAGAAGGTGTCGCCCTTCGCGAGGCCCTTCTGGAACGTCTGGTCGAACTTGGCGGTCTGCGACTGCGCCGCGCTGCCGAACGTCGGCTCGTCGACGCCGAAGCTCATCGAGAAGACCGTGCCGGCCGGGTAGGTGTCGACCGCCCCCGAGATCGCCTTGAACAGGTTCGGCATTCCCTGCACGCCCTCCGTCTCGGCGGGCGGGACGGCGAGCAGCACGATGTGCGCGTGCGGCGCCATCGCGTAGGCCCACTCGATGTCGAGCGTCGCCTCACCGGCCCAGCCCTCGGCCGCGCACGGACCCGAGTGCTGGGTCCCGTTGCCGTTGCAGGCCGTGTAGTTCGGCTTGCCGTTCGGATAGACCTCGTCGAAGTTCGGGTTCGGCTCGTTCGGATAGAACGTGTCGTGGAACGTCTTGAGGTCCTGCGCACCCGTCGGGGTGCCGTAGGAGTCGACGAGCACGATCGTCTGCCCGTCGCCCTTGGTGCCCGCGGCGTGCAGCGCGCTGACGCCGTAGGCGTCGGTCATCTGCTGCGGCGTGTAGCAGTGGATGCCCGCGGAGTTGCACGGCGTGCCGCCGGTGCCGGCGGTCTTGGGGTGCGCGACGCTGCCCGGCGCCGAGACCGCAGCGGCGGCGGACCCGGCCGTCACCGCAAGGATCCCGAGCGCCAGCAGGGGCGCCTTCCAGAACTGCTTGGCCATCTGGCCTCCCTTATCCCGTGGCGCCGGCCCTCCCGGCCAGGCGCACTTGGGCGGCGAAGCTAATGACCGAAGATGAGAGTTCGGCTCATGCGGACTGCGAGGCGGCGTCGAGCCGCTTGCGCTTCTCGTCGTCCTGCAGCGCGCCGGTCAGCTCGTCGAGCTCCCCGGCGAGCACCTGGTCGAGGTTGTGGACCGTGACCTTGACGCGGTGGTCGGTGACGCGGCGCTCGGGGAAGTTGTACGTGCGGATCTTCTCGGAGCGCTCGCCGGTCCCGACCTGGGCGGAGCGGGCGGCGGCCTGCTCGGCCCGGCGCGCGGCGAGCTCGCGCTCGTAGAGCCGCGCGCGCAGCACCTTCATCGCGCGCTCGCGGTTCTGCAGCTGGGACTTCTCGTCCTGCATCGAGACGACGACGCCCGTCGGCTTGTGGGTGATGCGCACGGCGGAGTCGGTCGTGTTGACCGACTGCCCGCCAGGCCCGGAGGAGCGGTAGACGTCGATCTGGAGGTCGTTGGGATCGACGTGGACGTCGACCTCCTCGGCCTCGGGCAGCACCGCGACCGTCGCGGTCGAGGTGTGGATGCGGCCCTGGGACTCCGTCTCCGGGACGCGCTGGACGCGATGCGTGCCGCCCTCGAACTTGAACACCGAGTAGGCGCCGTCGCCGCGGATCTCGAACGTGTACGCGCCGTCGGCGGCCGCCATCGTCTCGGTCGCGAAGCCCTTGCGCGCGGCGTAGTGGGTGAGCATCCGGTAGACGTCGCCGGCCCACAGCGCGGCCTCGTCGCCGCCGATGCCCGCGCGGATCTCGACGATCACATTCTTGTCGTCGGAGGGATCGCGCTCGACCATCGCGAGGCGGATCTCCTCCTCGAGGCGCTCGATGCGCTCGCGGGCGTCGCGCAGCTCGTCGCGCAGCTCGGCGTCCTCGCCGCCCTCCTCGAGCAGCTCCTCGGCGCCCTCGGCGTCCGAGACCGCGAGCCGGTACTGCTCGGCGAGCCTCGCGGCGGCCGAGAGCTGGGTGAAGGCGCGGCCCGCGTCGGCGTAGCGCTGACGGTCCCCGATCACCTCGGGGTCCGACATCTGCGCCTGCACCTCGGCATAGCGCGCCTCGATCTGCTCCACCAGCGACTCGATCATCCGGCGATCGAGTCTAGAGCCGAGGCGGCGAGTTCGACCCGGCGGCCGCGGTTGGACGCGTCGACGCGTCTCGCCTGGCCGCCAGCGCGAGAGGAGTGACGTTCGACGCCGCATTCGGCCGAAACGTCAGCCCACCGCGGTGCCCGCCGGGCGAGGCGACGTTTCTCCCTCCCGGCCGAGCCCGTTCCCTACCCGCCGCAGTTGACGTTCGCCCGCTCCGCGGGCGCGGCCCGAGCCCGGCGGCTACCGCTACGCCACAACCTCCATGCCCACCCGGTCGGCGGCGGCCGCGGCGCGCGGGTCCTCGACGGCGAGGACGGCCTCCAGCGCGGCGATCGCGACGGCGAGCTGCTCGTGGTCGGGCTCGCGGGTGGTGAGGCGCTGCAGCTGCATGCCGGGCCACATGATCGCGCGCACGGAGCCGTGCGAGCGGTTGCGGCCGGCCCACTTGATCAGCTCGAAGGAGAGACCGGCGATCAGCGGGACGCCGAGGATGCGCGTCGGCACGAGCACGTACCAGGCGGGCAGGCCGATCGGGGCGAAGACGAAGATGGCGACGATCATCACCACGAGCAGGAACGAGGTCCCGCAGCGCGGGTGCAGGCGGGAGAACCGCTGCGCACTCGCGGGCTCGAGCGGCTCGCCGGCCTCGAAGCAGGAGATGACCTTGTGCTCGGCGCCGTGGTACTCGAACACGCGCCGCAGGTCGCGCAGGCGCGACATCAGGCCGAGGTAGCCGAGGAAGATCGCGGTGCGGATCGCGCCCTCGACGACCCAGAACAGCCAGGCCGAGCCGAGCTGGTCCTTGACCAGGCTCGCCAGCGTGACCGGGACGACGAAGAACAGGCCGACCGCGAAGAGCAGCGACAGCGCGAGCGTGCCGGCCCAGGTGGCGCGGCCGATCGGCTCGGCGTCCTCGGGCTGCTGCGCGTTGGCGGAGATGCCGAGGGCCTTGAAGCCGATGTTCAGCGACTGGCCGAGCGCGACGACGCCGCGCACGACGGGCCAGCGCAGGGCGGGATGGTGCCGGCCCCAGGAGACCAGCGGGTGCGACTCGACGTCGATGGTGCCGGACTGGCGGCGCACGGCGACGGCCCACGTGGAGACGCCGCGCATCATGACGCCCTCCATGACGGCCTGACCGCCGACCGGGGCGTCGCGCTGCGCGGTCAGGCGGCCGTCCGAGAGGTCATCGCTGCTCACGACCTCTGGATCGGCAGCCTGATGCGCGAACCTGAGCGGGTTACTTCGAGGCGGCGCGCTTGGCGGCGCGGCGCTGGAAGCGCTCGACGCGGCCGCCGGTGTCCACGAGCTTCTGCTTGCCCGTGTAGAAGGGGTGGCAGTTCGAGCAGATCTCGACGTGGATGTCGCCCTTCGTCGAGCGGGTCTCGAACACGTTCCCGCACGTGCAGCGGACGGTCGCCACCGGGTAGTCGGGATGGATTTCAGTCTTCATGATGTAGTCCAGTGTAGATGCCGTCGCGCTCCGTGAACCGGCTCACAGGGCGAAGCGCTCCGTGACGATCTGCCGCCGGGGCACCGCGGCGGCGATCAGGCTCGCGCGGGTCGCATCGGCCATCGCCGGCGGGCCGCAGACGTAGACGTCGCGCGCCGCGATGTCGGGCACGAGCGCGCGCAGGTGCTCCGGCGAGAGCAGCTCCCCCGCGGTCGGCTCCCGGTGGTCGCCGATCACGTAGTGCAGCTCCGTGCCGCGCCGCCGCGCGAGCGCCTCGAGCTCCTCGCGCAGGATCAGCTCGCCGTCGCTCAGCGCCCGGTAGATGACCGTGATGTCCCCGGGGTCGCCGGGCATGTCCTCGAGCAGCGCCCGGATCGGCGTGATGCCGACGCCGCCGGCGATCAGCGCCACGCGCGGCCGGCGCCGCGCCGCCGTGGTGAACGCCCCGAACGGACCCTCGACGATCACGCGCGTGCCCGGGCGCACGTCGCCGAGGCGCTGGGTGAAGTCGCCGAGCGACTTGACCGTGATCCGCAGCCGGCGCCCGTCCGGCCGGGCGGAGAGCGAGAACGGATGCGCCTCCCACCAGCGGTCGTGGGTCAGGAAGCGCCACAGCAGGAACTGCCCCGAGCGCGCGCGCAGGTGCTCGAGCCGGCGGCCGCCCACCTCGATCGAGACGACGCCGGGCGCCTCCTCGACGACGCGCTCCACGCGCAGGTCGTGCCAGAGGCTGCGCGCGAGCGGCGCCCCGATCCGGCAGACGACGAGCACGGCGACGACCGCGGCGTAGAGCGCCGTCCAGTACGCCCGGGCGAGCCCGTCGCCGACGAACGCCGTGCCCGTGTCGATCTGGTGGCTGAAGGCGAGCGCGATCGCCAGATACGCGTACAGGTGCACGAACCACCACGTCTCGTAGCGCAGCCGGCGACGCACGGCGACGATCGAGGTCACCACCACGGCGACGAGGATCGCCAGCCCGGCGACCGCGGTGATCACGCCCGGGTAGCCCGAGATCAGCCGCTTGACCTCGGCCCACAGCGAGATCCGGTCGCCGATCGTGTAGCCGGCGAGGATCAGCGCGGCGTGCGCGAGCAGCAACGTGATGCAGGCGCGCGCGTCGATCCGGTGCCAGGCCGCGAGCCGGTCGAAGCCGTAGAGGCGGTCGAGCACCGGTATGCGCGCCAGGAGCAGCAGCGCGAGCAGCGCGGCGGCGGCGCCGAGCAGCCCGGCGAGCCGGCCGGCGCTCGTCAGCCCGCTGCCGAGGCCGTGGACGTCCGTGAAGCCGCCGGCGCGGATCCACAGGACCACGATCGCGGCGCCGTTGAGCGCCACGAGCGCGGCGAGCGCGACGGCGGCTCCTCGTGGACGGGACGCTGTGCGCACGGGCACAGCCTCCCACGCGCCGGGCCGATCAGGCGGAGGCCGCGGGGCAGGTCAGCGCGAAGGTGTCGTCGTCCTCCTCGTGCTCGTCGACCACGTCCGTGGCGTCGGCCGCGGCGGTGAGCAGCGTGCCGGGTTCGCAGGCCCGGCCGGTGACGACGACGGTCTGCTCCGCGCCCGGGTCGAGCGCGCCGACGGTGGCGCCCAGCGGGGTGCCGCCGTCGCCGAGGTCGAGCGCGAGGCGCGACGCCGGCGCGGCGGAGCGCCCGGTGTTCGCGATCGTGATCGCGTACCGGCGCCGCTGGGGACGCAGCGCCGGGCGCACCTCCAGCGCGGCGACCGACAGGTCGGGCCGCGGGTCGGGCTGGCGGCACGCGGGCGAGACGTCGGTGGCGCGCCGCAGCACGGTGCCGTCGGTCGCGAGCCAGCGGAAGCTGACGACGACGCGGTAGGAGGCCGGGCCGACGAGCCCGTCGACGGTCTTCGTGTAGACGTAGCGCGAGCGGCCGGTGGCCGACGACTGCCAGGCGCTGAAGCCCGGGACGGCCACCCGCACCCAGTGCTCGCCCGGCCCGTGGTCCTGCAGCTGGAAGCGCATCTGCATCCGCGCGCTGCCCGGGCGATTGTCCATCCGCCCCTCGAAGACGGCCGAGTGGTGCACCTTGTCGCAGGAGACCAGCGCGGCCTGGGGCCGCGTCGCGGCGTGGGCCGCGGGAGCGATGGCGAAGAACGCCGCAGTCAGGACGAGCGCGCGCTGCATGGGATCTTTCAAAACGCGTCATCGCGGCCGGAGTTTCGGCGCGATGAGACAGGTTTCGCCTGCCAGGCCGGATCGCACCCGCCGGGCGCAGGCCTCGCATCGGCCCCCGGCGGGCGATCCGGCCTTCGGCGACGGTGCGGCTATGTCACCTGGTACATCGGCCCGTCCCCGCCCTCGGGCGGGGTGAGCCGGCCGCCCTTGGCGGTGATCGCGCCGCACTGCACGCAGTTGCTCGGGTTGACCTGGAGGTCGACGTAGCCCTCCTCGGGCGCGTCCTCCGGGATCTCGTAGACACCCGCCGGGCACATCCACGACCACGCCTCGGCGATCTCGCGCGGCACGTGGCGCTCGATCCGGATGTGGCTCGGCGCGTCGTCGCGCGTCGCGTTGCCGGTCAGGAAGACGCCCGAGAGCTTGTCGAACGTGTACCTGCCGTCGGGCTTGGGATAGCGCTTCGGGCGGTCCGTGAGCTCCAGCGGCTGCTCGGAGTCGCGGTGGGTCGCCCAGTGGCCGCCCGGGAAGCGGCCCTTGGTGACGACCATCGCGTTGGTGATGGCGCCGCCGATCACCAGCCCCTTGCCGAACGGCTGCTTCATGTTGCGCGACTCCCAGAGGTCCTTGCCGATCTCCGAGTCGTGCACGGCCTGCTCGTAGGCGGAGAAGTCCGTCGAGCCGCTCTTGAGCTGCTCGTAGATCGTCTCGGCGGCGAGCATGCCGGCCCTGATCGCGTAGTGGACGCCCTTGAGCTTGGGCACGTTGACCATGCCCGCGGCGTCGCCGGCGATGACCATGCCGGGGGCGTGCAGCCGCGGCATCGCCCAGTAGCCGCCCTCGGGGATCGCCTTCGCGCCCCAGGCGACGCGCTTGCCGCCCGCGAGGATCTTCTTGACCTTCGGGTGCAGCTTGAACTGCTGGAGCACGTCGTGGACCGAGAGCCGCGCGTCGGCGGAGTCGAGCCCGGCGACGTAGCCGATCGAGACCTTGGGGGTCTCCCCCTCGCGGTTCATGCCGTAGATCCAGGAGCCGCCGAACTCCTTCCACTTGCCCTGCGGGCGCAGCGGCCAGCCGAGCGTGTGGATCACCTTGTGCAGCGGCGTCTCGACCTCCCAGACCTCCTTCACGCCGAGCGCCCACACCTGCGGGTCCTGCGGCGCGAGGTCGAGCGCCTTCAGCGCCGCCCCGGTCAGGTGGCCCCAGTTGCCCTCCGCGAGCACCGTGGCGCGCGCGACGACGTCCGAGCCCGGCTCGAAGTTGGACTTCTCGCCGCCCGACTTGTCGCGGCCCTTGTCGCCGGTGCGGACGCCGCGCACGACGCACCTGCCTCGGCCAGAGGCCTCGTCGTCGCTTCGCTCCTCGACCAGCAGCTTCGCGCCGACGGTCTCCGTGAGGATGTAGGCGCCCAGCTCCTCCGCCTTCTCGGCCAGCCAGCGGTTGAGCTCGGCCAGCGAGATCACGTAGTTGCCGTGGTTGCGGAACGGCGGCGGGACCGGCTTGAGCGGCACCGCGCGCTTGGAGTTGAGCATGAAGTAGACGGTCTCGCCCTCGACCGGCCCGTAGTTGGGCCAGTCGGAGGGCGTCGCATCCGGGAACAGCTCCTGGATCGAGGACGGGTTCATGACTGCGCCGGAGAGCTGATGCGCTCCCGCGACCTTGCCCTTCTCGACCACCGCGACCGGGACCTCGCCGAGCTTCTCGGTGAGCTCGGGGTCGTCCTCGAGCAGCTGCAGCAGCCGGATGGCGCATGCCAGCCCCGCCTGCCCGCCGCCGACGATCGCGACGCCGACCTCGATCCGCTCGTCCTCGGCGTCCGTGATCGGGCCGACGAACTCGCCGGCCGAATCGACGGGCGGCGGGAACTGGCTCGGGGACCAGCCGCCGGGGGGCCGTCCGTTGCTCTGCGACATCAGCCGCCCTTGCGGGCCTTCACCGCCTCGGTGAGCTTGGGGACGATCTTGTTCAGGTCGCCGACGATGCCGAGATCCGCGAACTCGAAGATCGGGGCGTTCGAGTCCTTGTTGATCGCCACGATGTTCTCGGAGCTCTGCATGCCGACCTTGTGCTGGATCGCGCCGGAGATGCCCGCCGCGAGGTACAGCTTCGGCGCGACGGTCTTGCCCGTCTGGCCGATCTGCGCGGCGTAGGGGTACCAGCCGGCGTCGACCACCGCGCGGGTCGCCGCGACGGCGCCGCCGAGCGAGCCCGCGAGCTGCTCGAGCGCCTCGAAGCCCTCGGCCTTGCCGAGGCCGCGGCCGCCGGCGACGAGGATGTCGGCGTCCTCGATGTTCACGTCGGCGCCGCGCTGCTCGCCGCGCTCGACCATCGTGGCCCTGAGCGAGTGTGGGGCGTAGTCGACCTGCACGTCCTCGACGGTCGCCGCGTCGGAGCCGGCCTCGGAGATCTCGAACGCGTTCAGGCGCCCGATGATCACGCCGACGTCGGAGCGGTAGTGCACGTCGGAGACCTGCGAGTCCTGCAGGATCGGGCGTCGCGCGACGAGCTTCGAGTCCTGCACGACGACCTCGGTGACCTCCATGCAGACGCCGGCGTCGAGGCGCGCGGCGATGCCCGCGCCGATCTCGAAGCCGAGCAGGCCGCCGCCGAAGAGCACGTAGTCGTGGCCCTCGGACTTCACGACCTGCGACATGGCGTCGACGACCGGCTGCGCGAGGCCCTCGGGGCCCTCGGCGCGGAAGACCTTGGTCGCGCCGTAGTTGCCGAGCGTGGAGACGAGGTCGTCCGGCAGGCCGGCCGGGTCGCCGACGACGATCGCGTGGCACTCGCTGCCGAGCTGGGACGCCAGGCGGGCGCCCTCGGAGACGGCGCCGAGGGAGTTCTTGTTGAACTCGCCCTCGTAGTGGAGGGCGTAGACCAGGATCCCGCTCATGCCAGGAGCTTCCTTTCGTCCAGCCACGCGACGATCTTCTCGACCGTTTCCGCGGTGTCCTCGTCCTCGATGATCTGGCCGGCAGCCTTCTCGGGCGGCGCGGCGAAGTCCGAGCAGTGGGCGCGCGCGTTGTCGTAGCCGACGCGGCCGGCGTCGATGCCGGCGTCGCCCACGGAGAGCGTCTCGAGCGGCTTCTTCTTGGCGCCCATGATCGCCTTCAGCGACGGGTAGCGCGGCTCGTTGATCGCGTCGCCGACCGAGATCACGGCCGGGAAGTCGATCGAGACCGTGTCGTAGCCGTACTCGGCCTGGCGCTCGCAGCGCAGCTTGCTCCCGCCTTCGTCACCGCTTCGCTCGTCGATCTCGATCTTGATGACCTGCGTGAGGGAGGGCATCTGCAGGTGGTCGGCCACGACGGCGCCGATCGTGTAGCACTCGCCGTCGTCGGACTGCTGGCCGAGCAGGACCAGGTCCGGGGACTCCTTGGCGAGCGCCTGGGCGAGGGCGTAGCCCGTGCCGTTGACGTCGGAGCCGGCCAGCGCCTCGTCGGTGAGGTGCACCGAGCGATCGGCGCCCAGCGATACGGCCTTGTGGAGCGCGCGTACGGCGGACTCGGGGCCCATCGTCACCGCGACGACCTCCTCGACCTCGATGGCGCCGCCCTCCTTGAGCTGCATCGCCGCCTCGATCGCGTGGGTGTCGAACGGGTTCAGGTTCTTCTCCCCATTGCGGTCCAGGCGCCCCGTCGAGGGGTTGATCCGCTTCTCGACGGCGGCGTCCGGCACCTCTTTGACCAGGACGCAGATCTTCACTGCCTCACCTCGTTACCGGGTTGCCCGACCGCACCTGGCGGCCACGTGGCGGGGATCCTACCGGGTTGACTGACGAGTCAATCGCGTCGGGCGAGCTCGAGCAGCCTGGCCAGGACCTGCTCGCGCAACTGCCCCTGGGGCGGGGCCAGCCCGAGCAGGTCGGCGAGCCAGAGACCGTCGGCTGCCAGCCGCGCCACCGTCGCTTCCACGGGGTCGGAACCCTCGCGCTCGACGCGATCTTGCCACGTCGCGTAGCGATCGCGCACCGCCGCGAGCACCGCGGGCTCGGCGGCGATCGCCGCGAGCAGCCCCGTCTCGGCCGCCCGCTCCTCCTGGCCGGCGCCGCCGAGGTGCGAGGTGCGCACGAAGGAGGCGACGAAGCCGTCGCCCGTCGTGTCGGCGTCGAACTCGGCCTCCCACTCGTCCATCCAGCGGGCGACCATGGCGTCCAGCAGCTGGCGCTTGGACTTGAAGTGGTAGAGCAGCCCGCCCTTGGAGACGCCGGCCTCGGCGGCGACGGCGTCGAGCGTGAGCGCCTGCGCGCCGTCGCGCCGGATCACGGCGACGGCGGCGTCGAGCAGGTGCGCGCGCGTATCGCGGCGGGTCAATGGGTGCCGGCGAGGTTGAGGCCCACGACGCCCATGATGATGAGTGCGAGCGAGGCGAGCTTCAGCGTGGTGGCGCCTTCGCCGAAGGCGAAGATCCCGATCGCGGCGATCAGCGCCGTGCCGGCGGCCGACCAGACGGCGTAGGTCAGCCCGATCGGCAGCTGCTTGAGGACGAGCGCGAGCATCCAGAACGAGATGCCGTAGCCGATCACCACCACCGCGCTGGGGACGGGGTTCGTGAAGCCGTGCGCGAAGCGCAGCGACACGGTCGCCGCGACCTCGCTGAGGATCGCGATGGAGAGGAGGATGCTGCTCGGCATGACGGTTAGTATACCGTCCAGCCGGTACAGTTACTCCCGGTTGTGGTTCACGGCCTCGATGTTGTGGCCGTCGGCGTCGAGGACGAACGCCCCGTAGTAGCCCGGGTGGTAGGCGGCGCGCTCGCCCGGCGCCCCGTTGTCCGCGTAGCCCGCGTCGATCGCGGCCCGGTGGAAGGCGTCGACCGCCTCGTTCGTGTCGGCGCCGAACGCGATGTGGACGTGCTCGGTCGGCGGATCGCCGGCGACGTAGGAGACCGAGGCGCCGCCCGTGACGACCTGGACGCGGCCCGGCTCGTCGACACCGAGCTCGTGGCCCGTCGCCACGTAGAAACGCCGGATGGCCGCGACGTCGCGGGTGCGCAGCCGCAGCTGGTCGATCGCGCCGGTCTTGCTCGCATGGCCCGTGTACACCGCCTCGACGCGGTTGCCGTCGGGGTCGCGCAGGCAGGCGCCGTCGCCGGAGGAGCCGGCCTCGACGCCCGCGCGGTGGAAGGCGTCCACGAGCTCGTGCGACGGCGCGGAGAACGCGACATGCAGGTGCTTCGTGACGGGTTGACCGTCGGAGACGATCGAGAAGTCGCCCCAATCGATCCACTCGGCGTCGACCCTGTAGCGCTTGCCGAGCACGGCGAGGACGGTCTCGTAGAAGCGCTGGGACGCGTCGCGGTCGGCGACGCGGATGTCGACGTGGTCGAGCACCCGGCCTAGGGCGTGACGGCGCCCCGGATGTAGTCGACGATCTCGGTCGTCGACGCGCCCGGGGTGAAGATCGCGGCGACGCCGAGCTCCTTGAGCTCGGAGATGTCCGAGTTCGGGATCGTGCCGCCGACCGTGACGACGACGTCGCCGGCGTCCTGCTCGCGCAGCAGCTCGATGACCTTCGGGACCAGCGTCATATGGGCGCCGGAGAGGATCGAGAGGCCGACGGCGTCCGCGTCCTCCTGCAGCACGGTCTCGACGATCTGCTCCGGCGTCTGGTGCAGGCCGGTGTAGATGACCTCCATGCCCGCGTCGCGCAGCGCCCGCGCGATGATCTTCGCGCCGCGGTCGTGCCCGTCGAGGCCGGGCTTGGCGACGACGACGCGGATCTTGCGGTTGGAGGCCTCCATGAGGCCGGGGATCCTATCCCCGCTAGCGCGTGACGTGGATGGTCATCCGCATGTCGGGCGAGTGGATGTCGCAGTAGACGAC
>DATBDM010000062.1:0-2259 GCA_036269915.1 Solirubrobacteraceae bacterium | reverse complement strand
AGGACGTCGGCCTTGAGGCGGCGGACGAAGCAGCTGCGCCGCAGGTGCCAGTGGATGCGCTCCTCGGCGCCGGCGCCCTGGAAGCGGCGGGCGAACTTCGCGCCCGAGCCGAACTCCTCCAGGCGGCCGAGCACGCGCAGCTGCGCGATCAGCTCCTCCGGGTGGTTCATCACCGGCGTGCCGGTGAGGTTGAGCCGCAGCGCGTCCTGGGCGAGCGCGCCGACGAGCCGCCGCACGGCCTGGGTGCGCTTGGCGCGCGGGTTCTTGACGTAGTGCGACTCGTCGAGCACGAGCGCCTTCGGCGTGCGCAGCCCGAGCCGCGCGCGATGCGCGTGCACGATCTCGTAGTTGAGGACGACGATGTCGGCTGCCTGGTGCGTGCCGCTCGTGCCGGACACGACGGTGACCGAGCGATGCGGGAGCCAGTGCTCGATCTCGCGCCGCCAGTTGAGCTTGAGGCTGGCCGGGCAGACGACGACCGCCGGGTAGGCGTCGTCGGCCTCGAGCGCCGCGAGCGCCTGCACGGTCTTGCCGAGGCCCTGCTCGTCGGCGAGGAAGCAGCGGCGCGACCACAGCACGTAGGCGACGCCGGCACGCTGGAACGGCCGCAGCTCACCGCCGAGGCGGTCCTCGATCGCGAGCGGTGGCCCGTCCTGCGCGCGCGAGCGCCGGACGTCCTCGATCGCCGCGTCGTGGTCGCGGCGCAACCGGTCGAGCACCTCGCGCGCGACCGGCGACGGCTCGACGGCGAAGGTGCGCAGGTAGTGCTCGAGCGGCTCGAGCAGGTACGGGTCGACCGGGATCGAGCGCCCGTGCGCTTCCGCCGCGGGCAGCGCGTTGAAGGCCGGGATCGTCTCGGGATCCCAGTTGACGTCGAGCTTGAAGCGCGGCTCCCCGACGCTCTCGATCAGCGACAGCGAGGCGGGCGCCGGCGCTTGGTGGACCTGCAGGCGCGTCGCGCAGCGCAGCGCCCGGTCGTCGAGGCGCGCCCCCTTGGCCTCGAGCAGCGCGTCGGCGACCTCCTTGGAGAACGGCAGCCACAGCCGCCCACCCCGGTCGGCCGCCTCCGAGGCGAGCGGCTCGTCGAGCTCGCCCGCGATCGTGTCGAGCACGAACGCGCCCTTGCCGTCGAGGCGCCCCGCCGTGACCCGGCCGACCCAGCCGGCGACCGCCTTGGCCAGCCACGCGTCGACGTCCGGGTGCACGTGCAGCGACGGGAAGCGCTCGAGCACGCCCTTGACGAACGGCGCGGTGGCGTCCGCGCGCGGCGCCCACCACTCGCGCGCCTCCCAGTCGAAGCGCCGTCCGGGGATCGCGCGCACGGCGTCGACGATCTCCGCCAGGTACGGGAAGGAGAAGACGACGAACGCCTGCCCCTGACGATCCTGGCGCAGCTCGACGTTGAAGGCGGGTTCCGCGGCGCGCATGGACCGATGCACGGTAGCTGGCGCCGCGGTCGCAACCACCCGCGCTTATTCGCAGAATGCGAGGGCCGGCACCCCGATCAGCGTCACGCGATGGGTCGTCGTGCTGACCGCGAACTGCAGCTTGCCGCCGCCGTTGCGCGGCACCTTCACCAGCGTGATGCCGAAGACGCTCTCGGTGCTGTGGTCGAACTTCGCCTTCGGGAACGCCTTGCGGATCGCCCGCGGCTTCGCGCCGACGCCGACGCCGCGCGCCTTGGCGCCCCCGAGCACCTGGATGTTCGCGACCAGGCGCGGGTCCTTGAGCGTGTAGTTGACGCTGCCCTTGAGCGGCGCCTTCAGCTTCGCGGCACGCGTGCTCGGGCCGCCGAGCTCGCAGCCGGGACCGATCTTGCCGACCAGCCCGCGGGCGCGCAGGCTCGAGTGGGTGTCGCCGAGGTGGACGCCGCCGACGCGCAGCGGCGTGACCTTCTGCGCGGGCGGCGAGGCGCCGTCGGCGACTGCGGCGCTCCCGGCGACGGCGGCGAGCGTGGCGAGGGCGGCGAGGGGCTTGGCGTGCATCGCGCGACGCTACCTGAGGTCGTAGGGTCGCGCGGGTGCCTCGTCAGAATCGCGTCTCCCCGCTGGGGGAGCTGATCGCCACGCCGGCGCGCGGGCTCGTCTACGGCAACCGCGGCTGCCTGCACGATGCGCAGGGCCGCATCCGCCGCCACCATGCCGGGCGGCGCTGGATCGCCTGCCGGCTGCGCTTCAGGGGATGGCATCGCGCGCCGCTGATGCAGCCCGGCCGCTTCACCGAGCTCTTCTTCCTCGACGAGGCGACCGCGTTCGCCGC
>DATBDM010000061.1:0-4907 GCA_036269915.1 Solirubrobacteraceae bacterium | reverse complement strand
GAAGCTCTTCCTGCTGACCCTGCTGGTCTACATCGTCGCGACCGTTGCCACGGCGTTCTCGACCACCGCGCTGTTCTTCTTCATCGCCCGCTTCTTCACCGGCGCCGGCATCGGCGGCGAGTACGCCGCGATCAACTCCGCGATCGACGAGCTGATCCCCGCCCGGGTGCGCGGCCGCGTCGACCTGATCATCAACGGCTCCTACTGGCTCGGCGCCGCCGCGGGCGCGCTCGGCTCGCTGGTGCTGCTCAACACGAACATCTTCGCCGCCGACGTCGGCTGGCGCATCGCGTTCGGTCTCGGCGCCGTCCTCGGGCTGGCGATCCTGATCGTCCGCCGCCATGTGCCCGAGAGCCCGCGCTGGCTGTTCATCCACGGGCGCGAGGAGGAGGCCGAGCGGATCGTCGACGGGATCGAGCGCGAGGTCGAGGAGGAGACGAGCGAGCCGCTCGACGACCCCGGCGGCGCGATCACCGTGCACCAGCGCAAGACGATCTCCTTCCGCGAGGTCGCGCGCACGGCGTTCAAGGTCTACCCCAAGCGCACGATCCTCGGCTTCGCGCTGTTCATCGGCCAGGCCTTCATCTACAACGCCGTCACCTTCGACCTCGGCTCGATCCTGAGCGAGTTCTTCAACATCGAGTCCGGCAAGGTGCCGATCTACATCGCCCTGTTCGCCGTCTCGAACTTCCTCGGGCCGCTGCTGCTGGGGCGGCTGTTCGACACGATCGGCCGCAAGCCGATGGTGGCCTTCACCTACATCGGCTCGGGCGTGGTCCTGATCGTGCTGACGATCCTCTTCGTCGGCGGCTCGCTCGGCCTATGGGGCTTCATGGCGCTCCTGCTCGGGACGTTCTTCCTCGCCTCGGCCGGCGCGAGCTCGGCGTACCTGACCGTGTCGGAGATCTTCCCGATGGAGACGCGCGCGCTGGCGATCGCCTTCTTCTACGCGATCGGCACCGCGGTCGGCGGCATCACGGGCCCGTTGCTGTTCGCGAAGCTGATCGCGACGGGCAACGAGAGCTCGGTGGCGGTCGGCTTCTACCTCGGCGCGGGGATCATGATCATCGGCGGCATCGTCGAGATCGTGCTCGGCGTCAAGGCCGAGGGCCAACAGCTCGAGGACATCGCCACGCCGCTGACGGCGGAAGGCGAGGAGCAGGAGCAGAAGCCGCCGAAGCCGCAGCGTCGCCCCTCCCCGCGCAGCGGCTACTCGCGCGGGATGCCGGTCTCCGCCCCGATCGAGCCGGTCGAGTTCTCACGGGAGGTCGTCCGCATCGAGAGCGCCCTCGGCGAGCACGGCGCGATGGAGCGCTCCGAGCTCGCGCGCGCCGTCGGCGCCCGCTTCTGGGGCCCGGGCCGCTTCCCGGGCGCGCTGCGCGAGGCGGTGCGCACCGGCCGCGCGCAGCGGCTCGGCCGCACGCGCTTCGGGCCGGCCGGCGGTCTGGGCGGCGACGCCGGCGAGCGCTTCCGCCGCGACAGCGCGCCGTCGCCGACGAGCGAGCCGCGCTAGCCGGGTGAGGCGAGCACGTCGGCCTCACCGTCGGCGAAGCCGTCCTCGGGCGGCTCGCCGGTGAGCACCCATGCACGCCCGGAGCGCACGAGCCTGCCCTGCTCGGCGAGCCGCGTGAGCGCGCCCGAGACCGACGGCCGGCGCGCGGCCGCGAGGTGGCTCAGCAGCTCGTGCGTGAGGGGCAGGTCGAGGTGAACCCCGTCGGCGTGCACGCGCCCGTGGCGGTCGGCGAGCTCCCAGAAGAGCATCCACAGCCGGTCGTCGAGCCGCGGCAGCTGGACGATCGCCATCGACGTCGCGAGCCGCTTCGAGCGGGCGAGGGCGCGGCCGGCCAGGCAGCCGCCGACCTGCGGGAACGGCGCCATCCGCGACGCCCAGGCCAGGTCGAGCACCGCCGCACGCGTCGTGACCATCACCCGCCACGTCGTCTCGAACGGCAGCGTGCCGCTGGACGCGCCGTCGATCTCCCACGGGCGCAGCAGATCGCCGGCGCCGAGCAACTCCGCGCCGAAGCGGCCGTCGAAGCCGACACGCCGCACGAGCAGGCCGTCGAGCACGAGCAGGCCATATCCGCCCTGCGCCTGGTCGGCTTCGGCGCCCGTGTCCCACTCGCCGGGCTGGACCGTGATCACGGCAGCCACGCTCGCCGAACGCGCGGACTCGAGCTTGACCGCGGGCAGCGCTCCGACGAGATCCGGATCCAGGTCGGCGACGATGGCACGGACGGAACCCATCTCCGTTTCATTCCTTCCCGGTGATGATCCCGCCCAGTCCCCCGATCGCCGACCTGGCGCTGCTCGGCGACCGGCGGACCGCCGCGCTCGTCGCGCGCGACGGCGCGGTGCGCTGGCTGTGCCTGCCGCGATTTGACTCCGGGGCGTGCTTCGCGAGCCTGCTCGACCCCCATGGCGGGACCTGCGGGCTCGCGTTCGACGGCGATCGGCCCAATGCGGCCGAAAGGCGATACCTACCGGGGACACTGGTGCTCGAGACGACGCTGCGCCACGCCGGCGGCGAGGCGCGCGTGCTCGACTGCCTCGTCGACGACGGCGCCGAGCGCGGCGAGGAGCGGCTGCTGCTGCGTGTCGTCGAGGGCGTCCGCGGCGAGGTGCCGATCCGCGTGCTCGTCGCTCCACGGTTCGACTACGGCGCCGTCCGCCCGTGGATCCGCCGCCACGGCGACCGCTGGTCCGCGATCGGGGGCGACGACGGCCTGATCATCGCCTGCGACGCGCCGCTCGAGCCCGACGGCCGTCACGTCCTGGGCGCTCGGGCCACCGTCCGCGAGGGCGAACGCCTGCGGCTCGCGCTCACGTACCGGCGCCCGGCCGACCTCGAGGCCGACGACACCGCGCCCGCCCCCGACGCGCTCGACGCCGCGCTCGACGCGACGATCGAGCGCTGGCGTGCGTGGTCGGACCGCGACGACGCGACGGGCCTCGAGGCCGCGCATCGCTCCGCCCTCGCGCTGAAGGCGCTCACCTACGAGCCGACGGGCGCGATGGTGGCGGCGGCGACCACCTCGCTGCCCGAGGGCCACCGGGGCGAGCGCGCCTGGGACTACCGCTACAGCTGGATCCGCGACGCGGTGATGGCGTCACGCAGCCTCGCCGAGCTCGGCTACGACGCGGAGGCGGACGCGTTCCGGCGCTTCATCGAGCGCAGCACGGCCGGATCCTCCGAGGATCTCCAGGTGTTCTACGGAGTCGGGGGTGAGCGGCGCGCGCCCGAGGAGACGCTCGGCGGCCTGAGCGGCTACGACGGCGCCGACGTCAACGTCGGCAACGGCGCCGCCACACAGCTTCAGCTCGACGCGTACGGCCACCTGCTCGGCCAGAGCTGGCGCGCGTACGAGCGCGGCCACACACCGGACGACGACTACTGGCGCTTCCTCGCCGACTGCGTCGACACCGCCGTGCGCTCGTGGGAGCAGCCGGACAACGGGATCTGGGAGTGGCGCGGCGACGGCCGCCACTTCGTCTACTCGAAGGTCATGTGCTGGCTCGCGTGCGATCGCGGGCTGCGGCTCGCCGAGGCCTGTGGCCGCGAGGCGCCGGTGGAGCGCTGGACCGACGCGCGCACGGCGATCGCGGAGGCCGTGGACGAGCGGGGCTACGACCACCGGCGCGGGACCTTCCTGCAGGCCTTCGGGCTGCCGGATCTCGACGCGTCCGTGCTGCGCCTGCCGAGCACCGGCTTCATCGCCTACGACGACCCGCGGATGCTGTCGACCGCCGACGTGCTCGCGGAGGCGCTCGACGACGGCGGCCTGCTGCGCCGCTACGACGGCGACGACGGGCTGCCCGGCCGCGAAGGCGCCTTCCTGGCATGCACCTTCTGGCTCGTCGAGTGCCTCGCGGGCCAGGGTCGCCACGACGAGGCACGGCTGTGGTTCGACCGCGCCGCGGCGACCGCCAACGACCTCGGGCTGTTCTCGGAGGAGTACGACGTCGAGGGCGGGCGCATGCTCGGCAACTTCCCCCAGGCGCTGACTCATCTCGCCCACATCGAGGCGACGCTCGCGCTCACGCGAGACGGGTAGACGGCCCTTATGGCCGACTCCGTCTCAGACTTCCTCCTGCGCCGGCTTCACGAGCACGGCGTCACCCGCATCTACGCCTATCCGGGCGACGGCATCAACGGCCTGCTCGGCGCCTTTCACGACTTCGACGGGATCGAGTTCGTCCAGGCCCGCCACGAGGAGCTCGCGGCGTTCATGGCCTGCGCCCACGCGAAGCTGACCGGAGAGCTGGGCGTCTGCCTGGCGACCTCCGGGCCGGGCGCGATCCACCTGCTCAACGGCCTCTACGACGCCAAGCTCGACCATGTGCCGGTGGTGGCCATCGTCGGGCAGACCAATCGTTCGGCCATGGGTGGGTCTTACCAGCAGGAGGTGGACCTGCTCAGCCTGTTCAAGGACGTGGCCTCGGACTACGTGCAGATGGTGACCGTCCCCGAGCAATTGCCGAACGTGCTCGACCGGGCGATGCGCATCGCGATGGCCCGGCGGGCACCCACCGCGGTGATCATCCCCGCCGACGTGCAGGAGCTGGAGTACTCCCCGCCCACCCACGCGTTCAAGATGGTGCCCTCCAGCCTCGGCGTGGAGTGGCCGACTGCGGTGGCGGACGACGGGGCGATCCGTCGCGCCGCGGATCTGCTCAACGCCGGCACCAAGGTCGCGATGCTGATCGGCGCCGGCGCCCGTCAGGCCCGCGCTGAGGTGGAGCAGGTCGCCGACCTGCTCGGCGCCGGGGTGGCCAAGGCCCTGCTCGGCAAGGACGTCCTGTCCGACGAGCTGCCTTACGTCACCGGGTCGATCGGACTGTTGGGTACCCGGCCAAGTTACGAGATGATGCGCGGCGCGGACACGCTGCTGACCGTCGGGTCGAGC
>DATBDM010000060.1:0-14709 GCA_036269915.1 Solirubrobacteraceae bacterium | reverse complement strand
TCCTGGCCGAGCCGCTCGGCCGCCGCCTTGAGGTCGTCGGGCCGGCGTTCGGCGAGCGCCAGCGACGCCTCGGCCATGCGCCGCAGCTGCAGGCGCTCCTGCGGGCGGGCGGCGGCGATCGCGGCGCGGAAGTGCTCGCGCGAGCGCGCGGCGTCCACCCGCTCGGCGGCCCGGGCTCCGAGGATGGCCTGCGCGGCGGCGCGGAAGCGGGTCTCGGCGAGGAGCTCCTCGTCGGAGCGGTTCTCGAGCTGCTGCATCGCCCCGAGGGCGGACTTCTGCTCGATGCGGATCTGACGCTGCTTGGGCGGCATGGTTGGTGTCCAGTCTAGATGCGCCGCCGGAAGCCGGTGGCGTCGGGCGCGGGATCGAGCGGGCTCGCCGGGAGGCCCGGCTCCGGGTCGAGCGCGTCGTAGCCGCCGGGGGCGATGTCGTTGGGCCCGTCGGGGTGGAACAGCGCCGCGAGCAGCTGGATCTGGCCGCGTCCGGCGCCGAGCTCGTACTGCCCGCCGCCATACGCGCCCATGCCCCGCTCGGCGCAGAAGTCGTAGGCCTCGAAGAGCGCCTTGACGCTGCCGAAGCGCGACGGCTTGAGGTTGACCGTCCGCGCCATCACCCGTCGCGAGAGGATGTCCTCGACCGAGTGGATCGGCGCGTCCCAGGTGATCCGGTCCTCGAACGGGGCGAGCGCCGCACGGGCGCCCTCGTCCTCGAGGTCGGGGTCCTCCAGCCACGCCTCGGGGAACGCCTCCGCGACGCGGCGGTAGAGGTCGGGATCGGTGTCCGTGTCGACCGGGGTGCCCTTGTAGGCCCCCTTGAAGTCGATCGAGTCCACGGCCCCGGTCTCGACGAGCGCCGCGATCAGCGCGTCGTCCCAGTCCGGCGTCGCGTCAAGCTTGAAGCGCAGGTCGGGGTAGCGCTCGAGGCGGCGCGCGACGGGGTCGATCGTGGCGGGCTCGCCCATCCGCGAGGACACGACGAAGCGCACGGGGCGCGGCTCGCGGCCGAGCGCGTCGGCCAGCGAGCGCCCGGCCTGGCGCAGCGCGAGGTCGAGCGCCGCGCTCTCGTAGCCCCAGCGGCGGTAGTTGCGGAACACGGGGGCGCCGGGTTCGCCGGCGGGGAAGAGGTCGAGCCCGCCGAGGTGCTTCGAGAAGGCGTCGAAGGTCCAGTCGCCCGCGAGCTCGAGCTCGGGCCCGCGCCCGAGCGCGGTCCGGTGCTCGTCGGCGTCGTAGGTGACGTCCTCGCCGATCCCCTCCTGGCCGCCGCCGCGCAGGTGGATCACCGAGCTGAGGCGCTCGAAGCCGCTCGAGACGACCCGCGAGAGGCCCTCGAGCTCGTAGTCGTCGACCGTGAGCGCGAGCCCGGCCACCCGTTCGTAGGTCCCCATCGTGTGCGGCAGCCTACGGCCCCGCCGCCGCGTCTTCTAGCGTTGCCGCCCGCATGCTCCAGGCGCTCGGCTTCTTCGCGCTGGTCGAGGTGGTCGGGCTGGCCGCCGCGCCGCTGGCCGGACTGGCATTCGGGCGCCTGCCCGGGTCAGGGCTCGGCTTCGGCAAGCCGTTCGGGGTGCTGCTGGTCACGTGGCTGGTGTGGATCGCCGCGAGCCTCGGGATCGCCTCCTACGGCGTCGGGCTGATCTGTGGCGCGGCGGCGGTCCTGCTCGT
Organism: Solirubrobacteraceae bacterium; assembly: GCA_036269915.1. Classification (GTDB taxonomy): domain Bacteria; phylum Actinomycetota; class Thermoleophilia; order Solirubrobacterales; family Solirubrobacteraceae; genus DATBDM01. Next base: position 13,051 of record DATBDM010000060.1, on the reverse strand, counting down.
CGCGGGGATCCTCACGGCGCTGCGCCAGCGGTCGGTCGGGCGCCGGCTGCGCGGCGCCGAGGCGCCCGAGCAGGGGCGGCGCGCCCGGCGGCTCGCGGCGCGCGCGTTTGCGCCCGGCGACCCGGCGCGCCGCTCGCTCTTCCTCGGTGCGGAGGCGGTGTTCGCGGTCGTCTTCGCCGCCTCCGCGCTGCTCGTCGCCTACTCGCCGGAGGTGTGGGGGACCGAGAAGCCGATGGACATGGCGTTCATCAACGCCATCAACGCCTCGGCGAGCTTCCCGCCGCACGACCCGTGGATGTCCGGTGAGCCGCTGAACTACTACTACCTCGGCCACCTGGCGATGGCGATGCCCGCCGACGTCCTCGGGACGGCGCCCGACGTCGGCTACAACCTCGCCGTCGCGCTGATCTTCGCGCTCACGGCGACCGCGGTGTTCACCTTCGCGGGGACGCTGTGGGCGGCGGCACGGGCCTCGAGCGTCGCGATCCGCGGCGGGCCCGTCGCCACCGGCGTCGCCGCCGTGGTCGTCTGCCTCGTGCTCGGCAACCTCGCGGGAGTCAAGGCCTGGCTCGACGCCGCCTCGCCGCCGGGCGACTACGACTGGTTCGCCCCCTCGCGCGTGATCCCGCACGCGATCGACGAGTTCCCCTACTTCTCGTTCCTGCTGGGCGACCTGCACGCGCACCTGCTCGCGCTGCCGTTCACGGTCGTTGCGCTCGGCTTCGCGCTGCAGGTCGTCCTCGCCGGGCCGCGCGGCGACGCCGTGCTGCGCTCCGCGACCGAGGCGCTCGCCGCGGGCCTCGCGATCGGGGCGCTCTACGCGATCAACTCGTGGTCGTATCCCGTCGCGGCGGGGATGCTCGTGGTCGCGGTGCTGGCCTGGCTGCGGGATCCACGCTCGCGCGCAAGACGGGCCTACGCGCTCGTCTGGACCGGGCTCGTGCTCGTCGCGAGCGTCGTGCTGCTGCTGCCGTTCTGGCTGGACTTCGACCCCGCGGCACGCGGCTTCGCACTGGTGCGCGACCACGCGCCGTTCGCCCGCTTCCTCGGCTGGCAGGCGCTGATCTACGGGCTGCTGGCCTGGATCCTGCTCGCGGCCTTCGTCGGGCGGCTGCTCGCCGCGCGCCACCCGTGGCGGATCGCCGGGTGGGGGGCGGCCGGCGCGCTGCTCGCGGGCACGCTCCTGGCGCTGGCCGACCTCGCCGGCCCGGCGGTGATCGCCGCGCTCGCCGCGATCGCGCTCGGCGCCGTCTTCGCGCGCCGGATCGGCGCCCCCGAGCGAATGCTGTGGCTCTTGATCGCCGGGGGCTTCGCCTGCGTCGCCATCCCCGAGGTCGTCTACCTGCGCGACTCCTTCGACGGCGGCCCGTTCGAGCGCATGAACACGATCTTCAAGTTCGGCTACCAGGGGTGGCTGATGCTGGCGATCGCCGCCGCTTGCGTGCTGCCGTGGGCCGGCGGCTGGCTGGGCCGTCGCACCTGGCCCGTGTGGGCCGCGGGGACGGCGGTCGCGCTGCTGCTCGGCGCCGTCTACCCCTACGCCGGGACCTACGCGCGCAAGGACGGCTTCCGCACCGCGCCGACGCTCGACGGGCTGGGCTGGCTGCGCGAGCGCGCGCCCGGCGACCCGGCCGCGATCGACTGGCTGCGTGCGCACACGCCCGGGGACGCGGTCGTCCTGGAGGGCTTCGGGCCGGACTACTCCGCCTTCGGCCACGGCCGCATCTCGACGTTCACGGGCCGCTCGACCGTGATCGGCTGGGCGGGCCACGAGCTCCAGTGGAGCCATCGCCCGGGCTCGCGGGAGGCCGACGTCAGGACGCTCTACACGACGACCGACGACGCCACGGCGCGCCGGCTGATCGCGCGCTACGGGATCGGCTACGTCGTCGCGGGGCCGATCGAGCGCACCGACTACGGCGAGGCGGGGCTCGCGAAGTGGGACCGGCTCGGGCGCCGCGTGCTCGACGCACGGGGCACGACCGTGTGGGCGCTCAGGGGCGCGGGGCCGGGCCGAGGGAGCGGGGCCACTCCAGCCACTCCCGCATCCCCCCCGTCGGACTCCAGGGGTCTCGGGCGCTGAGCCAGCGCCAGGCCGAGCCCGGGTTCAGCTTCGAGTAGTCGCGCACCCACCAGACGCGGAAGTCGAACGGCCGCTCCTCGTAGCCCGACAACTGGCCGCGCAGGCGCTCCCGCGAGGCGTCGGTGAGGATCGCGATGCCGCCCGCGGGCAGCGTCCCGGACGCCGACAGGTCGGGGTAGCCGGCGTCGAGGTGGCGGAAGTACCAGGCGTAGGGGAACGACGCGCCGTCGGCGGAGTCGACGGTCACCGGCGTCTGCGACCCGGCACGCGCGACCACCGCCTCGGAGATCTGCTTGACCTGCTCGGAGGACTGCGTGGACACGAGCAGCTCGCGCGGGTCCGCGCGGTGGACGGCGTTGACCCAGAACGACGCGATCCCCGCGTAGGCGAAGCCCAGCACGGCGAGCGCGATCCCGGCGCGGCCCGCCCAGCTGTGCCGCGCGCTCCAGATCGCCTGCACTCCGAGCCCCGCGAGCAGGATCAGCGGCAGCAGCGGGTGCATCACCAGCCAGGCGAACTTCTCGCCGGCCCACGAGTAGACGATCAGCGACAGCACGAAGTCCCAGACGAGGAACAGCCGCAGCAGGGTGGGCCGGCGGAAGGCGGCGACCGCGCCGAACGCTCCGAGCAGCAGGACGGGCCACTCCTCGCCGAGCAGGACGACGACGTAGAAGAAGTCCGACTCGCCGCCGCGGCCGACGCTGTGCTGCGAGAGCCAGTACTTCAGGCCGGTGTAGACGCCGTCCCAGAGCCCGTGCGGGTGGGTGAGGAACGTCGTGAAGAGGATCGTGAACACGGCGACGAACGCGGCGGCGGCCCACGCCCAGGGCGCCCAGCCGACCGCGGCGACCGTGCGCACCAGCTCGACCTCGCGCCAGCTGCGCGCGCGGCGGCGCTGGTAGGCGAGCGCCGCCAGGAAGAACGTCCCGGCCACGAAGACGGTGATGAACGTCGTCTCCTTGGTCGCGAAGGAGAGCGCGAGCAGCGCGCCGATCAGCGCGGGCTGATGTCGCCGCGGGCGCTCGAGGAAGCGGAACGTGACGACGATCAGGGCGAGCGTGATCGAGGCGACGTAGATGTCCTCGCGGGCGAAGCGCGAGAAGTACAGGTAGGTCGGGCCGAAGGCGAGCAGGGCGCCGGCGGCGAAGGCGCCGCCGCGGCCGAGCTGGCGGCGCAGGCCGTAGGGCATCGGCACCATGAGCGCGCCCATCAGCGCCGGCGCGAGGCGGGCGGTGAAGTCCGAGTCGCCGAACAGCACGTAGGCGCCGGCGGTGAGGTAGAAGCGCAGCGGCCCGTGCAGCAGCGGGTTGTAGGCGTAGTCCCCGGTGGTGCGGAACAGGTAGGAGAAGTACGCGTCCTGGCTCTCGTCGTGGTGGAACGGCCGGTCGCCGAGCGCGATCAGCCGGACCGCGATCGCGGCGGCGATCAGCAGCGCCCAGGCGAGGAGCTCGCCGCGCGATCGTGCCGCGACCCGGCGGACCGCAGACGGCTCATCGGCGTGCGCGACGGCGGCCGTCACGCCGTCGCCCCGGTGCCCATCGCGCGCAGCCGACGCAGCCCGCCGTAGCGCGAGGCGAGGAGCACGAGCCCGACGACGGTGATGGGGACGACGATGACGAAGCGCAACATGACGATGAAGGCGACGGCCTGCGCGCCGGTGGCGCCCAGCGCCTTCAACCCGATGATGGCGGCGGCGTCCTGGGTGCCGGCGTACGCGGGACCGGACGGGATCATCGAGAAGACCGAGGCGAGCGCGACGAGGTAGACGCCCTCGATCACGTTGACGCCGAAGCCGATGGCGCCGGCGACCGACATCCAGACCGCGGTCTCGATCGCCCAGATCACCAGGGTGAGCGCGAGCAGGCGCAGCCCGTGGCCGGCGCGGCGCAGCCCGAGCGTGGAGGCGGCGATCGGGGCGAGGAACTCGTGCAGGCGCCGGGAGCGGCGCGTGACGCGCCAGCCGATCAGGGCCAGGAGGCCGAGCGCGACGACGATCCCGGCGACGAGCTCGGCGCGGCCGGCCTCGACCTCCCCGAGCAGGCCGTAGCCGACGACGACGAACAGCACGACGAGCACCGCGACGTCGAGGATGCGCTCGGCGAGCAGCGTGCCGACGACGGCCCGCATCGACAGGCCCGCGCGAGGCGCCATGAGCACGACGCGGATGGCGTCGCCGGCGCGGGCGGGGAGGATGTTGTTGCCGGCGTAGCCGACGCAGGTGATGCCGAGCGTGTCGCCGCGCGAGGGCGTGCCGCCCTCGTCGACGAGCAGCCGCTGCCAGCGCTCGCCGCGCACGAGCGTGGCGAGCGCGTACAGCGCGACGGCGGCGGCGAGCGCCAGCAGCTGCGGTCCGGTGTGGGGCAGCTGCGGTGGCTGCTGCCTGCTCGCCCACCACACGACGGCGGCGACGGCGAGCAGCGAGACCGCGATGCCCGCCCAGGCCAGCAAGCGCTGCCGCCGCCCGGGGCGGCGGATCGGATCAGGCGTCGGCGCCGGAGTGCTGATCGGTGTCTCCCAGCGGCGAGTCGTCGTCGGAGTCGGGCTTCGGCGGCGGCGTGTCCTTCGCGCCACTGTCGCCCTCGGTGCCCTCCTCGCCGCGCTCGCGCTCGTCGCGGTCTTCGTGTTCCTGTGCGTGCGTCATCGCTTGGCTCCTGCGTTTCGAACCGGGGTCATGATGGCCCATCGGACAGACTGCCTCTCATGGCAGCCGAGCCGATCCCGCGCGCCACCGCGATCGTCGTGGGCGACGACCCCGCGCGGTGGGCCGCACTGGGCTTCGCCGTCGGCGCGGACGCGGTCACGGTCGGAGGGGTACGGATCATCCTCGCGGACGGTCCACCGGGCCTGCGGGAGCTGCGGCTGCGCGGCCTGCGGGCCGAGCACCCCGACGGCCTGCCGCTGACGAGCGCCGGCGGGGCTCCCGACGCGGCGGATCCGGTCCATCCCAATGGCGCGCTGGCGGTCGACCACGTCGTCGCGCTGACGGACGACGCGACGCGCACCTCGGCCGCGCTCGAGTCCGCCGGGCTGCCGCTGCGGCGCATCCGCCGGCCGCCCGAGTCGCCCGCGATCCAGGCCTTCCATCCGGCGGCGACGCTCGTCCTCGAGGTCGTCGAGGCCGACGGCCGGGCGCCGTGGCTGTGGGGGCTCGTCGTGGTGGTCGCCGACCTCGACGCCACGGCGGAGGCGCTCGGAGACCGGCTCGGCGCGGTCAAGGACGCGGTGCAGCCCGGTCGCAGGATTGCCACGGTGCGTCGCGAAGCCGGACTCTCGACGCCGCTCGCGCTGATGACCCCGCGTGGCTGATCCGCAACATCGCTCGCCGGCGGCGGTTGTCATTCCCTGATGCGCCGCTTCCTCCTCACCCTCATCCCGCTCACCCTCCTCGCCGCCGCGCCGGCCGCCTCCGCGACGCTTCGCGTCGACGGGCGCGGCTGGGGCCACGGCATCGGCCTCTCGCAGTACGGCGCCTACGGCTACGCGCGCGACGCGGGGCGCGGCCACGCCTGGATCCTGCAGCACTACTACCCGGGCACCACGCTCGCGCGCAGCGGCGCCGGCGCCGTACGCGTGCGCCTGACCAGCTCGAGGCGGCCCGCGTTCTGCGGCGCGACACGCGTGCGCGCCGCGAGCGGCCGCCGGGTGCGGCTCAGCGACACGCACGTCTATCGCTTCACCCGCGCCGGCGGGGACTACGTCGTGCGCGACCTCACGACGCGGCGGAAGCGGGCCCGTGTCGCGGCTCCCGCGACGGTGACCGGCGGGGCGAGCTGGTGCCTGCGCGGGCGCGCCGACAACGGCGTCCGCGACGGCGCCTACCGCGGCACCGCGCAGCTGCTGCGCACCGGCCGGCGCGGCGTCCTCGTCGTCGACCGCGTCGGGATCGAGGACTACCTGCGCGGGGTCGTCCCCGCCGAGATGCCGGCCTCGTGGCCGGCCGAGGCGCTCCGGGCCCAGGCGGTCATCGCCCGCTCCTACGCCCTGCGCGCCCGCAACTCCGGTGCGCCGTACGACGTCTTCGCCGACACGCGCTCGCAGGTCTACGGCGGCGTCGGGAGCGAGGTCTCGGCCGCCAGCGCCGCGGTCGCGGCGACGCGCAGCGAGATCGTCACCTACGGCGGCCAGGTCGCGGAGACGTACTTCTTCTCGACCTCGGGCGGTCGCACCGCCGCCAACGAGGAGATCTGGGGCGGAGCCCCGGTCCCGTACCTGCGCTCGGTCGACGATCCCTACGACCGGCTCTCGCCCTACCACCGCTGGACCGTGCGCTTCAGCGACCGCGCGGCGGCGCGGCGGCTCGCCGACGTCGCGCCCGGGAAGCTGCGCTCGCTCAAGGTCGCCGCTCGCACCGCGTCCGGGCGTGCCGCAGTCGTCGCCGTGCGCGGGAAGCGGGGGACGGCACGCGTCTCGGCGGCGACGATCCAGTCCGCGCTCGGGCTGCGCAGCACCTGGTTCTCGTTCCGGCGCTGAGAGGATTCGAACCCGATCCGGCGCCTCGGAACGCTGGACGGACGCACCGCGATCCGGTAGCTTCGGGAGTCCGATGACTGGCACCCGCCTTCACCTGATGCCCGCGCTCGCGCCCGTGTTCACGGGCGGCGCCGCCGCGTGGAGCCAGGCGAAGGCCCGCGTCATCGCCACGCCCAACGTCCAGCCGCGCGACTTCTAGCGGACCGAGCTCACCATGGCCGAGTCCGCGCGTTTCGCGGACGGGCCTCGTGTGAGGCGCTGGACCCGCGAAATCATCATCACCAAGATCCGCGAGTGGAACGACCGCTACGGCGAACCGCCGTCGTCGGCCGACTGGAACCCGTCGCTCGCGCGCTGGCGCGCCCAGGAATGGCGCGCCGAGCGCTACCGCGAGGGGGTCTGGCCCTCCACCAATGCCGCCAAGCGCCCGTTCGACGGGTCGTTCGACGCGGCCGTCCGCGCGGCGGGGCTTGAGCCCCGCCGGCCCGGCCCTCGGCGCCGTCCGGCCGGTGCGGCGCGCCCCGACGTCGCCCAGCGCGGCCCGGCGCCTCCGCGCGCGCTCGAGGACGAGCTCGCCGAGACGCACGACCGCCTGCGCGAGGCCGAGGCGCGCGCCGACGTGCTCGAGCGCCGGCTCGCCCGTGCGCTGGAGCGGGCCGAGCGCGCCGAGGAGAAGATCGGCGATGCGCGCCGGCGCGCCCGGCGGTCGACCGATCAGGCCGGACGGGCGCGTCGCTCGCGCGAGCAGGCCCAGGTGTCCCAGCGCGTGCTGCGCGCGGAGACGGTCGAGCGCCTCGAGGTGGCGGTCGCGGACGCGGATGCCCGCGTGCGCGCCGCCGACGACCAGGCCGAGGCCGCTACGCGCGACGCGTCGGAGGCCCGGCGGGCGGGTCACGCGGCGCAACTGCGCGCGGCGGAGGCCGAGGCGCGCGCGCAGGCGGCCGAGCGGCTGGCGGCGATCCACGCGGCGGCCGACCAGGACGTCGAGGCCGCGCTGCACGCCGCCGTGGCGGCCGAGGCGCGGGCGCGCGCCGCCGAGCGCTCGGCGCGTGAGCTCGCGACGCTCGTCTGCGGCGAGCCGCGGCGGCTGACGGCGGCCGAGATCGCCGCGCTGCGCGACGGCGGACCCTCGGGCCCGGCGGTGCTGGCGGGCGCGCTCAAGACACTGGCCCGCGCCCGCGCCGAGGCGGACCGCCTGGCGCTCGACGCCGCGCTCGCCGACCTCGCCTCCGCGGCCGTCCGCTGGCGCGACCGCCTCTAGCGACCGCCTCTAGGGGGTCTGGCCCCTTCATGAAGGGGCCAGACCCCTTCATGCGCGCTCAACATAGGGGGGTCTGACCCCGTTTAGGTAAAGAGGGTCAGACGCCCTTTAGATTTGCGGCATGGGCACCGCCTCGACCGCCGGCAGCGCGCCGCTGCCGCCGCTGCCGACCAACCCGGTCCGGCGGATCGCGGGGGAGCTGCTGCTCGAGCGGCGGGCAGCCGGGCGACTGCCGCCCGGGGACGTGGTGCCGAGCCTGAAGCGGACCGCGGCGATGATCCGCGACCCGCTGCATCTGCTGCTCGACGCCTACGAGCGCCACGGGCCCGTGTTCTCGATGCGGATCCTGCACGCCCGCAACGTCTTCGTCCTCGGCCCGGAGGCCAACCACCAGGTGCTGGTCTCGCAGGCCGACGCGTTCCGCTGGCGCGACGGCGGCTTCAGCGAGCTGATCCCGCTGCTCGGCGACGGGCTGCTGACCATCGACGGCGACCGCCACCGCCGCGACCGCCGGATCATGCTGCCCGCCTTCCACCGCGAGCGGATCGCCGCGGCCGAGTCGATCATGCGGGAGGAGGCCGAGCGCGCCCTCGCGCCGTGGCGCGACGGCATGCAGGTCGAGATCTACCACTGGTCCCGCGAGCTGGCGATGCGGGTGGCGCTGCGCGCGCTGTTCGGGATCGACCCGGATTCCGCCGAGGACCCCGCGACCGACTTCGAGCGCGCGCTGGCCTTCTACGGCTACGACTACTGGCTCCAGGTCCTGCGCGGCCCGCGCACCCCGTGGGCGGCGATGCAGGCCGCCCGCCGCCGGCTCGATCGCCTGATCGCCGGCGAGATCTCGCGGCGCCGTGCGTCGGGCGAGCGTGGGGAGGACGTGCTCTCGCTGCTGCTCGACGCCCGCGACGAGCAGACCGGCGAGCTGCTCGACGACGCCGCCGTGCGCGACGAGACGATGACGCTGCTGTTCGCCGGCCACGACACGACCACCGCGACCGTGTCGTTCCTGCTGTACGAGCTCGCCGCGCGCCCCGAGATCGATGCCCGGCTGCAGGCCGACCCCGCCTACCTCGACCAGGTGCTCGACGAGACGCTGCGCCTGTACCCGCCGGCCTGGATCGGTCCGCGCCGCGCGGCCCGCGACGTCGAGATCGCCGGCACGCGCATCGGCGAGGGCCTGCCGGTCAACTACTCCTCCTGGGTCTCGCACCGGCTGCCCGACGTCTGGGACGAGCCCGACGCCTTCCGCCCCGAGCGCTTCGCCCCCGAGGCCCGCGCGAAGCTGCCCAAGGGCGCCTACGTCCCCTTCGGCGGCGGCTCGCGCATCTGCATCGGGATGCGTTTCGGCCAGCTCGAGATCCGGGTGATCGCCGCGACCCTGCTCGAGCGCTTCCGGGTCGAGCGCGTGCCCGGCCACCGGCTCCAGGTCCGCCACACGCCGACGCTCGGCCCGCACCGCGGCCTGCCGCTGATCGTGCGCCCGCGCTTGGCGCGCGAACCGTTTGGCACGACGCTTTCCGGGGCGTAGTGTCAGGCCAGTCGCGACGTCCGCCGAAGGAGGAGAGACCTGTATGGCACGTCCTGTTCGTGTGTCCCTGCGTGTGAACGGGGTCAAGCAGACGAGGGAGGTGGAGCCTCGGTTGCTGTTGGTGCACCTCCTGCGTGACACGCTCGGACTGACCGGGACGCACGTCGGCTGCGACACCTCCAACTGCGGCGCCTGCACGGTCCACCTCGACGGCCAGGCGGTGAAGAGCTGCACGGTGCTCGCGGTCCAGGCCGACGGGGCCGAGGTCACGAGCATCGAGGGCCTCGGCTCAGAGGGCGACCTGCACCCGATGCAGGAGGCCTTCTGGGAGCACCACGGCCTGCAGTGCGGCTACTGCACGCCGGGGATGATCATGGCCGCCAGCGACCTGATCGCGAAGAACCCGGACCCGTCCGAGCAGGAGGTCCGCGAGGCGCTCGCCGGCAACCTCTGCCGCTGCACGGGCTACCACAACATCGTCAAGGCGGTCCTCTCCGCCGCCGAGGCGACCCGTCGCCAGGGGGTGAGCGCATGACCGCCATCGAGCAGCCGGCCGAGAAGTGGGTCGGCCAGGCGATGCGCCGCAAGGAGGACCCCCGGATGATCACCGGGCGCGGCCGCTACGTCGACGACATGGTCCTCTCGGGGATGCTCTACATGGCCGTGATCCGCTCGACCGAGGCGCACGCGAACATCACCTCGATCGACACCTCCGCCGCCAAGGAGTACGAGGGCGTCCACGGCGTCTTCACCGGCGAGGACCTGCACGATCTCGCCTCGCCGATGCCGATGGCCTGGGTGCCGCCCGGCGTCGAGGTCAAGACTCCGGAGCTGTGGCCGCTGGCCCGCGGGGAGGTCAAGTACGTCGGCCAAGCGGTCGCCGTGGTCATCGGCGAGAGCAAGTACGGGGTCGTCGACGCGGCGGAGCAGGTCTTCGTCGAGTACGACCCGCTGCCCGTGGTCTGCGACCCCGAGGAGGCCCTCGCGGAGGGCTCGCAGCTCTGCCACGAGTCGCTCGGGACCAACCAGACGCACGAGTGGTCGATCGGCGGCGGCGACATGGACACCGCCTGGGCCGAGGCCGACGTGGTGGTCGAGCGCCGCATCGTCAACCACCGCACGGCGGGCTCGCCGATCGAGCCGCGGGTCTGCATCGCCGACTACCGCGCCGGCCAGCTGACCGTGCACCTGACCAGCCAGAACCCGCACCTCATCCGGCTGTTCATGTCGGGCGAGCTGGGCATCGGCGAGGACAGCATCCGGATCATCGCCCCGGATGTCGGCGGCGGCTTCGGCGTGAAGATCGCGCACTACCCGGAGGAGGTCATCGCCGCCTGGGCGTCACGCAAGCTCAGCCGCCCGGTGAAGTGGACCGAGACGCGCTCGGAGCACATGAGCTCGACGATCCACGGCCGCGACCAGATCGACTACATCAAGGTCGGGGCGAAGCGCGACGGCACGATCACCGGGCTGGAGTGCACCGCGATCTGCGACCTCGGCGCCTACCAGACGCTGCTCACGCCGTTCATCCCCTCGTTCACCGGGTTCGTGATCTCCGGTTGCTACAAGATCCCGAACCTCTCGTTCACCGCGAAGGGCGTCATCACCAACAAGATGGCCACCGACGCGACGCGCGGCGCCGGCCGTCCCGAGGCGACGCACATGATCGAGATCATGATGGACCAGGTCGCCGCCGAGCTCGGCATGGATCGGCTCGAGCTGCGCCGGAAGAACTTCATCCCCAAGGAGGACTTCCCGGCCGAGGTGGCGATCGGCATCGTCTACGACTCGGGCGACTACCACGGCTCGCTCGACAGGCTGCTCGAGCACGTCGACCTCGAGGCCTTCCGCCGCGAGCAGGCCGAGCTGCGTAACCATCCCACCCACCCCATACACCGGGGCATCGGCTTCTCCACCTGGATGGAGATCTGCGGGCTCGCGCCGTCGCGTGTGGTCGGCCCGAGCGGCGTCGGCCTCCAGGCCGGGTTCTACGAGTCCTCGGTCGTGCGCGTGCACGCCTCGGGCTCGGTGACCGCCTACTCGGGCACCGCGCCCCACGGCCAGGGCCTCGACACCGCGTTCGCGCAGGTCGTGGCCGACCGCGTCGGCACCACGCCCGACCTGGTCGACGTCCAGCACGGCGACACCGGCGCCGGGCCGTTCGGCCTCGGCACCTACGGCTCGCGCTCGCTGGCCGTCGGCGGCGAGTCGCTCGCCCGCTCGGCCATCAAGGTCGCCGAGAAGGCGGCGAAGATCGCCGCGCACCAGCTCGAGGCCGCGCCCGAGGACATCGAGCTCGTCAACGGCAAGTACTCCGTCAAGGGCTCGCCGGACAAGGGCATGACGCTCGCCGAGGTGGCGGGCGCCGCCTACGTCCCCGAGAACCTGCCCGAGGGCATGGAGCCGGGGCTCGAGGAGACGACGTTCTACGACCCGGAGAACTTCGTGTTCCCCTTCGGCGCGCACGCGTGCATCGTCGACGTGGACGCGGAGACCGGGAAGATCGACGTCGTCCGCTACGTCTCCGTCGACGACTGCGGCCCCGCGATCAACCCGAAGCTGATCGAAGGCCAGATCCACGGCGGCATCGTCCACGCGCTCGGCCAGGCGCTCTACGAGCGCATCCACTACGACGAGAACGGCCAGCTCGTGACCGGCACGTTCGTCGACTACGCGCTCCCGAGCGCCGCCGACGTGCCGTCGTTCGAGACCGACCGCACGGAGACGCCATCGCCGGTCAACTCGCTCGGCGTCAAGGGCGTCGGCGAGGCCGGCACGATCGCGGCCTCGCCCGCGGTGGTCAACGCGGTCGTCGATGCGCTGCGCCCGGTCGGCGTCACGTTCATCAACATGCCGCTCAGCACGCAGGCGGTGTGGTCGGCGATCCAGGAGGCCCAGGGCAAGCCCGCCCCGGGCGACCCGGGGAAGCAGGGCGGGACCTGGGACGAGCACGGCTCGGGCAGCGCCGGCTCCGGACCCACCTCGCCGAGCGAGGGAGGTGGGCTGTGATCGCCGCCGAGTTCGACTACGTCGCGCCGGAGTCCCTCGACGAGGTGATGACGGCGCTGCGGGGAGACGCGTCCCACCCACCCGAGGACGCGAAGCTCCTCGCCGGCGGGCACTCGCTGATCCCGCTGATGAAGCTGCGGCTCGCTGCTCCCTCGCTGCTCGTCGACCTGCGCAAGGTGCCAGGGCTGACGGGCATCCAGCGCGAGAACGGCACGTGGCGGATCGGCGCGATGACCACGCACACCGCGATGGCGCAAGGTGGGCTCGGCCTGATGTCGGCGGTCGCGGAGACGATCGCCGATCCGCAGGTCCGCAACCGCGGCACGCTCGGCGGCTCGCTCGCCCACGGCGATCCGGCCTCCGATCAGCCGGCGATCATGCTGATCACCGAGGCGACGATGACCGTGCGCGGGGCGGACGGTCAGCGCGAGGTCCCGGCGGCCGAGTTCTTCCACGACTACCTCACCACCGCCGTCGGCGAGGGCGAGGTGCTCACGGAGATCCACGTCCCGGCGCTCGAGGGCTACGCGTACGGCTATCGCAAGTTCAACCGCCGCCGGGAGGACTGGGCGATGGTGGCCGCGTCGGCGCTCGTCAAGCGCGCGGGCGACGGCACGTGCGAGGACGTCCGCGTCGGGCTGACCCACATGGCCTCGACGCCGCTGCGGGCGACCGCGGTGGAGGACGCGCTGCGCGGGAA
>DATBDM010000059.1:0-2801 GCA_036269915.1 Solirubrobacteraceae bacterium | reverse complement strand
ACCGGCGCCGACACGATCGCCATCGGCCTCTTCGAGGGCGAGGAGATCGCCCATGACGTCGAGGGCGGGGCGCTGCAGGCGCTCGTCGACTCGCGCGAGGCGCGCCCGGGGCTGCGCTCGGTCGCGGTCGGCCACGCCGAGGGGCGGCGCTACCTGCTCGTCGGGCTCGGCGCCCGCGCCGACTTCGATCCCGAGCGGGCCCGCGTCGCGGCCGCCGCCGCCGTCGGCCGCGCCCGCGAGCTGGGCAGCTCGACGCTGTGCTGGGAGCTCCCCCATCACGTCGAGGACGCACACGCGGCCGGCCTCGTCGAGGGCACCGTGCTGGCGGCGTACGAGTACCGCGCCTACAAATCCGCCCCCGCCGAGGACGCCGCGCCGCTCCTGAAGGAGCTCGTCGTCTCCGCGCACCACGACGTCTCCGCGCCAGTCGGGATCGCCGCGGTGACCGCCGAGGCCGTCAACGCCGCGCGCGACCTGCAGAACGCGCCGCCCAACGACCTGACGCCGACCGCGCTCGCCCAGCGCGCGCAGGCGCTGCCCGGCGTGCAGGTCGAGGTCTGGGGGCGCGCGGAGATCGAGGCGGCGGGCATGGGCGCCTTCGCCGGCGTCGCCAAGGGCTCCGACGAGGAGCCCGCACTGATCACGCTGCGCTACGACGGCGAGGGCGCGACCGGGCCGGTGCTCGGCTTCGTCGGCAAGGGCGTGACCTTCGACACCGGCGGAATCTCGCTCAAGCCCGGGGCGAAGATGGCGGAGATGAAGTTCGACATGTCGGGCGCCGCGGCGGTGCTCGAGGCGACGGCCGCGATCGCCCGGCTCGAGCTGCCGGTCAGGCTCGTCTCGGTGATCGGCGCGACCGAGAACATGCCCTCGGGCCACGCGCTCAAGCCCGGTGACATCCTGCGCGCGAAGACCGGGACGACGATCGAGGTCCTCAACACCGACGCGGAGGGCCGGCTCGTGCTGGCCGACTGCCTCGCGCACGCGATCGACCAGGGCGCCGAGCGGCTCGTCGACCTCGCGACGCTGACGGGCGCGATCGTGTCGGCGCTCGGCAAGACCTACGCGGGCCTGTTCGCCGACGACGACGCCTGGGCCGAGCAGGTCCGCGCCGCGGGCGAGCGCGCCGGCGAGCTGCTCTGGCGGTTCCCGCTGCACCCCGAGTACGAGAAGGCGATCGAGGGCGCCTACGCGGACATCGCCAACGCGGTCGAGAACCGCCAGGCCGGCTCGATCGTCGCCGCCGAGTTCCTGCGTCGCTTCACCGGCGACGTGCCGTGGGCGCACCTCGACATCGCCGGGACCGCCGACGACAACGGCAAGCCCTACACGCCCAAGGGCGGCGCGGGCTACGGCGTGCGCACGCTCGTCGAGCTCGCCCGCGAGGTCGCCGGCGGCTAGATCGCGCGGACGGCGAGGATCACGGCGACGATCGAGCCGCCGACGATGACCACGCGCCGCAGCACCTCCTGCGGCAGCCGCCGGCCGTAGCGGGCGCCCACCTGGGCGCCCGCGATCGAGCCGGCGGCGATCAGCCCCGCGGCGCCCCAGGCCGGATCGGCGAAGGCGATGAAGTAGATCGCCGCGACCCCGTTCGCAAGCCCCGCGAGCACGTTCTTGATCCCGTTGAGACGCTGCAGGTCGTCGTCGAAGCAGAGCCGCAGCAGCGCGAGCAGGATGATCCCCTGGGCCGCGCCGAAGTAGCCGCCGTAGATGCCGGTGAAGAAGGTCCCGACGAGTCCGAGCGCAAGGCGCTCGCGCCGTACGCCGTGCGCCTTGGGCGCCGGCCGCAGGGCCATCAGCGCGACGGCGAGCAGGATCAGCACCGGCACGACCGCGTCGAACACCGACGACGGCAGCGAGAGCAGCAGGATCCCGCCGATCAGCGCGCCGGTCACCGTGCCGCTCGCGAGGATCGCGCACCGCCGCGCCTGCCCGCGCAGCTCGCGCCGGTAGCCGATCGCGCCACTGACGCTGCCGGGCACCAGGCCGATCGTGTTGGAGACGTTGGCGGTCACCGACGGGTAGCCCAGCGCGACGAGCACCGGGAAGGTGATCAGCGAGCCGGAGCCGACCACCGTGTTGATGCCGCCGGCCAGGAAGCCGGCAGCGGTGATCGCGAGCGCCTCCCAGACCGTCATGGGCCGCCAGAATGGCAGGCATGGACTTCGACCTCTCCCCCGACCACGAGCTGATCCGCCGTACCGTCCGCGACTTCGCCGAGCAGGAGGTCGCACCGGTCGCGGAGGAGCTCGACCGGGAGAAGCGCTTCCCGTACGAGATCGTCGCCAAGCTCGGTGAGCTGGGCCTGATGGGCATCCCGTTCCCCGAGGAGTACGGCGGCGCGGGCGCCGACTCGCTCGCCTACGCGTTCGCGGTCGAGGAGCTCACGCGCGTCGACTCCTCCGTCGCGATCACCCTCTGCGCGCACACCTCGCTCGGCACGCAGCCGATCTACCTGTTCGGCTCGGAGGAGCAGAAGCGCCAGTGGCTGCCGCCGCTCACGAGCGGCGAGAAGCTCGGCGCGTTCGGGCTCACCGAGCCCGAGGCCGGCTCGGACGCGGGCAACACCCGCACGCGTGCCCGGCTCGAGGACGGCGACTGGGTGATCGACGGCGCCAAGCAGTTCATCACCAACGCGGGGACCGACATCTCCGGCGTCGTCTCCATCACCGCGAAGACCGGAGACGACGAGATCTCCAACCTGATCGTCCCCAACGGCACGGCCGGCTACGAGCAGGGCACGCCGTACCGCAAGATGGGCTGGAACGCCTCCGACACGCGGCCGCTGAGCTTCGACG
>DATBDM010000058.1:0-2547 GCA_036269915.1 Solirubrobacteraceae bacterium | reverse complement strand
TCGAGCAGCTTCGGGACGGTCTTCTCGTCCTTGATGCGCTGGTAGAAGAAGTCCGACGCCTCGTTGTCGGCCGTGTCGGCGATCAGGCGCGAGCGCTGCGCGCGCAGCGTCGTGACGATGTCCGACAGCTCGCAGGTCTGGTCCTGCGCGTACGCGTAGCCATAGCCGTAGCCGAGTGAGCCGTAGTTGCTCGCGCGGATGTGGGCGACGCCGCCCGTGGTCCGCTGGATCTC
Organism: Solirubrobacteraceae bacterium; assembly: GCA_036269915.1. Taxonomy (GTDB): domain Bacteria; phylum Actinomycetota; class Thermoleophilia; order Solirubrobacterales; family Solirubrobacteraceae; genus DATBDM01. The sequence goes on along the minus strand of DATBDM010000058.1, from coordinate 2,314 downwards.
CGCCCGATAGCGTCCCTTGGCATCCGCCGCAGCGGGCGCGCTCAGTACCGCGAGGGCGACGGCGCCCACGATCAATCTCCGCACTTCGTTCTCCTCGTCCGTGACCCTGTCGGGCGGGGAGCTTACGAGGCGGCCGCGCCCATCGCTCTGACGTAGACGTCGGCGAGCGTATCGGCGTCATAGGTATTGCGCAGCCCGTCGGCCGAATCGCGGGCCAGCAGACGGCCGCCGCGGATCAGGGCGATCTCCTCGCACAACTCCTCGGCCTCCTCGAGGTAGTGCGTGGTGAGGAGGATCGTGGTGCCGAGCTCGTGCAGTCGGCGGATGTAGCGCCACAGCTCCAGGCGCAGCTCGAAGTCGACGCCCGCGGTGGGCTCGTCGAGGATCACCAGGCGCGGCTCGTGCATCAGCGCGCGGGCGAGCAGCAGCCGCCGGCGCATGCCGCCCGAGAGCTTCGGCGCACGCGTGCCCGCCTTGGCGCGCAGGTCGAAGACGTCCATCATCTCGGCGGCGCGGCGGCGGGCGTCCGCGCGGCTCATGCCGTAGTAGCCGCCGTGGTAGAGCAGCGTCTCCTCGACGTCGAGGAAGCGGTCGAGGTTGACGTCCTGCTCGGCGAGGCCGATCAGGCGCCGCGCGTCCATCGAGTCGTGGCGGTGGCCGAACACGTAGGCCTCGCCCGAGGTCGGGCGGACGAGGTTGCAGAGGACCGAGATCAGCGTCGTCTTGCCGGCGCCGTTGGGGCCGAGCAAGCCGAAGAACTCGCCCTGGCCGACGACGAGGTCGAAGGCGTCGAGGGCGAGCAGCTCGCCGTCGTAGCGCTTGGTGAGGGCGCGCAGCTCGAGGGCGGGCGTGGGCATTCCCCCACACGATATGAAGGGCATCCACACGATTGCTTTAGCGAGCTTTGAATCCGCCCTGAGAGGGTCCCCGGCGTGACCCGCATCGCCGTCATCGATCCCCAGCCCGCCGTGCGGGCCGGTCTTTCGATGCTCCTTCGCACGGAGCCGGGCCTCGTGCCCGTCGGCGCGGCCGCGGGAGCGCACGACGGGGCCGGGCTGGCCGATCGGCTCCGCCCTGACGTCGTGCTGCTCGAGCCCCATCTGCTCGACGGCGATGGCCTGGGGCTGTGCCGGCGACTGACGGCCGCGCCTGGCGGGCCGCGGGTCCTCCTCTACCACGGCGTCGCCGATCCGGCACTCGGGATCCTCGCTCGCGTCGCGGGCGCGGACGGCCTGGTGGACAAGTCCGAGGAGCCCGGGGTCCTGTTCGAGGCGATCCGCGTGGTCGCCCGCGGCGGCCAGTCGCTGCCGCCGGTCGGACCCGAGGCGCTCGAGGCCGCGGCGCACCGCGTCGAGACCGACGACCTCGCGCTGCTGGCCATGCTGGTCGACGGCACGTCGGCCGACGACGTCGCCGAGGCGCTGCGCCTCGACGGCCGCCGGGTCGCCCGCCGCACCGAGCGCGTGCTCGGGCAGCTGCGGTCGCGGCGCCCGGCTCCGAGCCTCGCCTAGCCCGGGGAGCGCAGCCATCTAGAGTGGGGGCCATGCCGCTGGTCCCCATGGTCATCGAGCGCACCGCCCGTGGCGAGCGCGAGTTCGACATCTACTCCCGCCTGCTCAACGAGCGGATCATCTTCCTTGGCAGTCCGGTCGACGATCAGATCGCCAACCTCGTCGTGGCGCAGCTCCTGCACCTCGAGTCGCAGGACCCCGAGAAGGACATCTCGATCTACATCAACTCGCCCGGCGGCTCGATCTACGCCGGCCTCGCGATCTACGACACGATGCAGTTCATCAAGCCCGACGTGGCGACGATGTGCGTCGGGATCGCGATGTCGATGGGCTCGCTCCTGCTGACCGGCGGCAAGGACGGCAAGCGCTCCGCGCTGCCCAACTCGCGGATCCTGATCCACCAGCCGTCAGCGGGCTTCGAGGGCCAGTCGACGGACATCGAGATCCACGCGGCGGAGATCCTCAAGACGCGCAAGCGCGTCGACGAGATCTACGCCAAGCACACGAAGCAGGCGGAGGAAGTCGTGCACCGCGACATGGAGCGCGACCGCTTCTTCACCTCCGAGCAGGCCGCCGAGTACGGCCTGATCGACCGCGTGATCTACAAGCACTAGCTCGTCTCAGCGGGCGAGCGTCCACACCTCGTCCTGCACCGCGCCGGCGGCGGTCCTGCCGCCGGCCACGGTGATGTGGTCGGCGAACGAGGCGGCGCCCGCGTCGCTGATCGCGACCGGCAGCCGGCCCGCGCGCGCGACGCGGCCGCTCGCGGGATCGATCGCGAGGATCGTCCTGCGCTGGCTCGT
>DATBDM010000057.1:0-15117 GCA_036269915.1 Solirubrobacteraceae bacterium | reverse complement strand
GCGGCCGGGATCGTGATGGTGGGGGCGGGGTTCGCGTCGCCGCCGGCGCCGCTGGCCGTCGTCGCCGCGCCCGCCAGCGCCGGCATCCTGATCCTCCTGCGTGGCCGGCTCCAGCGCGAGCGCGACGCGATGCGGCGCTTCGCTCTGCGCGACCCGCTGACCGGGCTCGGCAACCGCCGGATGCTCGACGAGCGGCTCCGCTACGAGGTCACGCGCCATCGCCGCCAGAACCAGCCCTTCACCGTGCTGGTCCTCGACCTCGACGGCTTCAAGGCGGTCAACGACCGCTTCGGCCACGACGCCGGCGACGAGGTGCTGCGCGAGGTCGGCGTCGCGCTCATCGACGTCGTGCGCGAGCAGGACACGGTCGTGCGCCTCGGCGGCGACGAGTTCTGCGTCCTCGCCCCGCAGACCGACGCGCCGGGCGCCGAGTACCTCCAGGAGCGCGTGCATCGCTCGCTGGCGCGCATCTCGGCGGGGGTGACCGGCGTGCGGGCGAGCGTCGGCGCGGCGATCTACCCGATCGACGGCGAGGAGCCCGACCGTCTGCTGGCCGTCGCCGACGCCGCCGCGCTCGAGCGCAAGCGCGAGTCGCGCACCCGGCGCCCGCGTGGGCGCGCCCGGGTCGCCTGAAGGCGCCTGCCAGACTCGGACGGGTGCACTACAAGCGCGTGATCCCCTGCATGGACGTGGACGCCGGGCGCGTCGTCAAGGGCACGCGCTTCATCGACATCCGCGACGCGGGCGACCCGGTCGAGCTCGCCGCCCACTACGACGCCGAGGGCGCCGACGAGCTCGTCTTCCTCGACATCACGGCGACCTCCGACAAGCGCTCGACCGTGGTCGAGCTCGCCCGCCGCGCCGCGGACGAGGTCTTCGTGCCCTTCACGATCGGCGGCGGGGTCCGCGAGGTCGCCGACGCCCAGGCGGTGCTCGACGCCGGCGCCGACAAGGTGTCGATCAACTCCGCCGCGCTCGCCCGCCCCGAGCTGATCGACGAGCTCGCGCAGGTGTTCGGCGCGCAGTGCGTCGTGCTGGCGATCGACGCGAAGGCGGGCGCCGACGCGTCGTGGGAGGCCTACGTGGCCGGCGGCCGCACGCCGACGGGACGCGACGCCGTCGCCTGGGCGCGCGAGGGCGTCGAGCGCGGGGCGGGGGAGATCCTGCTCACCTCGATGGACCGCGACGGCACCCGTGACGGCTACGACCTCGCGCTGCTCGATGCGATCTCCTCGACGGTCGACGTGCCGGTGATCGCCTCGGGCGGCGCCGGCGAGCCGCGCCACCTGGTCGAGGGCCTCGGCGCCGGCGCCGACGCGGTCCTCTGCGCCTCGATCTTCCACTACGGGCAGTACACGGTCGCCCAGGTCAAGGACGCGCTCGCGGACGCGGGCATCCCCGTCCGGCGCTAGTAGCGCGGCCCGACCGGCTCCGGCAGCGCGTCGAGCTCGGCCAGCAGCTCCGCGGACAGCTCGAGCTCGGCGGCGGCGAGGTTGTCCTCGAGGTAGGCGATCCGGCGGGTGCCCGGGATCGGGACGACGTGCGAGCCCTGGGCGAGGACCCAGGCGATGGCGACCTGGGCCGGAGTCGCCTCGGCGCGCTCGGCGACCGAGCGCACCGCGCCGGCGATCGCCTGGTTGGCCTCGAGCGCGTCGGGCGTGAAGCGCGGGTTGTGACCGCGCATGTCGCCCGGCGCGAACGTCGTGGCGGCGCCCAGCGAGCCGGTCAAGAAGCCGCGGCCGAGCGGGGAGAAGGGCACGAACGCGATTCCGTGCTCGGCGCAGAACGGGACGACGTCGGCGAGCGCGTCGCGCGTCCACAGCGACAGCTCGGACTGCACGGCCGCGATCGGGTGGACCGCCATCGCGCGCTCGAGCGTCGGCACGTCGACCTCGGAGAGCCCGAGCGCCAGCGCCTTGCCGGCGGCGACCGCCTCCGCCATCGCGCCGACGGTCTCCTCGACCGGCACGCCGGGATCGACGCGGTGCAGGTACCAGAGGTCGACGCGATCGGTGCCGAGCCGCTCGAGCGAGCCGTCGATCGCCGCGCGCACCATCTCCGGGCGGGCGTCCCGTCCGAGCCGGTAGGTCGCCACGTCCTCGACGGTCAGCCCGCACTTCGTCGCGAGCACGGCCTCGTCGCGGCGGCCCCCGACCGCCCGCCCGACGATGCGCTCGTTCTCGCCCAACCCGTAGACGTCGGCGGTGTCGAGGAGCGTCGCGCCGCGGTCGAGCGCGCGCTCGATGACCCGCGTCCCGTCGCCCTCGCCGGGCCCGTAGGCCCACGAGATCGGCATGCAGCCGAGGCCGATCGCGCCCGCCTCGCGCCCCGCGACCGGCCGCCGCTCCACCTCAGCCCTTCTTGCCGGCCCGTGCGGCCTTGCGCCGGTGCGCGCGCTGGCGCTGCTTGGCCTCCCGCACCGTGGTGGGCTTCAGGACCGCCTTGGCCTTAACCCCTTTTGGGCGCAACGCGTACTGGGTGCTGTGGCCCGTGAGGAAGATCGTCCGGCCGTCGGAGATGACGGGGTTGAACGCCCCCTTGTGGAACTGCCACACCTTGCGACCGGAGACGGCGTTGAGCGCCGTCGTGGTCCGCATCCCGGAGTCCGAGAAGTACACGATGTTGCCCACGATCGTCGGCGCGCCGGAGATCCGCCCGCCGGAGTGGAAGCTCCAGCGCGTGGCGCCGCTGCGGGCGTCGACGGCGTAGAAGTTGCCGTCGTAGGAGCCGAAGTAGACCGTCGGCTGGCCGCCCGGGACCTGCGCCACGCCGGGCGAGGCGTACACGTAGGAGCCGGTGCCCTTCGACCACGCGAGCCTGCCGGAATCGGCGGCGAAGGAGTACATCGAGCCGTCGGTGTTGCCGATGTAGACGCGCCCGAAGGCGATCGTCGGCGTCGAGTAGAAGTTGCCGCTGCCCAGACCGAAATGCGAGCCGTGGGTCGTCGTGCGCCAGACGAGGTGCCCGTCGCGGGCGCGGACTGCGTAGACGCGGCCGCCGTAGTCTCCGAAGTAGAGGTTGCCGCTCGAGTAGGAGAGCGCAGCCTTGACTGCGCCGCCGGCCTGGTAGGTCCAGCGCGTCTTGCCGTTCTTCGCGTTGACCGCGTAGATCGTCCCGCCCTCGGAGCCGAAGTAGACGGTCCCGTTGAGGTACAGCGGCGAGGACTCCGTGCGCGACGGGAGAGGACGCTTCCACAGCACCTTGCCGTCGCGCGGGCGCATCGCCGCGACGAGGCCGCCGGAGCTGCCCGGGCGGGTGAGGAAGGAGACGTAGATGCGCCCCCCGCCCAGGCCCGGCGAGGAGGCGGCGAGCGTGCCGAGCTTCTTGCGCCAGATCATCTTGCCCTTGGCCTTGGTGAGCGCCTCGACGTAGCCCTGGTTGTTGACCTGGTAGAGCCGGGGGCCGACGAGGATCGGCGTGAACTCGAGCAGCGAGGTGTCGACCCGCGACCAGACGCGCCGGAACGGCGGGCGGACCTTGAAGGAGGCCGGCAGGTAGCGCCGGCGGTCCTTCGTGTAGCCGTAGTCCGGCCAGACGAACCTCGCCAGCGGATCGACCCGCTTGCCCTTCTTCTTGGGCTCGGGGGTGGATTCCGGTACGGGCGTCTGCGTCGGTTCGGCGTGGAACTCCACGTCGGGGTTGTTGACGTCCCCGCCGCGGGTCAGGGCGTAGACGGCGCCGGCGCCGACCAGGACGACGATCAGCGCAGCGATCCCGATGAGGATCCGCCGCCGACGCCGGGGATGGCGCTCGGGCGACATGGCGCAAGAGAGTAGCCGCAGGGCATGATGACCCTCGTGAGTCCCAGACCGGACCTGATCGACGCGCTCGGCCCGCATCCCGCGCTGCGCGCCCTGGCGGGCGAGTCGGGGGTGCACGTCGTGGGCGGCGCGGTCCGCGACGCGCTCCTTGGTGCGGATCCGCACGAGCTCGACCTCGTCGTCGAGGGCGATGCCGCGGCCGTCGCCGAACGCGCCGCGGAGCGGCTCGGCGGCCGGGTCGTCGTCCACGAGCGCTTCGGGACGGCAACGGTCCACGCGCCGGAGGCGACGTTCGACCTCGCCTCGGCGCGGACCGAGCGCTATCCGGCGCCGGGCGCGCTGCCCGAGGTCCGGCTCGGCGCCACGGTGCGGCAGGACCTCGCGCGGCGCGATCTGACCGTCAACGCGATCGCCCTGCGCCTGCCCGACGGCGCGCTGACGGCGTGGCCGGGCGCGCGCGAGGACCTCGACGCGCGCGTGCTGCGGGTCCTGCACGAACGCTCGTTCGCCGACGACCCGACGCGGATGCTGCGCCTCGCGCGCTACGCCGGCCGTCTCGGCTTCGCGCCGGACCCGGCGACGGATGCGCTGCTCGCCGCCGCGGTGGCGGACGGCGCGGTCGCGACGGTGTCCGGCGAGCGGCTGGGAGAGGAGCTGCGCCGGCTCGCCGGCGAGCCGCAGCCCGCGGCGCTCGAGGCGCTGGCGCGGCACGGACTGGGCGCGGCGGTCCTGCATCCCGCGTTCCACGCGGAGCCCGCGCTGGTGGCGCGCGCGGCGGCGCTGACCCCCGCCGACGCGCGCCCCGACCTCGCGGCGCTCGCCGCGACGCTGCGCGAGGTCCCGGGCGACGAGCTGGCCGCCGCGCTCGAGCGGCTCGCCTTCGGTGCGGCCGAGCGCGACGTCGTGCTCGCCGCGGCGGCCGCGCCCCCGCTGCGCGCCGCGTCCGACCAGGAGCTGTGGAGCGCGCTGCGGCGCGCGGCCCCCGAGGCCGTCGCGGTCGCCGGCGCCGCGGGGGAGGAGGCCGCCGCGCGCCGCTGGCTCGAGGACCTGCGCACCCGCCGGCTCGCCATCACCGGGGACGACCTCGTCGCCGCCGGGCTGCGGGGCCCCGCGGTCGGCGCGGGTCTGGACGCCGCGATGCGCGCCCATCTGCGCGGCGAGGCTCCCGACCGCGAGCGGCAGCTGGCGGCGGCTCTCGCCTAGGGTGTGGCGATGGCCGTCGCGACCACCCTTCCCGCCCCCTTCCGCTGGCAGGGTGAGCATGTCGGGGCGGCGCTGCCGGGCGCCCGCGCGCTGTTCGCGACCCGCCGCGGCGGGGTGTCCGCCCCGCCGTACGACTCGCTCAACCTCGGCCGCATGACCGAGGACGCCCCGGACGCCCTCGCCGAGAACCGTGCGCGCCTCGCCGCGGCGGCAGGTGCCGCGCCCGACCGCCTGCTCTACGGCCACCAGGTCCACGGCGCCGACGTCCGGCGCGTGCGGACGCCGCCGGCGCCCGATCGCACCGTGACCGACGAGGACGGGCAGGCGACCGCGCTGGCCGGCCATCCGGCGCTCGTCTTCGTCGCCGACTGCCTGCCCGTGCTCATGGCCGCCGACGGGGCGGTCGCGGCCGTCCACGCCGGCTGGCGCGGGCTGGCGGGCGGCGTGATCGCGGGGGGCGTCGCCGCGCTGCGCGAGGTCGGCGGCATGGGCGAGATCACCGCGCTGATCGGTCCGGGCGCGCGCGGCTGCTGCTACGAGACCGGCGAGGAGGTCCACGCCGCCTTCGCCGGCGACGGGGCCCGCGTCGGCGCGCGCAACCTCGACCTCGCGGTGATCGCCCGCCGCCGGCTCGAGGCGGCCGGCGTGGCGGCGGTGCACGACGTCGGTCTGTGCACGATCTGCCACCCGGAGCTGTTCTTCTCCCATCGCCGCGATCGCGGCGTGACCGGGCGCCAGGCGGGGCTCGTATGGCGAATCTGATCTACGGCCTCGACGCGGCGCGCGTGCGCGCGAACGCGGAGCGGGTCCGCGAGGAGATCGCCGTCGCGGCGGCGCTGTCGGGCCGCGATCCCGCGGACGTGCGGTTGCTGGCGGCGGTCAAGTACGTTCCGCTCGAGGAGCTCGGCGTGCTCGCCGAGGCCGGCCTGACGCTGCTCGGCGAGAACCGGGCACAGGACCTCGAGGCCAAGGCCAATGCCTGGGAGGGCGCGTTCACCTGGCACTTCATCGGCCAGCTGCAGAGCCGCAAGGTCAAGCAGATCCTCCCGCACGTCGAGCTGATCCAGTCCGTCGCGTCGGACTCCGCGCTGCGCCAGCTCGAGCGCCACGGCACGCCGGACACCGAGATCCTGGTCGAGGTCAACGTCGCGGGCGACGACGCCAAGGCCGGCATCGCCCCGGCAGAGCTCGGCGACTTCATCGCCCGCTCCCCGGTTCGCGTCGCCGGGCTGATGACGATGCCGCCGTTCGCCGCCGAGCCCGAGGCGAGCCGCCCGGCGTTCGCGCGCCTGCGCGAGCTCGCCACCGAGCACGGCCTGAGCGAGCTCTCGATGGGCACCTCGCAGGACTACGCGGTCGCGGTCGAGGAGGGCGCCACGATCGTGCGCGTCGGCTCGACGCTGTTCGCGTAGCGGATTCCCGCCGAGGCCCGCGGGGTAGCGCGGGCTGATGCCCCTGCTGTCCTGGCTCGCCCGCACCTGGCTCCTCTCGCGACTGTTCGGAGGCGGTCGCCGCCGCCGGCGCGGCTACGGCTACGGGCGGCCGCAGAGCCGCGGCGGGCTGTTCCCGTTCCCGCACTACTCGACGCGCACGCGCGGCGGATCGCGCGTCAGCGTCTCGGGCTGCTGCCTGCCGATCCCGCTGATGCTCTGCGTCTCGGCGCTCGCCGGCGCGCGGGCGCTGCTGCGGCGATAGGGCGGTGCGCCGGACTCCGCGACAGCGCCGGCGCGACGTCCGCCGGCGCACGTTCCGGCTCGCCGGCGCGGCGGCCACCGCGAGCACCGCGCTGATCGGCGGCGAGCTGCTCGCGCTGGCACGCCGGCGCGGTCCCCGCTCGGCCGTCGCGACCCTTCGCGAGGGCTACCGCAGCGGCACCGCCAACGAGACCGCCCTGATGAACCTCTTCCTCTCGTTCGTCGGGACGTTCGGCATCGCGCGCGCAGTCACGGCGCTGATCCGGGCCGAGATCGGGCCGCTGCGCAACATGCACGTCGGCTCCAGGCACGTCCACCACTTCGTCCCCGGGATCGGCCTGAGCCTGCTGGCGGGCGGGGCGTCGATCGCCGTTCGGCACGAGGGCACGGACCAATGGCTCGCGTTCCCGTTCGGCGCGGGCGCCGCGCTCGTGCTCGACGAGGCCGCCCTGCTGGTCGCGCTCGAGGACGTGTACTGGACCGACGAGGGCGTGCTCGGCGTCCAGGCCGGGCTGGCCACGATCTCCCTGCTGGCGACCCTGGCACTCGTCGTCCGGGCCGTACGCCGAGGCGAGCAGGCCGCGGACGCGTAGACTGGGTGCTTGCAGGGAAGATGCCCTGCAGCACGAACGATCACCACGCATGGCCTTTCGAGATACCTGGCACCGCACCCTCGTCTACTTCGGCTTGGCCGAGGACCGCGACGCGTACGACGACGAGGATGACGTCGACGTCCGCGAGCCGGAGGAGGAGATCGAGAGCCGCTACCGCGAGCGTCCCAACGTCCGCCGGCTCTCCTCCCCGCGCCGCCGCCGCGACGAGATCGACGACATCTTCGCCGACGACAGCCCGGCCGAGCGGCGCACGACCGTGCTGCGGCCGGTCGGCGGTGGTTCGGTCGCAGCGGGCAGGGGCGGCAACGGCCGCGCCGAAGGGGTCCGCGTGCATCTCGTCATCCCCAAGTCGTTCAACGACGCGCAGGACGTCGCCGACAAGTTCAAGGACACGATCCCGGTGATCCTCAACCTGCAGGGGTCCGACACCGACCTCTCCAAGCGCCTGATCGACTTCGCGTCGGGCCTCACCTACGCGCTCGACGGTGGCATGCAGCGCATCGCCGACAAGGTCTTCCTGCTCACCCCGCGCAACGTCGAGGTCTCCGCGGAGGAGCGCGCGCGGCTGATCGAGAAGGGCTTCTTCAACCAGAGCTGAGGCAGGGCTCGTATTCTGCGAGCCCTCATGCTGGTCGGCTTCATCGGATCGGGGAACATGGCACGCGCGCTGGCGCGGGGCTGGGGTGAGCCCGTGCTGGCCACGGACAGCGGCTCCGGACGCGCCGCCGCGCTGGTCGAGGAGCTCGGCGGCGAGGTCGTCGGCTCCAACCGCGAGTTGGTCGAGCGCGCGGATCTCGTGGTCCTCGCCCACAAGCCCTACCAGCTCGACGACGTGGCTCGCGACGCCGGGGACGCAGCCGGTCCGGACACGCCGATCGTGTCGGTCCTCGGCGGCTCGACGCAGGCGCAGGTCCGCGATGCCTGGGGCGGCGCGACCGTGGTCCGCGTCGAGCCGAACACGCCCGTCGAGGTCCGCCGCGGCGTCCTCGTCTTCGCCGAGCCGGATGCCGATATCGACGGCGCCGTGCTCGAGCGCATCCGGGTGCATTTCGGTCGCCTGGGGACGATCGTCGACGTGCCCGAGCGGCTGATGAACGTCGCGGGCGCCTGCTCGGGCGTCGGTCCCGCGTACTGGGCGCTGTTCGCCGAGGCGCACATCGAGGCCGCCATCCGCCGGGGCGTGCCGCCCGCGACGGCGGCCAAGCTCGTGACGGAGACGATGGCCGGAGCGGCTGAGCTGCTCGCCGCCAACGCCGGCGACACGCTGGCCGTGCGCCGCGCGGTCACCTCGCCGGGTGGCTCGACCGCCCGCGGGCTCGCGGCGCTCGAGCGCGGCGGCGTGCGCGCCGCGCTGCACGACGCGATGGACGACGTGGTGGGCGGCTGATGCAGGTCCGCCAGGACATCGCCGACTTCGTCTCTGCCCTCTTCTGGGTCTACACGCTGTGCGTGCTGGCCTACATCGTGATGTCGCTCGTGTTCTCGCTCGGGCTGCGGGTGCCGTACTCGCGACCGGTGAACGCGATCATGGACTTCCTGCGCGACGTGACGGAGCCGTTCCTGCGCATCTTCCGCCGGCTCGGGCTGCAGTTCGGCCCGTTCGACCTGAGCCCGATCATCGCGCTGCTCGTGCTGCAGCTCGTGAGCCGGCTCATCGTCGGCCTCATCGCCCCGTGACCGCTGCCGCGGCGATCGGCCGCGCGGCGCTCGTAGCGGCGGTGACCGTGGCGCTCGACCAGTCCGTCAAGGCGCTGGTGCGCTCTGAGATCGCCATCGGCGGCCGCGTCGACCTGATCCCCGGCGTGCACCTCGAGCACGTGCTCAACGACGGCGTCGCCTTCGGCTTCTTCTCCGGCGGCGGCTGGCTGCTGATCGTCATCGGCGTCGTCGCGCTGAGCGCGCTGCTGGTCTTCTTCGCCACCCACCTGCGGCGGCCGCTGGCCTGGCTGCCGGTCGGCCTGCTCATCGGCGGCGCGGCCGGCAACCTGATCGACCGGCTGCGTGCGGGAGCGGTCACCGACTTCGTCAAGCTCCCGCACTGGCCCGCGTTCAACCTCGCCGACGTGGCGATCACGGTCGGGGTGATCGCGCTCGTCTACGTGCTCGAAGGGCCGCCGCGCCATGCCCGCACGGCCTGAGTCCGAGCTCGTCGTCGCGCCCGGCGACGCCGGCGAGCGCCTGGACGTCGTGCTCGCCGCGGTCGCGGGGTCGCGCGCCGCGGCCCAGAAGCTGATCGAGGCAGGACTCGTGACGGTCGACGGCCGGCCGCGCCCGAAGCGCTTCGTGCTCGCGGGCGGGGAGCGGATCGCCTACCAGGCGCTCGAGGCGGTGTCAGAGCCACAGGCGCCTCCCGCGCCCTTCTCGATCGCCTGGGAGGACGAGCACCTGATCGTGGTGGACAAGCCGGCGGGGGTCGTCGTCCATCCGGCGCGCGGGCACCGGACGGGGACGCTCGTGCAGGCGCTGGCGGGCCGCGTCGCCGGGGGACCGGACCCGGAGCGCCCGGGCGTCGTGCACCGGCTCGACCGCGACACGAGTGGCCTGCTCGTGCTCGCGCGCTCCGAAGCCGTCCACGCGGAGCTGCAGCGGATGCTGCGCGTCCGGCAAATCCAGCGCGAGTACCTCGCGCTGGTCGAGGGCCGCCCGGCCGCGCGCGCCGGCACGATCGACGCGCCGCTCGGCCGCGACCGCCGCGTCCGCACCCGGCGCTCGACGGAGACCGACGAGGCCCGCGACGCGATCACCCACTTCGAGACCGAGCGGACCTTCCCGGAGGCGACGCTTCTGCGCGTCCGGCTCGAGACCGGCCGCACGCACCAGATCCGCGCCCACCTGCTCGCGATCGGCGCGCCCGTGGCCGGCGACCCCGAGTACGGCACCGCGGGACTCTTCGGCCTCCGGCGCCAGTTCCTGCACGCCGAGCACCTGGCCTTCGCGCATCCGGTGACCGGTGAGCCGCTCGACATCCGCTCCCCGCTGCCCGAGGACCTCGTGGCGGCGCTGGCGCGGGTCGACGTCTGACGCTGCGCGCGACCCTCGAAACGCCCGCCCACCCGGACCACCGGAGGTAGGGGAAGGGAGGACCGGGGGGCGGGCAGAGGCCAAAACGGGGGCCTGCATGGAAACTTGCCTAAACTGAGAGGCGAATCGTTTCCTCAACCCCGGACGGTGGCCTGCCAAACAAGGCCACCGAGGCCGCGGGCCCTGCCCGGCGCACCCAGATGGAGCGCCGGGTCCGCGCGACCCTCACGTCCGGGCACTTTGCACCACGTAACCAAGGGAGAACCCACGTGCCCACCCAGGTTGGCATTCGAGAGCTGCTGGAAGCCGGCGTCCACTTCGGTCATCAGACCCGGCGCTGGAACCCCAAGATGCGCCGCTTCATCTTCGACGAGCGGGCCGGCATCTACCTGATCGACCTCCTCAAGACCGAGGCGCTGCTGGCCCAGGCGCAGCAGTTCGCCGACCAGATCGCGCGCCGCGGCGGCACGGTGCTGTTCGTCGGCACCAAGAAGCAGGCCCGCGACGGCATCAAGGAGATCGCCGAGGACGCCGGCCAGCCGTACGTGAACCACCGCTGGCTCGGCGGGCTGCTCACGAACTTCCAGACGATCTCCAACCGGATCAAGCGTCTGCACGACCTCGAGCGCTACGAGGCGGACGGCCAGCTCGCACTGCTGCCGACCCGCGAGCGCCTGTCCGCCCAGGCGGACCTCGAGAAGCTGCGCGCGAACCTCGGCGGCGTCAAGAACATGCAGCGCGTCCCCGACGCGATGTTCGTCGTCGACCTCAAGACCGAGGAGATCGCCGTCCGCGAGGCGCAGCGCCTGCGCATCCCGGTCATCGGCCTCGTCGACACCAACTGCGATCCGGACGGCATCGCCTACGTGATCCCGGGCAACGACGACGCGATGAAGGCCTGCAACATCATCACGCGCGCGATCGGCGAGACCATCGGCGAGGGCCGCGCGCGCTTCCGCGCCGAGGAGGAGGAGTCCCGCCGCCAGGCCGAGGAGCAGGCGCGCAAGGAGGCCGAGGAGAAGGCCCGCCGCGAGGCCGAGGAGGAGGCTCGCAAGGAGGCCGAGGCGCTCGCCGCGGCCCAGGCGCTCACGCAGGGCGGGGAGGGCCAGCCGCGTGACGCCGCCGAGGCCGCCGTCGCCGACGCCGTCGAGAAGGCCGCGGGCCGCGAGCCGGAGGGCACCGGCTCCGCCGAGGCCGCGGCCGCCGCCCAGGCCGCCGACGAGCCCGCCGCCCCCGCGGGTGGGCGCCCGGGCGCCCCGACGCGCGAGCGCCAGGACTCCGCCCCCGGCGACGACCGCGAGCGCGGCCCCGAGGCCGCTGCGCCGGAGGGCGAGGCGAAGACGCCGGCCGCCACCAAGGCGCGCCAGCGCACGCGCAAGCCCAAGGCGACCGCCGCGGCCGAGCCCGGCCCGAGCGAGGTCGCCAAGGAGGCCGAGGCCGAGGCGCCCGCCGACGAGCCCGCCGCCGAGGCGCAGGCCGCCGAGGGCGCCGAGACGGTCGAGGCCGTCGAGGCCGAGGCCGCCGGCGCGGAGACGGAGGCTCCCGCTGCGGAGGCGACCCCGGAGCCCGAGGCCGGCGCGAGCGCCGACGAGGGCATCGTCGACCGCGCGCAGGACGCCGCCAACGAGGCCGTCGACACCGCGCAGGACGTCGCGGCCGGCGCCGCCGGCATCGCGGAGTCCGCCGCGGAATCGGTCGCCGAGAACGCTCCCGGCCCGCTGAAGGGCGTCGCCAAGGCCGCCGCCGCCGCGGCCGGCGCCGTCGAGGGCGCCGTCGCCAACTCCGACGATGACGCAGCCGCCGAGAACGAGAACGAGACGAACGCAAAGGATTCGAAGTGAGCACGGTCATCTCCGCCAAGCAGGTCAAGGAGCTCCGCGACCAGACCGGCGCGGGCATGATGGATTGCAAGAACGCCCTCAACGAGACGGGCGGTGACGTCGAGGCGGCCGTCGAGCTGCTGCGCGTCCGGCTGGGCGACAAGGCGCTCAAGATGGGCGGCCGCGAGGCCACCGAGGGCACCGTCGCCTCCTACATCCACGGCAACGGCAAGGTCGGCGTGCTCGTCGAGGTCGACTGCAACACCGACTTCGTCGCGCGCAACGAGGACTTCGTGGGCTTCGCCCGCGACATCGCGCTGCACATCGCCGCCTCGCCGACGACCCGCTACGTGTCCGAGGACGAGATTCCCGAGGCCGACAAGCAGGCCGAGCTGCGCGTGTTCGAGCAGCAGGCCTCCGACAAGCCCGAGAACGTCCGCGCCAAGATCGCCGAGGGCAAGCTCCGCAAGTGGATGGAGGAGACCGTCCTCCTGCACCAGGAGCACGTCAACGGCGACAAGTACGAGGGCAAGACGATCGAGCAGATCCGCGCCGAGCTGTCGGGCACGACGGGCGAGAACGTCGTCATCCGCCGCTTCGCCCGCTTCGCGGTGGGTGCGTGAGCTCCACCCCGGGGGCGGGCGGGACCGTATTCAAGCGGGTCCTCATCAAGCTGTCGGGTGAGGCCCTGATGGGCGACCTGGACTTCGGCACCGATCCCGCCACCGTCCAGGCCATCGCCCAGCAGCTCAAGGCGGTGCACGACCGCGGCGTCGAGGTCGCGGTCGTGCTCGGCGCCGGCAACATCTACCGCGGCCTCGAGGCCGCGGCCCAGGGCATGGACCGTGCCACCGGCGACTACATGGGGATGCTCGCGATCGTCCTCAACGCGCTGACGCTGCAGGACGCGCTGGAGCACCTGGGAGTGCACACGCGGGTCCAGTCGGCGATCACGATCTCCGAGGTCGCCGAGCCCTACATCCGCCGCCGCGCGATGCGCCACCTCGAGAAGGGCCGCATCGTCATCTTCGCGGCCGGCACCGGCAACCCGTTCTTCACCTCCGACACCGCGGCCGCCCTGCGCGCGCTCGAGATGCACGCGGAGGCGATCCTGATGGCCAAGAACGGCACCGAGGGCATCTACACGGCGGACCCCAACAAGGACCCCGACGCGGAGTTCATCCCCGAGATCTCGGCGCGCGAGGCGCTGCAGCGCGGGCTCAAGGTCATGGACTCCACCGCGCTCTCGCTGTGCATGGACAACGGGCTCCCGATCTACGTCTTCAACATGGATGACGAGGGGAACATCGACCGGATAGTGTCCGGCGAACGCGTGGGAACCCTGGTGACGACGGCATGAGCATGATCGACGATCTCCTCGACGACGCGCGCGATCACATGGCGCGCTCGGTCGACGCGACGCGCGGCAAGTTCGGCTCCGTGCGCACCGGGCGGGCGAGCCCGGCGCTGCTCGACCGCATCATGGTCGACTACTACGGCGCGATGACGCCGCTCAAGCAGCTCGCGACGATCTCCGCGCCCGAGGCGCGGCTGCTGACCGTCCAGCCCTACGACAAGAACTCGATCAAGGCGATCGAGCGCGCGATCCAGGAATCCGACATCGGCCTGACGCCGAACAACGACGGACAGATCGTGCGCCTGCAGGTCCCGGAGCTCACCGAGGAGCGCCGCAAGCAGCTCGTCAAGGTCGTCCGCGGCCTCGCCGAGGAGGGCAAGGTCGGCATCCGCAACATCCGCCGCGACGTGATGCACGACCTGCGCGAGCTGCGCGACGCCGGCGAGGCGGGCTCCGACGACGAGCACCGCGCCGAGGACGCGCTGCAGAAGCTCACCGACGCCAAGGTCGCCGAGCTCGACGCGCTCGTCAAGAGCAAGGAAGAAGAGATCCTCGAGGTGTGAGCGCCACCTACGTCGCCATCATCACGGATGGCAACGGCCGCTGGGCCAAGGGCCGCGACAAGTCGGTCGAGGAGGGGCATCAGGCGGGAGCGGACACGGTCAAGTCCCGGCTCCGCGACGCCGTCGACCTGGGCATCCGCGAGCTGACCGTGTACTCGTTCTCGACCGAGAACTGGAACCGCTCGCCCGAGGAGGTCGGGGCGCTGATGGCGATGTTCTCCCAGCGGATCCTCGCCGAGACGCCCGAGCTGCACGAGCAGGGCGTGCGGATGCGCTTCCTCGGCCGCCGCGAGGGCGTCGACGAGGAGCTGGTCGAGCAGATGGAGTGGGCCGAGCGCCACACGGCGGAGAACGATCGGATCACGCTCTTCGTGGCCTTCAACTACGGCGGCCGGGCGGAGATCGTCGACGCGGCGCGAACCTTCACCGGGGCCACCGAGGATGAGTTCCGGCAGCATCTCTACGCGCCCGACATGCACGATCCCGACCTGATCATCCGCACGAGCGGCGAGCAGCGCCTGTCGAACTACCTCATGTGGCAGTCCGCCTACTCCGAGCTGTACTTCACCGAGGTCCTGTGGCCGGACTTCTCCCGTGACGACTTCGAGGCCGCGCTGCGGGAGTACGACGCGCGCCGCCGCCGGTTCGGCGGCCGCTGATGGCCGAGCGCGCGCGCCCGCGCCGCCGGGCGAGGCCGGCGCAGGCGTCTCGCAACGCCCGCGAGCCGCGCCCGCCGCGCGGCGGCGACCTGCTGCGCCGCGTGCTCGTCGCGATCCCGGCGATCGTCTTCGCGATCGTGATCGTCGCCGCGGGCGGCTGGGTCTTCGCGCTCGGAGTGCTGGCGCTCGGGTGGATCTGCCTGCACGAGCTGTTTCGCATGTACGAGCGGCTGCGGCCGGTCAAGCTCGCCGGCTTCATCGGGCTCGCCGGGCTGGCCGCGGCGGCGCAGGCGGGCGGCGAGCACCAGGTGCTGCTCGCGCTCGTGGCCTTCATCCCGGTGATGTTCCTGCTCGCGCTCGCGATGCCCGACCTCGAGGGCGAGGCGCACACGCGCACGGAGGGGATGGCGCTGACGACGCTCGGC
>DATBDM010000056.1:0-13629 GCA_036269915.1 Solirubrobacteraceae bacterium | reverse complement strand
GTGAGGACCGACTCGAGGTTGTTCATGTGCCGGATCACCGGATACTCGAGCGTCACGCCGTTGGCACCGAGCACCTGGCGGGCGTTGCGGGCGACGTCCAGGGCGGCGTTGACGTTGCCGAGCTTGCCCATGCTGACGTGCTCGGAACGCAGCGTGCCCTCGTCCTTCATCCGTCCCAGGTGCAGCGCCAGGAGCGTCGCCCGGTTGACCTCCAGCGCCATCGTCGCCAGCTTCTGCTGCTGGATCTGGAAGGAGGCGATCGGCTTGTCGAACTGGATCCGCTCCTGGCTGTAGGAGAGCGCCGATTCATAACAGGCGCGGGCGGCGCCGGCGGCGCCCCAGACGATCCCGTAGCGGGCCTCGTTGAGGCACGACAGCGGGCCGCGCAGCGAGGTGGCCTCGGGCAGCATCGCGTCGGCGGGCAGTCGCACGTCGTCGAGCAGCAACTCGGAGGTGACCGACGCGCGCAGCGAGAGCTTCTGGTGGATGTCCTGCGTCGTGAAGCCCGGCGTGTCGCGCGCGACCAGGAAGCCGCGCACGCCCTCGTCGGTCCCCGCCCAGACCACGGCGACGTCGGCGATCGAGCCGTTGGTGATCCACATCTTCGAGCCGTGCAGGATCCAGTCGTCGCCGTCACGGCGCGCCTTCGTCCGCATCGACCCGGGGTCCGAACCCGAGTCCGGCTCGGTCAGCCCGAAGCAGCCGATCGCGTCGCCCGCGGCCATCTGCGGCAGCCACTGCTGCTTCTGCTCCTCCGAGCCCCAGCGGTGGATCGCGAACATCGCCAGCGAGCCCTGGACGGAGACGAGGCTGCGCACCCCGGAGTCGCCGGCCTCGAGCTCCATGCAGGCGAGCCCGTACGCGGTGGCGCTGGCGCCGGCGCAGCCGTAGCCCTCGAGGTGCATGCCGAGCAGCCCGAGCTTGCCGATCTCCGAGGCCAGCTCCCGCGGGATCCGCGCCTCCTCGAACCACTCGCCGACGTACGGCGTCACCTTGTCGGCGACGAACGACCGCACCGTGTCGCGGATCAACTTCTCCTCGTCGCTCAGCAGCTTGTCGATCGCGAGGAAGTCCTGCGGCTTGATGGCGGTGTCGGGCGTCGTGGTGGCCATGGTGCTCCTGGAGGTCGGATCCGAGATCTTCGAAGATCTCGGAGGATAGTGCGGGCGCCGACTGGCGCGCGGCGCGCGTACATGATGAGCTTTGCCCTCACGTGCCGTATCTCGTCTGCCCCGATTGCGAGACGCCGACGTTCGTCGTCACGCGCGGTGACTGCCCGAACTGCGGCATTGAGCTGCGGGCGCGGGCGGGCCCCGCGACGCCCGCCGCGCCGGTCGGCGGCCCGACCCTGCGCGCCGCGCTGCGAATGCTGCTCGGCCAGCTGCACGGCGATTTCGCGGTCGTCTCGGAGATCGTCGACGACCGCGAGGTCGTGCGGATGGCGGTGTCGGCGGGAGGTGACGGGCAGATCGCGCCCGGCACCTCCGCGCCGCTCGACGAGACGATCTGCAAGCGGCTGCTCGACGGCCACGTCGGGCCGGTGATCGCCGACGTCGTCGCCGATCCGGTCGTCGGCGGGCTGCCGATGGTCCGCGCGCTGCGGATCGGCGCCTACATCGGCGTCCCGGTCCCGGCGGGCGAGCGGTTGTTCGTCCTCTGCTGGATGGCGCGGGAGGCCCGGCCGGAGGTCGGCGCGCGCGAGTTGCGGGTCTGCGAGGGCCTCGCGGCGAGCGTCGCCGCGGCGCTCGACGACGCGCGGCGATGACCCTCGTCGGCCGCGACCTCGAGCTTCGCGCGGTCGCGGCGCTGCTGAATCTGAACGCCGCCGGCGGCGGCGCGCTCGTCGTCGTCGGCGATCCGGGGATCGGCAAGTCGGCGCTGCTGGGGCGGGCGGTCGCGATGGCGCACGACCGCGGCCTGCGCGTGCTGCGCGCCACCGGCGTCCAGTCGGAGGCGCGGCTCCCGTTCGCGGGTCTGCACCAGCTCCTGCTGCCGGTGCTCGGCGCGGCCGACGCGCTGCCCGCGCGCCAGCGCGACGCGCTATTGACCGCGTTCGGCATGGCCGAGTCCGACCCGCCCGACCCGTTCATGACCGCTCTCGCGGCGCTGAACATGCTCGCCGACGTCGCGGCCGGGACGCCGCTGCTGCTCGCGGTCGAGGACGCCCACTGGCTCGATGCCCCGACCGCCGACGTGCTCGCCTTCGTCGCGCGCCGCGTCGACGCCGAGCCCGTGGCGCTGCTCGCCGTGATGCGCGACGGCGCGAGCGGCGCGTTCACCGCGCCCGATCTCCCCGTACTGCGCCTCGACGCCCTCGACGCCGCCTCCTCGGAGGCGCTCCTGGACCGGACCGCGCCGGTGCTCTCGCCCTCGCTGCGCGAGCGGCTGCTGCGCGAGGCGGCCGGCAACCCGCTGGCGCTCGTCGAGCTGCCGCTCGGACTCGACGGCCCGCGGGCGGAGAGCTCCGAGTGGCTGCCGCTCACCGCGCGGCTCGAGCAGGCCTTTGCCGCGCGCGCCGTCGAGCTGCCGCCCGACACGCGCGGCGCCGTGCTCATCGCCGCGCTCGACGACGGCGACGAGCTCGCCGAGTTGCTCGCGGCCGCCTCGATCCTCGCGGGCCACGAGCTCGGCGTCGACGCGATCGTCCCGGCCATCGGGGCGCGCCTGCTCGACCTCGACGGGACGACGCTGCGCTTCCACCACCCGCTGATGCGCTCGGCGATCCACCAGGCGGCCGCGGTCGACGAGCGCTGCGCCGCGCATGCCGCGCTCGCCGTGGTGCTGGCCGGCGCGCCCGACCGCCGCGTCTGGCACCGGGCGGCGTCGCTGCTGCGGCCCGACGGGGCGGTGGCGCTCGAGCTCGAGGCCGCCGCGCTGCGCGCCGAGCGCCGCGGCGCCACCGCGGTCGCGCTGGCCGCGCTCGAGGCGTCCGCGCGCCTCAGCGACGACGCCGCTCTGCGCGCGACCCGGCTGATGGACGCGAGCGAGCTCGCCTTCGAGCTCGGCCGCCACGACACGATGCTCGAGCTCCTCGACGCGGTCTCCCCGCTGGAGCTCGGGCCGCGCGAGCGCCAGCGGCTCGAGTGGCTGCGCGAGACGCTCGGCGATCGCGTCTGGTCCGGCGCCGCGCGCCTCGACGACCTGGCCCGCATCGCGGCCGGGATGGGCGCCGACGGCGACGCGGAGCGCGCGCTCGCCTCGCTCGTCCCGGTCGCGCTGCGCTGCTGGTGGTCCAACCCGGAGCAGCGGACCCGCGACGCGGTGGCCGCCGCGGCGGAGGCGCTCCCGGTCGGGCCCGACGATCCGGCGCGCGTGGCGGTGCTGGCGATGGCCGCGCCGGTGCAGCAGGGCGCCGAAGTGCTCCGGCGCCTGGAGCCCGGCGTGCACACCGACCCCGCGGAGCTGCGCCTGCTCGCCCTGGCGGCCTCGGCGGTCGGGGACTTCGAGACGTGCCTGCGGCTGAGCGACGCGGCGGTCGCCGGGCTGCGCGCGCAGGGCCGGCTCGGGCTGCTCGCGCACGCGCTCGTCACCCAGGCCTGGGCGGCGATCCTGATGGGCAGCGCGGGCGTCGCCCTGCCGGCCGCCGAGGAGGCGGGGCGGCTCGCGCGCGAGACCGACCAGCCGCGCTGGTCGGAGGTCGCGCGCCTGGCCGAGGCGGCGATCGCCGGGCGGCGCGGCGACGCCGAGACCTCCGAGGCGCTGGCGGCCGCGGCCGAACGGGTGATCCTGCCGATGGCCGCCGGGCCGATGCTCTCGCTGGTGCAGCTCGCGCGCGGGCAGGCGGCCCTGGGATCGGGCCGGCCGGGCGACGCCTACGCGCACCTGCGCCGCATCTTCGACCCGGCCGACATGGCCCACCATCCGTTCGTGAGCCACTGGGTGGTCGGCGACCTGGCCGAAGCCGCCCTGCGCAGCGGCAATCGCGAGCAGGCGCGGATGCTGATCGGTCCGCTCGAGCCGCTGGCGGAACAGACGCGCTCGCGCGTGCTCGAGGTCGGCCTGCTGCTCGCCCGTCCGCTGCTGGCGCCGGACGAGCGGGGCGGCGCGGTCTTCGCCGCGAGCCTCGGAGCGGACCTGTCGGGCTGGCCGTTCGCGCGCGCCCGGCTGCTGCTCGGCCACGGCGAGTGGCTGCGGCGCCGTCGCCGCGTCGCGGAGTCGCGGGTGCCGCTGCGCGCCGCGCGCGAGGCGTTCGACGCGCTCGGCGCCGGCCCGTGGGGCGACCGGGCCCGCGGCGAGCTGCGGGCCTCGGGGGAGACGAGCCGCCGGCGCGCGCCGGGCGCGCTCGACCAGCTGACCCCCCAGGAGCTGCAGATCGCGCAGATGGCGCGCTCGGGGCTGACCAACCGCGAGATCGGCGAGCGGCTGTACCTCTCGCATCGCACCGTCAGCTCGCACCTGTACCGGATCTTCCCGAAGCTCGGGATCTCCTCGCGCGCCGAGCTGCGCTCGGCGATCCCGGGCGCGCCTAGGTCGTGAAGCCGAGGATCAGCTGCGCCGTCTCGAGCGGGACGTCGAGCTGCGGGCAGTGGCCGACGCCGTCGAGCACGACCCAGTCGGCCTGCGGGAGCCAGTCGGCGCGGTAGCGAGCCGCGGAGGAGGGCCACTCGAGCAGCCGGTCCTCGGTGCCCCAGACGACCCGCACCCGGCAGTCGATGCGCTCGGCGTCGACGTGCCAGCCGTACGTCCGGGCGTGGTCGATCAGGCCGTGGACCGCCGGGCAGGCCGCGGCGCCGCGCATCAGGTGGGCGAGCAGCTCGGGCGGGATGTGCTCGTGGTTGACGGAGAAGTGCTCGGTGGCACGGCGGCGGCCCGCGGGGGTGGCGACGATCGCGTCGGCGTGGTCGACCACCATCGCCAGTGCGTCCTGCATGTCCAGGAAGCCGTCCTGGACGCGGCGCTCGGCGCCGTCGCCGGCGGCCCAGCCGCCCGCGGGGGCGAGCGCGACCACGCTGCGCGCGCGGCCACGGGCGGCGAGCTGCAGCGCCACATAGCCGCCGAGCGAGTTGCCGACGAGGTGCGCGGTGGCGAAGCCGGCGTGGTCCATGGCGCGCTCGACGGCATCGGCGACCGCCTGCTCGGACGCGTTGCCGTCGAACTCCGGACCGCCCGCGTGGCCGGCGAGTGTCAGAGCGAGAACATCGTGGTGACGCTCCAGCGAGGGCAGAACGAGCTCCCAGGTGCGCCACGTGTCCGTGAAACCATGGAGACACACCATCGGCGGCCCCTCGCCGCCGCGGTGCAGAGGGGTGAATCCTTGTGTCACCGCGACGACGCTAGCGGCGGCGGATCCCGGGCGGGCGATGTAGCCTGAGGCCGTGAACGCCAGCAGGAGATTCCGGCGCTCTCACCGGCCGGGCGTGGCCGAGCACCTCAGCTCGGGCGGTACGCCCGAGTCCGCGACCTTCCTCGGCCGCGTGTCGAACTGGCCGACGATCCGCATGGAGGCCGACGGCCGCCGCGTCACGATGCGCTCGACGGGCGACGACCGCGTGCTCGGGCGCCTGGAGCCCAAGACCGGCCGCCTCGACGTCGAGGTCCCGGCCGACGTCGCGGCCGAGCTCGTCCGCACCCATCCGGAGCTGCGCCGCCGTCCCGGCGGGGTCCGCGCCCAGCTCGGCGAGCCGGGCGGCGTCGAGCGCGGCGAGCAGCTGATGCTGCGCCGCATCACGGTCGAGCGCAACGCCCAGCAGATGCGCAACGCGTCGCCCTGACGCGCGCCCGCCACAATCCGCCGCATGGCATACGACGAGGACCTCGCGAACCGCATCCGTGAGCTGCTGGCCGGCATCCCGGTGACGGAGAAGAAGATGTTCGGCGGCCTGGCGTTCCTGGTCGGCGGGCACATGTCGGTCGCGGCGAGTCGCGAGGGCGGGCTGCTGCTCAGCTGCGAGCGCGACGCGACGGAGCAGCTGCTGGAGAAGCCGCACACGCGCCCGATGGTCATGCGCGGCAAGGAGATGGACGGCTGGCTGCGCGTCGACCCCGAGGGCCTGGCGACCAAGCGCCAGCTCGAGCCATGGGTCAAGCGCGGGGTCGCGCACGCGCGGTCGCTGCCGCCCAAGGGCTGAGCCGTCGGCGATGCCGCTGACCTTCCGTCGCGTGGCCATGGACGTCGAGCCGGCCGCGTCGCTCGCCGGTGCGATGCGCGCGGAGATGCGGGCGCTCTACGACGACCTCGACATCGACTCGTCGGCGATGCCGGCCGCCGGTCCGGGCGAGCTCGGGCCGCCGGGCGGCACGTTCCTCGTCGGCTATGCCGAGGACGGTGCGCCGGTGTGCTGCGGCGGGGTCAAGGGACTCGGCGACGACGCCTGCGAGATCAAGCGCATGTTCGTCGCGCCCGACGCCCGGGGGCGCGGCCACGCGCGCGAGCTGCTCGCCGCGCTCGAGGACGCCGCCCGCCGGCTCGGCTACGAGACGGCCCGGCTCGACACCGGCCCGCGCCAGCCCCAGGCGGAGCGCATCTACCGCGACAGCGGCTACGAGCCGATCGGCAACTTCAACGCCAACCCGATCGCGAGCTTCTTCGGGGAGAAGGCGCTCAGCCGCCGGTGACCGGCTCCCAGACCGCGAGCAGCGCCGCCACGGCGCGCTCCTGGTCGAAGTCCGGATCGCGGGCGACGGTGTCGAGCAGGTAGCGCTGGTTCATCAGGTTGAGCGCGCGGGACAGCTCGTAGGGGTCGCCCGGCCGGACGCGCCCCTCGTCCATCCCCTCCTGCAGCTGCTCGGCCATCCGGGCGGTGAAGGCGTCCGAGACCGTGCGGTAGGCACGCTCGATGACCGCGTCATGGCTCGCCGCCTGGTCGACCGCCCGCATCAGCGGGCCGTGCACCGCGAAGGCGCGCGCGGCCGCCTCGAGGATCTCGCGTTGCTCACCGGTCTCGAGCTCGGCGGCGAGCTCTGCGGCGACCGCCTCGAACAGCTCGAGCACGACCTCGGGCAGCCCGTCGTAGTGGCGATAGAAGACCGTCCGCGAGAGGCCGGCCTGGCTCATCACCGCGTCGACGGAGAGCTCGCGGTAGGGGCGTTCGGAGAGCAGTCGCTCGGTGGCCGCGGCGATCCGGCCGCGTGCCTCGGAGCGGCGCACCTGCGCGTTGCGCCGGCGGGCGGCGCCGGGTCGGCTTGCCATCGCGGGAGAATGATGGCAGACTTGCGACGCAAAGTGCGACACCGTGTCATACAAGGAGCCACCGCGATGCCCGCAGAGACCATCACCTCCACGATCGACGTCGACCGCTCCCCCGCCGATGTCTACCAGCTGCTCGACGACCTGTCCGCCCACCGGTCGTTCACCGACCACTACATCTCGGGCTGGGAGGTGTCCGGCCCGGCGCGCGGGGTCGGCGCCACCGCCAAGGTCAAGGTGAAGGGCGGCAAGTCGGAGATCACCGTCGTCGAGTCCACGCCGACGCGCATCGTCGAGCACGGCCGCGGCGGCCCCGCCGGCCGCTGGGCGACGACCGGCACCTATGAGCTCGCGCCCAACGGCGAGACGGGGACCCACGTCACGTTTCGCAACACGATCGACGCGCCGACCGGCCCCGAGCGCTTCGTCGCCGCGCGGGTGCTCCGGACGCTGCAGCGCGACAACGACAAGGCGCTCGAGCGGCTGCGCCAGAAGCTGGTCGATCACGCGGCGGTGTGAGACGATCCCGCGCGTGCCGGACGAGGCCATCGTCATCCCGCCGGGCCAGGGCCACCGCCTCGGCAACGTCGAGTTCCTCGCGCGCACCGCGGACACGCCCCGCTTCACGTTCGGGATCATCGAGATCGCGCCCGGCCGCGAGCTCGAGGCGCACGTCCATCACGACGAGGACGACGCGTTCTACATCCTCGAGGGCGAGATGACGTTCCTGCTCGGCGGCGACGCGGTCCCGGCGCCGCCGGGCACGTTCGTGCTCGTGCCGCCGGGCGTCGAGCACGGCTTCCGCAACGACCGCGAGCTGCCGGTGCGGATGCTCAACCTCCACGCACCGGCCGGCTTCGACCGCCGGATCGGCCTGCGGGACTGACCGCGGGCGGGAGCGGCCCGGTCAGCACGTAGCAGTCCATCGGGCCCTTGCCCTTGATGTCGACGATGCCGCGCCGGCGCAGCTCGAAGCGACCGCGCAGCCGCTCGTAGGCCCGCTCGGTCACCTGGATCGTGCCCGGCAGGGCGTGCGACTCCATGCGACTCGCGGTGTTGACGGTGTCGCCCCACAGGTCGTAGATGAACTTCGCGCGGCCGATCACGCCGGCGACGACGGGGCCGGTGTCGAGCCCGATCCGGACCTCGAGCGCCGCGCCGGTCTCGCCCGCGCACGCGGCGACGCGAGGTCCCATCGCGAGCGCGAGCTCGGCGATCGCCTCGGCGTGGTCGGCACGCGCAAGCGGGACCCCGCCGGCGACCATGTAGGCGTCTCCGATCGTCTTGATCTTCTCGAGCCCGTGCTCGGCGACGAGCGCGTCCCATGCCGCGAACACACGGTCGAGCAGGGCGACGACCTCGGTGGCGGAGAGCCGCTCGGAGAGCGGGGTGAAGCCGACGATGTCGGCGAACAGCACGGTGACGTCGTCGCAGTGGTCGGCGATGATCCCGTCGTGCGCCTTGAGGCGCCGCGCGACGGGGCTCGGCAGCACGTTGAGCAGGAGGCGCTCGGACTCGGCGTGCGCTCGTTCGCGCTCGCGCATGAAGTACTGCAGCAGCGCGAACGCCGTCGTCGCCACGCCGAGCACGTTGAGCGCGAAGAACGCGATGACGAGGCCGTCGGGGATCGCGGGCGCGTCAGCCGCGAGGGCGGAGTCGATCGCGGCCGAGGCCACCACGAGCGCGACGAACGCGGCGAACCAGCGGGCTCCGGCGCGCGCGCCGGCGGTCAGCAGCGCTCCGAGCGGTGACGTGAAGCCCCACAGGCAGACCGCCGAGGCGTTCTCGAAGCCGCCGAGGCTCCATTGCAGCGCAAACGGCAGCAGCAGGCTCATCAGCAGCTGGCTGTCGCGGAATCGCGCGTAGCGATGCGTGCGCGAGAACCACGTGAGGCTCGCGGCCGACGCGACCTGGTAGGCGAAGGGGATCGCCGCCGACACCCACAGGCCGAGCAGGGCGTACGTCGCGACCCAGACCAGCGCGAGGCCGGCCATCAGCGTCGTGGAGAGGACCAGCACCGCCTTGCGGACGCGCAGCTCCTCGGAGTCCGACGGGGATTCACC
This sequence comes from Solirubrobacteraceae bacterium, assembly GCA_036269915.1. Classification (GTDB taxonomy): domain Bacteria; phylum Actinomycetota; class Thermoleophilia; order Solirubrobacterales; family Solirubrobacteraceae; genus DATBDM01. The sequence goes on along the minus strand of DATBDM010000056.1, from coordinate 4,440 downwards.
GATCTCGACCAGACGCCGGACCGGCCGCGGCAGCCGCGTCATCGGCCGAGCATATGCGCCGGGGCGGCCGCTAGCCGATCGACGTGGTGGGCGCCAGGTCGATCGTGCGGTCGAGCTCGACGGCGTCGAGCAGCTGCCGGTCGTGCGTGACGATCAGCAGCGTCCCGTCGTAGGCGTCCAGCGCGGTCTCGAGCTGCTCGATGGCCGGCAGGTCGAGGTGGTTCGTCGGCTCGTCGAGCACGAGCCAGTTCGCGCCCGAGGCCATCAGCAGCGCGAGGCTCGCGCGGGTGCGCTCGCCGGGGGAGAGGCGGGCCGACGGGCGTGCGACGGCGTCGCGCTCGAGGCCGAACTTGGCCAGCAGCGAGCGCGCGTCCTGCTGGGACATGCCGCTCTGGGCGACGAAGGCGTCGAGCAGCGCGCCCGGCCCGGCGAAGCCGCGGCGCGCCTGGTCGAGGGTCCCGATCCGCACGCCCGGCCCGACCCAGCGCGTGCCCGCGCTGAGCGGCAGGTGGCCCAACAGGCCGTCGACCAAGGTCGTCTTGCCGCTGCCGTTCGGGCCGACGAGCGCGACGCGCTCGCTCCACGCGAGCTCGAGGTCGAGCGGGCCGAGCACGAAGCTGCCGCGGCGCAGCTGCGCCTGCTCGAGCCGCACGGTGACGTCGCCCGAGCGCTCGCCGCCGCCGAAGCGCAGCTGCAGCTCCCAGCGCCGCCACGGCTTGTCGGCCACGTCCAGGCGCTCGATCGCCTTCTCGGTCGCGCGCACCTTCGACGCCTGCTTCTCCGAGCGCGCGACGCGGTGCGCCCGGACGCTCTTGTCCGGCTCGTCGTTGCTCGACGCCTTCGCCTTGCGCACGCCCGTCTCGGACCACTGGCGCTGGCGGCGGCCGCGGTCCTCGAGCCGCTCGCGCTGCGTCGAGTAGGTCTCGTAGCGCTCCTCGGCGTGGCGGGCCGCGGTCGCGCGCAGCTCGAGGTAGCCGGCCCAGCCGCCGCCGTACTCCGACGCGGTGTGGGCGATCTCGTCGATCTCCAGCACGCGCGTGACCGTGCGCTCGAGGAAGGCGCGGTCGTGCGAGACGATCACCGCGCCGCCCGGCCGCTCCGCGACGAAGCGCTCGAGCCGCTCGAGGCCGTCGAAGTCGAGGTCGTTCGTCGGCTCGTCGAGCAGCAGCGCGTCGAAGCGCGAGAGCAGGATCGCCGCCAGCGACGCGCGCGCGGCCTGGCCGCCGGAGAGCGCGACCGTCTCGAGGTCGAGCAGCGCGGGGTCAAGGCCCAGGTCGCGCAGGACCGTCTCGGCGCGCGGCTCGAGATCGGCGCCGCCGAGCCCGAGCCAGGAGTCCAGCGCCTCGGCATAGCGGTCGGCGGCGCCGGCGGCGTCCTCGGCCAGCCCCGCGGCCGCGGCCTGCACGCGCGCGTCGGCGGCGGCGACCCCGGTGCGCCGCGCGAGGTAGTCCTGCAGCCGCTCGCCGCTCGCGCGGTCGGGCTCCTGCGGCAGGTAACCGGCCGTGCCCGCGGTCAGCCGGACGGTCCCGCGGTCGGGCGCGTCGAGCCCCGCGAGCAGGCGCAGCAGCGTCGACTTGCCGGCGCCGTTGGGCCCGACGACGCCGAGCACCTCGCCCGGCGCGACGGTCACCGACACGCCGGCGAGGATCGTCGCGGCGCCATGCGCCTTGTGCAGATCGCGTGCGATCAGGGTTCCGGCCACGCGAACCAGCCTAGGAGCTCAGTCGCGCCAGAGGGCCTCGCCGAGCGGCGTGCGGCTGTAGAGCACGGTTCGATTCTCTCGCGTGGCGCTCGCCAGGTTCGCCCGCGCGAGCACGCGCAGGTGCGCGGAGACGCCCGCCGGGCTCATGCCGAGCCTGCGAGCGAGCTCGGTCGTGCTCACCGGCGCCTCGAGCCCGCCGAGCACGTGCGCCCGTCCCCGCCCGAGCAGGTCCTGCAGCGCCTGCCCGGGCTCGGCCGCGTCGGGCTCCCACAGCGCGCCGACGCCGTCGGGCGCGTAGATCAGGCACGGCTGCCACGGCGGGTCGAGGATCGCGCTCGAGCGCGGCCACCAGAACGCGCTCGGGATCAGCAGCAGGCCGCGGCCGTCGAGCGGCACGTCCGCCTCGAACGGGGGGGCGAGCTCGACCGTGCGCTCGTCGGCGCTCAGGCTGACGTCGCGGTGAAGTGCGGACAGCGCCGCGCGGATCCCGCCGGCGGCGAGATGGCCGCCGCGGCGGCGGATGTCGGCCGTCAGCGTCTGACGGATGGCGGGCCACTCGGGCGCTAGCGCCCGCGCCCAGTACTCCCGCATGGCCTGTGCGAGCGCGTCCAGCGCGCGCGGCGTGTCCTCGACGAGCGGGCGCAGCACGTCCGGGAGCTCGCGCCGCCAGATCCAGCTGATCTCGTGGCGCACGAGCTCGGGATCCGAGCGGCGGACGCGCTCGATCTCGGCCTCGGGCTCGGGCGCCGGCCCGAGCGGGGGCGGCGCCGCGAAGTCGGGCACCCAGCCGCGCGCCGGCACCAGCGTCTCGAGCAGCGTGAGATCGAGGCCTTCGAGCCGTGGCCGGGCGCGCGCCATCCACGGCTCGTGCATGGCGTAGCGCTCGGGCTCGCGCAGCGCCGTCAGCGACATCTGCAACTCCATGAGCGGCGAGATGGCGAAGCGGCTGCGGGCGAGGTCGTCGGGGCCGAGGTGGAAGCGGATCATTCGCTGTCCAGCGAATCTATTGCCCCGCGCCGGGAGCCGTTGCCAAGGTCCCGTCGCGCATGGCCACGACCACCGCTCCCCGTCCCGCCGACGTCCTCCGCGCCCCCGGCATGGCGCGCACGTACGGCAGCTCGCTGATCGCCCGGCTGCCGATGGGGGCGCACGGGCTCGTGCTGCTGCTCTTCGTGCACCAGCTGACCGGCTCGTACGCGCTCGGCGGGGCCGCGTCCGGCGCGTTCGCCCTCGCGCTGGCGCTCTCCTCGCCGCCCCTCGGCCGCCTGATCGACGCGTTCGGGCAGACCTGGATCCTCGTCCCGCTCGCCGTCGCCCAGGCGGCGCTCCACGTCGCCCTGGCGGCGGCGGCGCGCGGCACGCCGGCGGCGCTGCTGCTGGCCGGCGCGGTCGCGATCGGGCTGTGCATGCCGCCGATGTCGGCGGCCGCCCGCGCGCTCTGGTCCGAGCTCATCGATCGCACGCTCCTGCCCTCCGTCTACGCGCTCGAGGCGGCGGTGCTGGAGGCGGTCTACATCGTCGGGCCGCTGCTGATCGTCGGCGCGATCGGCTCGGTCTCGCTGCGGCTCGCCCTGGTCGTCAACGGGACCTGCGTGCTCGTCGGGACGCTGTGGTTCGCGGCGAGCCGCCAGTCGCGCAGCTGGCGCGGGAGCGGGCCGGTGCGGCGCCACTGGGCCGGGCCGCTCGCCGCGGGCCGGGTCCGCGTGCTGCTCGTCGCGATCTCCCTCTTCGGCCTCGCGATCGGGGCGATGGAGATCGGCGTCGCGGCCGTCACGGCCGCGGCCGGCGCGCCCAGCGCCGCCGGGCCGGTGCTCGCCGCATCGGGCGCCGGGAGCCTCGTCGGCGGCCTGCTGGCGAGTCGCGCCGCGGCGCCCGAGCGTCCGGCTCGCCGCCTCGCGTGGCTGCTCGCCGCGTTCGCGCTGCTGATGCTGCCGTGGCTCGTCGCGCCGTCGCCGTGGTGGCTCGGCGTCGCGGTCTTCGCCGCGAGCCTGCCGATCGCACCGGCGCTCGCGACCGCGACCGCGCTGGTCGGCGACTGGGCGCCGCCCGGGACGGTCACGGAGGCGTTCACGTGGAACGGCACCAGCCTGACCGCGGGCCTCGCGGCGGGCAGCGCGGCGACGGGCCTGCTGGCGAACTCCGCGCCGCGCGCGCCGTTCGCGATCGCCGTGGCCGCGATGGCGCTCGCCGCCGTATGGACGCTTCAGCTCTGCAGGCCGTCCCAGCTCCAGCGCGGCAGCGCCGCGCCGGCGGGGACGACCGAGTCCTTCGGCGAGTAGACCAGGACGTCGTCGACCGCCCAGCGCATGTAGTCGTGCATGCAGGCGCGGAACTCCGGGTCCGCGGGAAGGCCGGCATCGTCCATCGCCGCGTCGAAGCAGCGCACGAAGCGCTCGCCGAGGTCGGTCATGTCCCCGTTGCGCGCATGCATGTGCAGCAGCCGGGACTGGTCGCCGCAGGAGCTCGAGTAGACCGGCGGGCCGCCCATCACCTCAGCCCAGTAGGCGCCGAGACGCTCGACGTGGAGCGGGTGCTGGCCGGGATGTGAGAACGGGTGGTTGAGCTCGGGGTCGGCCAGGCAGCGAGCGTGATGCGCGGTGGCGAGCGCGAGGAAGGCGGCGTCACCGCCGGCGTAGTCGTACAGCGAAGGGCGCACGGACGAAGGGTGGCACGGGCAGCGCCACGACGTCAGGCGTGGCGCGTGCCCGCCGCGTCGCATGGCGCCCGGACGCCGCCGA
>DATBDM010000055.1:0-11003 GCA_036269915.1 Solirubrobacteraceae bacterium | reverse complement strand
CGTCGCTTCCACGAGGCGAGGGGCGCCGAGCGCATGCGGCTGGCGATCGAGGCCTACACCTACGGCCACTTCCCGATCGTCGCCGGCATCATCGTCGCCGCGATCGGCGTCGAAGGAGTGCTGGCGCACGCGGGCGACAGCACCGGCCTCGGCGCCTTCTACGCGGTGCCGCTCTACGGCGGCACGGCCCTCTACCTGGCCGGCCACCTCTTCTTCAAGCGGCGCGTCCTGGGCAGCACGAGCCGGGAGCGGCCGCTCGCCCTCGCGGCGCTGCTGCTCGTCCTCCCCCTCGCGATCGTGCTTCCGCCGCTCGCCGCACTGGCGGGCATCGCCGCGATCCTGGGTGCGCTGATCGCCGTCGAGTCCCGGCGCTACGCGATGAGCGGCGCGGCGTCCGCGCCGCCTAGCCCTGCAGAGCGCGCGTGGCCTGGAGCACGCCCGAAGCCGTCTGCGGGTCGTGCGGATCGAGGTAGTACGCCGCCTTGTAGGCCTTCAGCGCGCCGCGGGGGTCGTCGAGCGCGCCCAGCCGGAGGTCGCCGAGGCGGCTCCAGGTCTCGGCGTTGGCCGGCTGCAGGCGCACGGCCCGCTCGAGCGCGAGCTGGGCCTGGGCGGTCCGGCCGCGGGCCTGCTCGATCGCGGCGAGGTCGAAGAGCGGGTCGGCCGACAGCGGGTTGCGGTCGGCCTCGATGCGCGCGATCTTCGCGGCGGCGGCGGGTGCGCCGGCATCGAGGCGGTCGAAGGCGGCGTCGCCCGCGTGCACGGCGCGGACGGGCTGCCACGCCGACCAGGACGCGGCGAGCGCGAAGGCCACCACCAGCGCGGCGGCGATCCCGGCGACGGACACGGGCAGGCGGCGCCGCGGGGGCTCGTAGGGATCGGCGGTCGGCTCGGGCGCCACCGGCGCGGGGGGCGCGGCGGGCACCAGCTCGAGCCCTAGCCGCGCGCGCAGCGGCCCGCGCCCGGCGATCCAGCCCGCGCACAGCAGCGCGCAGGCCGCGTTGGCCGGGACGAACCAGGTCCAGTCGATCGTGGAGTGCACGCCGAAGACGAGCACGACGACCGCGAGCGACGCGAGCCCGACGCGCTCCGCGTCCCAGGGCAGCCTGCGATCGCGTCGCCGGAGCCCGAGCGCGCGCGCCGCGCTCCAGAGCCAGGCGAACAGCGCGAGCAGCGAGACCGCGAGGCCGACCCAGCCGAGGTCGGCGAGCGTCTGGACGACGTAGCCGTGCGCCTGGCGGACCGCGAGCGCGTCGGTGCGGAAGCGCGTGCGGGCGGTGGAGTACGAGCCCGCGCCGGTGCCGACCCACGGGCTGACCGCGTGGATCTTCAGCGCCTCGTCCCAGTAGCGGGCGCGCACCGAGGACGTGGCCACGAGCCGGTTGGGCGTGTTGGCCGGCGTGCGGGCGTTGACGTCGGTCAGCTGGTGCCAGCCCTTGGACACCTGGCCGTCGATGCCGCCCGGCGCGGTCGCCAGCGCGATCACGACCGCGATCGGCACGACCGCCAGGAGGCCGAGCGCGGCGCCGCCGACGAGCTGCCGCGCGCGGCGCGACGGCGGGCGCTGCGAGGCGGTGAACTGTGCGATCAGGCCGGCGGACAGCGCGGCGACGCAGACGACCAGCAGCAGCGCGCCGAACTCGTGCCCGGCGTCGACGCGCGCCACGATCGGCGCGTCGTCGGTGGTCAGGCCGTCCTGGTTGAAGACCCACCACATGAGCAGCCCGGTGCCGGCGGTCGCCGCGGCGAACGCGGCGAGCGCGCGCAGGCGCAGCGGGACGATCGCAAACCAGACGGCGAGCCCGACGGCGAGCGCCACGAGCGCGCCGCGCGAGTAGGCGAGCATCAGCGCGGCGAGTAGGATCACGAGCCCGGGCCAGGCGAGCGCGTTGAGCGCCGCGTGCCCCGAGCGCCGCGCGGCCAGCCACAACAGCGGCGGGACGCCCATCGCGGCCATGAGGCCGACGGAGTTCCAGTACGCGAAGGGCTCACGCAGGCGGGCGTAGGTCTCGTCGGGCGCGAGCGAGGCGGGGAAGACCTTGGTCAGGACCGCCCACGCGCTGAGCGCCAGGCAGCCGAGCGCGATGCCCACCAGAAACGCGCTCCAGCACCCGGGTGCGAGCCGGGCGAGCGAGAGGCCGGCGGCGAAGACGGCGACGTAGCCCAGCGTTCGCTCCGCCTCGAACCAGGAGTCCGAGGGCGCCACCGACCAGATGATCGAGAGCGCGGTGAGGACCGCCAGCAGCGCGATGCCGGCGAGCGCGCCCGCGCCGAAGAAGGGGGCGTCGGCGGTGCGCGGGCGCCGCACGATCGCGGCGGCGGTGAGCCCGGCCCCGACGAGCATGAAGCCGATCAGGACCTTCGTCGTGCGTTCGAGCTGCAGGCCGCCCGTGGCGACGAACGCGGCGACGACGAGCACGATCGCCACGCCGGCGCCGATCGCCACGCCGGCGCCCGTGCCCGGGATGGCGATCGTGAGAGTGCGTCCGCGCGACGGCCCGGGGGCCGTCCGCGGCTCAGCGCCCGCGAGCGACGACACGTCGGCCGAGGGTCATCAGCCCGCGGGGGTGCAGGGCGCCGATCCGCCGCGCGAGCGGCACGGCGCTGGCCGCGGCGGCGAGGGCCAGAAGGACGAGCGCGACGATCACCGAGGCGGGCAGCGTGTGGCGGCCGGCGCCGAGGCCGACCTTCGCCGCATCGACCGGCGTGCCGCCGACGTCGACCGGACCCGCGCCCTTGGCGGCGCCGGCCAGCGCCTGCTGATCCTGCGGCGTGGTCGGCGTCAGCAGGCCGCCGGAGGGCGCGCCGGAGCCGCCCGTCCCGGCGCCGGAGCCGCCCGTCCCGCCACCTGACCCGCCGCCACCGGCGCCGCCGGTGCCGGCACCGCCGCCACCGTTCGATCCGCCCGACGGGCTCGACGAGCCGCCGGCGAGCCCGAGCAGCGCGCGCGTGAGCACCTGACGGCAGTTCGAGTACTGGTCGATGTCCGTGGGGATGTTGTCGCGCGCGTCGCGGATCTCCTTGGCGGTGTAGTCGCCCGTGAGAGCGCCGTCCTGGCACTCCCGGAGGATCTGCTGTCGCGTGTCGGCGAAGGCGGGGGAGGCCGTCACGAGCAGCATCGCGACCACGCAGGCGAGGATCAGTCGCAGCATGGAGCGGTTCACGCTAGCAGTGACTCTTTCCCCGCCCGCCCCGGCTCACGCCCGCGGCGGCCAGCGCGCGAGCCATCCCGGCCGCCCACGCATCGTGCGAGAACGCCCGCACGGCGTCGCGCGCGGCCGCTCCGAGGCGGGTGCGCAGCGCGGGATCGTCGTGCAGCCGCCGCAGCGCCGCGGCAAGGCCCGCGACGTCGCCCGGCGCGACGACCAGGCCGGTCTGCTCATGGCGGACGAGCCCGCCGGCGGCGGCGCCCACCGCGGTGGTGGCGATCACGGGGACTCCCTGGTCGAAGGCTTCGTTGACGACGAGCCCCCACGGCTCGAGGAAGTCGCGCGTGGGGACCGACGGTACGACCACAACGTCGCTCCCCGCGTAGAAGTTGCGCATCGCCGAGGGCTCGAGCGCGCCGATCGCGTGGACGCCGCGGGGCGCCGCGAAGGAGCCGCCGCCGGCCAGGACGAGCGCGGCCGCGCCGTCGCCCAGTCCCGCCGCCTCCCAGGCGCGCAGCAGCACCCCGAGCCCCTTCTCCGGCGCGTCACGCCCCGCGAACATCGCCTGGAAGCCGCCGATCCGGTGCGGCTGCGCCGCGTCGGCCCAGAACGCGTCGTCGACGCTCTGGGGTGCCTCGACGACTGGACCGCGCGCCCCCTTGGACCGCACGTAGGCGCTGACATGGGGGCCGTAGGTGGCGATGGCGTCGGCGTGGCGGTAGAGGTGGCGCAGCGGGACGTAGGAGAGCGCGTGCGCGGGGGTGCGCGGGTGGCGCCAGATCGTCGCCCAGAGCACGAAGGGGATGCGCGCCGCACGTGCCCCGGCGTACGCGGAGGGCAGCGCGACGCGCCCGGAGAGCCCCGCGATCACGGCGCGGAAGCGCCCCGACGCGGCGAGCCGCCCGACGGCGCGCTCAGGCACGCGCAGCGCCGGGAACGGCAACGGCTCGGGACCGCCGGCGCCGCCGCCGTGGCGCACCCCGCCGCCGACGAGAGCGACGACGATGTCCTCGCGCTCGTGCAGCCGCGCGAACGCGCCGACGCGGAAGGGCGGCGCGAAGTTGGTGACGAGCAGGACCGGCCGCGCCGGGCGGCTCATGCCAGCGCCGCCCGGTAGGCGGCGACGGTCGCCCGCCCGCACGCCGGCCAGGTGAACTGCTCGGCGACCGTCCGCCGCGCCGCCTCGCCCAGCTCGTGGCGCCAGCGCCGCTCGTCGAGGATCGAGGCGAGCTCGGCGGCCAGCGCCTCGGGCTCGGCCGGCGCGACCAGGCGGATCCCCCCGCCGGCCGCCGCGATCTCCTCCGGCCCGTCCTCGCCGCGGCAGCCGACGGCGGGCACGCCGGCGCCCATGGCCTCGAGGTAGGCGCCGCCGTCGGGCTCGTCGACGCTCGGCAGGACGAAGACCGTCCCGCCGCGCTCCGGCGTGCGCGGCCCGCGCAGGGTCACCCGGTCCGCGAGGCCGAGCTCCGAGGCGAGCTGCTCGAGCGCGGGCCGCTCGGGTCCGTCGCCGTACACGTCCCACACGAGGTCCGGGTGCGCGTCGCGCAGCAGCCAGAGCGCGCGCAGCACGTCGGCGTGGCGCTTGCGGGCCACGAGCTCGGCCACGGTGACCAGCCGGGGCGGGCCGTCGTGGACGGCGTGCGCCTCCGGCATGTCCCTGCCGGGATGCACCACGCGCGCCGCCCGCGCGCCGAGCGCGAGGCAGCGCTCCGCGGCCGCGCGCGAGTCGGCGAGCACGAGCCGCGCCGCCGCCAGGACGGCGGGCGTGACCGTCTCCTCGGCACCGGAGGAGACGACGAGCGGACGGTCGCCGCGGGCACGGCGCACGATGTCGGCCGTGTGATGGGCGTGGACGAGGTCGTACGGCCAGCGCCGCTGCAGGCGGCGCAGCGCGAGCGCCAGCCGTGGCGCGGCCCAGGCGCCCCGCCCGGCGACGAGCACGCGGATGTCCGCGCCCGCGTCAGCGGCGGCGAGCGCCAGGCGGTGCACGCCGGCGCGGTCCTCGGCGACGATCGCGACCCGCATCACCAGGCCGTGTGCGCCTCGACCACCTCGTCGGCCTCGGTTCGCGTGACGTAGGCGCGGCCGGTCAGGAACGCCTCCGCCTCGGCGATCGCCTCGTCGCGCGGGTAGTCGCCCGCGACCGGGCGCAGGTGGCGGACCGGCGTGGCGTCGATCACCCCGATCGGCCAGCCCCGCTCGCGGGCGAGCGCGCTCCAGTAGGCGTCGAGGCCCCAGCCCATGGCGAGGTCGGGGAACGGCAGCAGCGTGTCGAACACGTCGGCGCGGAAGAGGGTCACGGGCCCGGTCTCGACGAAGTTCGTGCGGCGGGCCACCAGTCCCGGGCGCCGGCGCGTGATCTCCCAGGCGGCGTGGGACGCCTGCGCGTGGGCGGGCTGGGCGACGCGGAAGTCGAAGCGCTCGGCGAGGTAGAGCACGTCGTCGAGGAAGTGGCGCGGCAGCGCGACGTCGTCGTCGAGCAGCACGAGCCAGTCGCTTCCCGCGGCGGGATGGCGCTCGAGCGCCGCGTTGACGTTGGCCCACTTGCCCTTGCCGGGCTCCGGGACGACGCGGACGAGCTCGACGTCGTGGTGCGAGCGGCGCAGCTCGGCAGCGATCGCGTCCGCCATGGCGGTGTGGGTCGGGCGGTCGAAGAGCAGCGCGAGCACGCGCCGGCGCGGCGAGCGCCGCGAGGTGCGGCGCAGCGCCACGCGCGCGGGCGCAAGCCGGCGCAGGTCGGCGACGTCGCGCGCCCGCGCGATCGCCAGCGCGCGTCGGCCGAGGGTGCCGGAACGGCCCGACAGGTACTCGGGATCCAGCGCACGCGGGGGCAGGCGCGCCGGCACGAGGGTCTCGGCCACCCGGCCCGCGCTCAGCACCGTGAGGACGATGCCGACGCCGCAGCGGCGGCGGGCGATGTGCCAGATGCAGCCGAACAGCACGCGCAGCTCGTCGGCGAGCGGCTTCGAGGTCCCCTTGCGCACGTCGTAGCGGCGCGAGTGGCGCCCGCGGCGCCAGGCCGCGCGCGCCAGGCCCGCGAGCCGCGCGTCGGCGCCGGTGCGGCGGTGGTCGACGCCCGCCGCGGGCGCGTAGAGGACACGGCCCCCGATCGCGTGCAGGCGCCGCTGCCAGTCCTCCTCGTCGCCGTAGATGTCGAGGCTCGGGTCAAACGGCCCGACGCGCTCGAGCGCCGCGCGGCGGACGGCGAGGTTGGCGCTCCATACGAACGGCGCCTCGGTCTCCTGCGCGCCGAGGTCGAGTGTCGTGATCGGCAGGGGCTCGCGTCCGCAGGCGCGCAGGCGGCTGCCCTCCAGCCGCGCGCGGATCGGGCCGCCTACGACGTCGAACCCGGGGTTGCGCGCCGCGGCGTCGAGCACGGCGGCGAGCCAGCCGGGCCAGACCTCCACGTCGTCGTCGAGGAAGCAGATCAGCTCCGCTGTCGCCGCCGCGATGCCCGTGTTGCGCGCCGCGTTGGGCCCGAGCGGCGCGCCGTGGGCGAGGTGGCGCGCGCCGTGCCGGACGGCGAGCGCGGCGGTCGCGGGATCGGGCTCGTCGTCCTCGACGACGAGCACCTCGACGTCGCGGCCGGTGGCCTCGCGCGCCACCGAGGCCAGCGTGACCTCCAGGTAGTCGCGGCGCCGGCGGGTCGGGATGATGATCGAGACGACCGGGGCCATGCGCGCCTGAGCATAGACTTCGCCCTCGCGTGATCCTGCTCCTGCACCACCGGTACCGGGTCCGCGGCGGGGAGGAGCGTGCGGTCGAGGATCTGGCCTGGCTGATCCCGCGCGAGCTGGGCGAACCGGTCGAGCGGCTCGAGCGCGACTCGACGGCGGTCGGGCCCGGCGCGGCGGCCGCGGGCCTGCTCGCGGGCGGCCTGCGTCCCGGCGAGGTCGGCGACGCGGTCCGCCGCACCGGCGCGCGCGTCGTGCACGCCCACAACCTGCATCCGACCCTCGGGTGGCGCGCGCTCGACGCGGCGCGCTCGGCCGGCGCGCGGGTGGTCTGGCACCTGCACAACTACCGGCTCGTCTGCGCGGTCGGGACGTGCTTCACGCGCGGGGCGGACTGCACGCGTTGCCACGGGCGCGACACGCGGCCGGGCGTGCGGCTCAACTGCCGCGGCTCGCGGGCCGAGTCGCTCGCCTACGGCGCCGGGCTGGCGCTGTGGCAGGAGCGGCTCGCCGGCGCGGCGGACGCGTTCGTGGTGCCCTCGGCGTTCGCGCTCGAGCGTCTGCGCGCGCTCGGCGCGCCGCTGGGCGACCGGGCGCACGTCGTCCCCTCCGTGCAGCGGAGCTTCGCGGAGCGCTCGGCCGCGGCCGAGGGCCGCTTCGCGCTCGTCGCTGCGCGGCTGGTGCCGGAGAAGGGCGTGGCCGACGCGATCGCCGCCTGCCGGGCGGCCGGCGTCCCGCTCGTGGTCGCGGGTGACGGACCGCAGGCGGACGAGCTGCGCGCGCTCGCCTCGGGCGCCGACGTGCGCTTCAGCGGCTTGGTGGACGCGGACGAGCTGGCCCGGCTGCGCGCGCAGGCGGCGCTGGCGATCGTCCCGTCGCGCTACGCGGAGATCCTGCCGCTCTCGGCGCTCGAGGCCGCCGCGGCGGGGCTGCCCGTGGCGGCCGCGGACGCGGGCGGCCTGCGCGAGTCGGTGCCGCCCGACGGCCTCTACCCGCCGGGCGACGTCGCGGCGCTGGCCGAGCGCATCCGCGCCCTGTGGGGCGACGCCGCGCTCGGCGAGCGCACACTGACCCTCGCCCGCACGCGCACGTCGCCGGCCGCGGTGGCCGCGGCGCTGCGGCCGATCTACGACAGTTAGAGCTGCTCGACCGTGTCGAGCTCGAGCCGTCGGGTCACGCCGCGCAGGTCGAGCAGGCGCGAGGCGTTGCGGGCGATCGCCTCGTGGTCGATGCCGGGGTGCGCGGTGACCAGCACGACGAGGTCGGCGGCCGCGACGCCCTCGTCGAGCGCGACCGAGCGCAGGTCGTGCTCGGTGAGCTCGGGCACGTGCGGGTCGTGGTAGCTGACGTCCGCCCCGCGGCCCCGCAGCAGCTTGATGATCTTCAGGGCCGGTGACTCCCGCATGTCGCTGACGCCGCCCTTGTAGGCGACGCCGAGGACGAGGACCTTGGCGCCGCGGACGGCGCGCGAGTCGTCGTTGAGCGCGCGCTCGATCTTCTCGAGGCAGAAGTAGGGCATGGTCTGGTTGACCTTGCCGGCGAGCTCGATGAACTCGGTGGCGACGTCGTACTCGCGGGCCTTCCAGGTGAGATAGAAGGGGTCGACGGGCAGGCAGTGGCCGCCCATGCCCGGTCCCGGGTCGAAGCGCATGAAGCCGAACGGCTTGGTGGCGGCGGCGTCCACGACTTCCCAGATGTCGATGTCCATGCGGTCGGCGAGCATGGCGAGCTCGTTGACCAGGGCGATGTTGACCGAGCGGAAGATGTTCTCCAGCAGCTTCGCCATCTCGGCGGCCTCCGGGGACTTCACCGGCACGAGCTCGTCGCAGACCTGCGCGTAGACCGCGCATGCGCGCTCCGTGCACTCGGGGGTGAGGCCGCCGACGATCTTCGGCGTGGTGCGGATCGTGTAGTCGGTGCGGCCCGGATCGACGCGCTCGGGCGAGAAGGCCAGCGCGAAGTCCGCGCCGGCGCGCAGACCGGACTCCTCGAGCAGCGGGACGAGGTGCTGGCGCGTCGTGCCGGGGAAGGTGGTCGACTCGAGCACGATCACCTGGCCCGCGCGGATCACCCCGGCGAGCCCCTGCGCGGCGCCGAGCAGCGGCCCGAGGTCGGGCTCGCGGTTGCGCGTCAGCGGGGTGGGGACGCAGACGAGGATCGCGTCGGCCTCGTGCAGCTCGACGAAGCGTGTGGAGAACGTGCAGCGCTCGAGCACCGCGGCGAGCCGCGCGTCCTCGATGTCCTCGATGTGCGAGCGGCCCTCGCGCAGCCCGTTGACCTTGCCCGCGTCGACGTCGACGCCGACGACGTCGCAACCGGCGTCGGCGAAGGCGACGGCCAGCGGCAGTCCGACGTATCCAAGGCCCACGATCCCGACGCGCATGGTCCCCTCCACGTTATCCGCCGAGCCGTGCGAGATCGGCGTCGACCATCATCGCCACGAGCTCGGCGAAGCCGATCCGCGGCGTCCAGCCCAGCTCGCGCGCGGCCTTCGCCGCGTCGCCGACCTGCTGCGCGCTGTCGGCCGGGCGCCGGAACGCGTCGTCGGAGACGACGTGCTCGCGCCAGTCCAGGCCGACGTGCGCGAAGGCCGCGCGCGCGAAGTCCTCGATCGAGTGCCCCTCGCCGGTGGCGAGCACGAAGTCGCCCGGCTCGTCGCGCTGGAGCATCCTCCACATGCCCTCCACGTAGTCGCCGGCGAAGCCCCAGTCGCGCACGGGCGTCAGGTCGCCGAGCCGCAGTTCGCGCTCGCGGCCCAGCTTGATCGCCGCGGCGTGCCAGGCGATCTTGCGCGTCACGAACCGCATCGGCCGGCGAGGGCTCTCGTGGCCGAACAGGATCGCGCCGGACGCGTGCATCCCGTGGGCGCCGCGATACGCCTCCACCAGCGCGTGGCCGTAGAGCTTCGCCGCTCCGTAGGGCGAGCGCGGCCGCCGCGGGGCGTCCTCGTCCTGGGGCGCACCGGACGCCGGCGCGAAGATCTCGCTCGAGGAGGCCTGCAGCACGCGGGCCTCGCTGCCGCGCAGCGCGTCGAGCAGGTGGGCGACCGCCACGCCGGAGACCTCGGCCGTGAGCGCGGGCTGCTCCCACGACGCGGCCACGGATGTCAGGCCGCCGAGGTTGTAGACCTCGTCCGGGCGTGCGGCGGCGATCGCGGCGCGCAGCGACTCCGGGTCGCGCAGGTCGCCCCGATGGCACACGACGCCTTCGAGCGGCGTGTCCGAGCGCACGAGCCCGTGGACCTCGTAGCCCTTGTCCAGCAGCAGCTCGGCGAGGTAGGAGCCGTCCTGGCCGGTGATCCCCGTGATCAGCGCCCGGGTCACGCCACGGCGCTCGTGGTGCGCAGCCAGGCGGTCGTCTGCGCGATGCCCTCCTCGACGCCGATGCGCGCCGACCAGCCCAGCAGCTCCTGCGCCTTGGCCACCGACGGCCACCGGCGCTGCACGTCGACCTCGAAGGTTTCCTGGTGCTCGAACTCGAGCGCGTCGGGGTCGTTGCCGGCCGCGACCCAGCACAGCCGGGCGATCTCGGCCACGGTCAGCTCGTCGGAGGCCGAGATGTTGAAGTCCTGGTTGAGGCCCGCGGGATGGCCGGTGGCGGTCACGATGCCGTCGGCGATGTCGTCGACGTGCGTGAGCGTTCGCGTCTGCTCGCCCGAGCCGAAGATCGGCAGCGGGCGCATCGGCACGAGCGACTTGCGGATCAGGTCGGGAACGGCGTGGGCGATCCCCGGCTCGGACTCCGGCATCTCGCCCGGCCCGTAGGCGTTGAACGGGCGGCAGATCGTGAACGGCAGCCCGAACTCGTCGTGGGCGGCGCGGCAGTAGACCTCGCCGGCGAGCTTGGACCAGCCGTAGGCCGAGCGCGGCGGCGGGCAGCGCGGCAGGTAGGCCTCGGTGGTCGGGAACTCCTCGGCGTTCTCGAAGACCATGCTCGAGGAGACGTAGGTGAACCGCTCGACGCCGAGCTCGATCGCGGCCCGGAAGACCGCGTTGTAGAGGGCGTGGTTGACCTCGGAGAGCGTGAACGGGAGCTTGTGGAAGTTCGCGATCCCGCCGACGATCGCCGCGAGGTGGATCACGTGCGAGCAGCCGGCCATCGCCGTGCGCGCCTGCTCGACGTCGCGCAGGTCGCCGACGTGCACCTCGCAGCCCTCGCGCATCCAGTCCGGCGCGGGCCGCTG
>DATBDM010000054.1:0-15847 GCA_036269915.1 Solirubrobacteraceae bacterium | reverse complement strand
CGGCCAGCCGCTGCGCGTCGTCAAGTTCCTCGCCTACCACTGGTCCTCGCAGCAGTCGATCGAGTGGCTGCGCGACCAGGTCGACGCGAGCCTCGAGATCGCGCTCGCCGAGGGCTTCGACGAGCTCGTGCGCTCCCAGCGTGCCTACCTCGACGACTACTGGGCGGTCGCCGACGTCGAGCTCGACGGCGACCCCGAGGTCCAGCAGGGCCTTCGCTTCGCGCTCTTCGAGCTGCTCCAGGCATCGGCGCGCGCGGAGACGCGGGCGATCGCCGCCAAGGGCCTGACCGGGACGGGCTACGACGGCCATGCGTTCTGGGACACGGAGGCCTTCGTGCTCCCGCCGCTGAGCTACACGCGGCCGGAGATCGTCCGCGACGCGTTGCAGTGGCGCCACTCGACGCTCGACCTCGGCCGCGCCCGCGCCGAGCAGATCGGGCTCGACGGCGCGACGATGCCGTGGCGCACGATCCACGGCGAGGAGTGCTCGGGCTACTGGCCGGCGGGCACCGCCGCCTTCCACGTCAACGCGGCGGTCGCGGACGCGGTGCGCCGCTACCTCTACACGACCGGCGACGAGGACTTCGAGCGCGAGTTCGGCCTCGAGCTGCTCGTCGAGTCGGCGCGGCTGTGGCACAGCCTCGGCCACCACAACCCCGACGGGACGTTCCGCATCGACGGCGTCACGGGGCCCGACGAGTACTCGGCGCTGGTCGACAACAACGTCTACACGAACCTGATGGCGCAGATGAACCTGCGCACGGCGGCCGAGTCCGCGCAACGCCATCCGGACGTGGCCGAGATGCTGGGCGTCGACGAGGACGAGATCCAGGCGTGGCAGCGCGCCGTGGACTCGATCTTCGTCCCGTACGACCACAACCTCAAGGTCCACCCGCAGGACCAGGACTACACGACCCACGAGCCGTGGGACTTCGAGGACACGCCGGAGAGCGACTACCCCCTCCTGCTGCACCACACCTACTTCGACCTGTACCGCAAGCAGGTCTCCAAGCAGGCCGACCTCGTGATGGCGCTGTTCACCCGCGGCGACTTCTTCACGCAGGACGAGAAGCGGCGCGACTTCGACTACTACGAGGCCATCACGGTTCGCGACTCCTCGCTGTCGTCGTGCGTGCAGGCGATCGTCGCCGCCGAGGTCGGGCATCTGCAGCTCGCCCACGATTACCTCGCCGAGGCCGCGATGATGGACCTGCGCGACCTCGAGCACAACGTGCGCGACGGGCTCCACATCGCCTCTCTCGGCGGTGCGCTGCTCGCGGTCACCTGCGGACTCGGCGGTCTGCGCGACCACGACCACGACCTGAAGTTCGCCCCGCGGCTGCCCGAGGGCATCACGCGGCTGCGCTTCCCGCTCGTCGTCCGCGGCCAGCGACTGGTCGTCGAGGTCCGCCACGACGCCGCCGTCTACCGGCTCGACGAGGGCCACGAGCCGATCGAGCTCGAGCACTGGGGCCAGCGCGTGCGCCTCGAGGGCGGCCAGGAGGCGCGGCTGGAGCTGCCCGATCCGCCCGCGGTGGAGCCGCCGCGGCAGCCGCCGGGGCGCGAGCCGCTGCGGGCTCGAGAGCGCGCCGCGCGCTCTGCCTGACGCACATCCGCCCGTTACGACATAGTTCGGGCAGCGGCCGCGCGAGGAGCGCGGCAAAAGGGAACCTTGGAGGGATTCCGATGAGATTCAGTGCGCGGTGGCGCGCCGCGGCGGTACTCGCCGCGGTTGCGTCCCTTGCCGTCGCGGGGTGCGGCGGCAGCAGCAACGACTCCAGCTCGGGGGGCGGCAACCAGCCGACAGCCCCGCCACAGGGCGCCAAGAAGGGCGGCGACCTGACCGTGCTCTACAACGCCGACGTCGACAACATCGACCCCGGCATCACCTACTACCAGTACGGCTTCAACGTCGCCTACGCCACGCAGCGGCCGCTGTACTCCTACAAGCCCGACGACGCGACGAACCCCCAGCCCGACCTGGCCGAGGGCGCGCCGCAGATCTCGCCGGACGGCAAGACCGTCACCGTCAAGATCCGCGCGGGCGTGAAGTTCTCCCCGCCGGTCAACCGCGAGGTGACGTCGAAGGACGTCCGCTACGGCCTCGAGCGTGGCTTCCTGAAGACCGTCAACGGCGCGTACGTCGGCGCCTACATGGGCGACGTCGACGGCCTCAAGGCCTACCAGGACGGCAAGGCCAAGAACATCTCCGGCCTGCAGACGCCGGACGACCACACCCTGGTCATCAAGCTCGTCCGCCCGCGCGGCGCGATCGTGGCGGGCATGCTCTCGATGCCGGCCTCGGCGCCTGTGCCGGAGGACTACGCGGCCAAGTTCGACAAGCAGCAGCCGTCGAGCTACGGCCAGCATCAGGTCTCGACGGGCCCGTACATGATCCAGAACGACTCGTCGGGCAAGCTCACCGGCTACAAGCCGGGCGACCACATCGACCTCGTGCGCAACCCGAACTGGGACGCGAGCACGGATTACAAGCCCGCCTACCTGAACTCGATCACGATCAAGGAAGGCGTCGATCCCGACGTCGGGGCGCGCCAGGTCGTCTCTGGCTCGCACCTGGTCTCGGGCGACTTCCAGCTCACGCCCGCGACCCTGCAGCGGGTCTCGCGCACGGCCAAGGACCTGCTGCTCCTGACCCCGCCGACCGGCCGCTACCGCTACATCGCGCTGAACACGACGGCCAAGCCGTTCGACAACGTCAACGTGCGCCGCGCGGTCATCGCGGGCTTCGACCGCACCGCGCTGCGCCAGGCGTTCGGCGGTCCGATCGTGGGTGACATCCCTACGCACTACATCCCGCCGGGCCAGCCCGGCTTCGATCAGGCCGGCGGTGCCAAGGGCCCGGGCTACGACTTCATGTCGCACCCGTCCGGGGACATGGCGTTGGCCGCGTCGTACATGAAGAAGGCCGGCTACCCCTCGGGCAAGTACACGGGCAACGAGACGCTCACGATGGTCTCCGACAACGCCACCCAGCAGCTCAACGTGTCCGAGATCGCGGCGCAGCAGTTCGAGAAGATGGGCTTCAAGGTGAAGCTCAAGGGCGTCACCCGCGACTCGATGTACACGAAGTTCTGCCAGGTGCCGAAGGCCGAGCCGCCGATCTGCCCGAGCGTCGGCTGGCTGAAGGACTTCGCGGACCCGGAGGCCGAGTTGGGCCCGGTGTTCAACGGCAAGAACATCCTGCAGGTGGGCAACTCGAACTTCGCCCAGCTCAACGACAAGTCGCTCAACGACATGATGGACAAGGCCGAGGTGATCAACCAGCCCACCAAGCGCATCGCGGCGTGGGGCGCGGTCGACAAGAAGATCACCGACCTGGCCCCGGGCGTCCCGTGGCTGTGGGACAAGCAGCCCGTGCTGCACTCCAAGGACGTCAACGGCGTGATCAACGTCTCCAACGCGTCCTGGGACCTGACGTCGACGTCGATCAAGTAGTCCGGCCGATGACGGCCCGGTGGCGCAGCACGTGCGCCACCGGGCCGTCGCGCCGCTCCGCCTGACGTCGAAGGCAGGAGTGCCCGCGCGGGGCGGCGAACGGTCCCTTGATGTCCTCGCGCGGCCGCT
Organism: Solirubrobacteraceae bacterium; assembly: GCA_036269915.1. Taxonomy (GTDB): domain Bacteria; phylum Actinomycetota; class Thermoleophilia; order Solirubrobacterales; family Solirubrobacteraceae; genus DATBDM01. Next base: position 12,262 of record DATBDM010000054.1, on the reverse strand, counting down.
CCCTCTCGATGTTCGTGGTCCAGCGGACGTTCACGCTGGTGCGCCGCGGCTATGACCCGGCCGAGGTCGACCGGCACCTCGAGCTCGTCGCGGGCTGGTTCACGAGCACCGACGTCGGGCGCGCGCTGAGCCGCGGCCGGGCGGAGCTCGAGCAGCGCGAGCGCGACCTCGAGCGCGCCCGGGGCGAGCTCGACCAGTCCGTGCGCGGCGCGCAGCTCGAGGCCGACGCGACGCTCGACGGCGCGCGCAAGCGCGCGGAGGCGCACGCCGCGGACGCCGAGCGGGTGCTCACCGCCGCGCGCGAGCAGGCGGACCGGGAGCGCGCGGCGGCGGCGCGCGAGCGCGAGGAGATCCTCGACGCCGCGCGGCTGGAGGCGCAGGCCGCTGCGGTGCTCCGCGACGCGCGGGCCGAGGCGGAGGCGCAATTGCGCGCCGCGAGCGAGGAGGCGGAGGCGACGCTGCGCGTCGCGCGCGAGGCGGCCGAGGCGACCACGGCGGCCGCACACGAGGATGCGAGCGGGGCCCACGACGAGGCCGAGGCGGTGCGGGCGGCCGCGCGGACCGAGGCCGACGCGGCGGTGCAGGCGGCGCGCGAGGAGGCCGAGACGGTGGTCGCCGCCGCCCGCGAGCAGGCCGACGCGATCGTCCGCGTGGCCCGGGACGAGGTCGAGGGCGCGGTGCCCGCGGCGCGCGCCGAGGCGGACGCGATCGTCCGCGACGCCCGCGGCGAGGCGGGCGCGATCGTGCGCGAGGCGCGGGCCGAGGCCGAGCGCGAGATGGCCGCCACCCGGCGTGCCGTCGAGCAGCTGATGGCCGCCGGCCGCGCGGACGCCGAGGCGGCGGCCGCCCGCGTCCGCGAGGCGGCCGAGCGGGAGCTGCAGGCCTACGTCGAGCGCCGCAAGCGCGAGGCGGACCGGCTCGCCGAGGCGGCCCGCCGCCGTCGCGACGACTGACCTTCAGGCCGATCGGCCCGCGCGGGGGACGAGCGCGTGGCGGCGACCGGCGTGTGCGCTCTACGGCGCGGCGCCGATGTCGGTCCGGACCGCGTAGAGCTCGGGGAAGAAGGTCAGCTCGAGTGCGCGCTGCAAAAACGCGACGCCGCTCGAGCCGCCGGTACCCGGCTTGGACCCGATCGTGCGCTCGACCGTCTTGAGGTGGCGGAAGCGCCACAGCTGGAAGTTCTCCTCGAGGTCGACGAGCTCCTCGCACGCCTCGTAGGCCTCCCAGTGCTCGTGCGAGGACTCGTAGATGCGCCGGAAGACCGGGACGAGCTCCGGCGCGTAGACGTGCGCGAGCGTGACGTCGCGCTCGAGCAGCGCTCGCGGGACGTCGTGCCCGTGACGGGCGAGGTAGCGCAGGAACTCGTCGTAGAGGCTCGGTCGCTCGAGCACGCCGGCGAGCATCGCCCGCGCCGCGTCGTCGTGGCTGAAGAGGTCGAGCATCGCCCGGTCCTTGTTGCCGAGCACGAACTCGACGGCGCGGTACTGGAAGGACTGGAAGCCCGAGGCCGGGCCGAGCCAGTTGCGGAACTCCGCGTACTCGGACGGCGTCAGCGTCGCGAGCACCGACCACTGCTCGGTCAGCGTGCGCTGGATGTGCTTGACGCGGGCGAGCCGCTTGAGCGCGGGGCGCAGATCGTCGGCGGTGAGGCAGGCCCGGGCGGACTCGAGTTCGTGCAGGACGAGCTTGAGCCACAGCTCCGACGTCTGGTGCTGGACGATGAACAGCAGCTCGTCGTGGTGCTCGGGGTGCGACAGCGGATGCTGCGCGCCGAGCAGCTCGTCGAGATGCAGGTAGTCGCCGTAGGACAGCCGCGCGCGCAGGTCGGTGACGATGTCGTCCTCGAGCTCTCGCCCCATCAGGACTGCCCGCGCCGCTCGAGCCTGCGCTGCTCGCGCCGCGCCTTGCGCTCGGCACGCGAGAGCTTCGGCCCGCGCTTGACGTCGGTGCCGCCCATGATCGACAGCAGCCGCAGGGTCAGCACGGGCCCCGGCGCCGGCGGGGTCTCGTCGTCGATGACGACGTCGTTGCCGCCCATCACCGCGAACTCCGAGACCTCCACCTTGAGCCCATGCGGCACGCGGATGCTGGAGCCGCCCATGAGCGAGAGCACGGTCAGCTCGACCCGCTCCGCGCCGAGCTCGACCTCGTTGAGATCGAGGTCCGAGCCGCCCATGACGTTGATCGCCATCGCGTTCGGCGACAGCCGCCAGCGGCCCTTGCGGGTCACCCCGCCCATGAACGAGACGAGCCATCGCGCGCCGCCCTCTCCGGGCTTCACGGAGAAGCCCACCTCGCGTGAGGCAGCGCTCGGCATGGGCATTCCCGCCGGCGCCTGCAGGTCGGCGGTCAGCGGCCCGAGCTCCTCGTGCGTGCGCGCGGCGTACGCGGCCTGGAGGCGCTCGTCGAGCTCGTCGAGGTCCAGCCGTCCGTCGCCTGCCGCCTCCCGCAGCACGGCGGCCACGCGCTCGCGGTCAGCGTCGGAGGCGCGCAGCGCGGGAGGGCCGGTGTCGCGCTCGCTCATCGTCCGCAGGCTACTCGCGTCAGCCTCGGCGCCGCGATCGGGCCGCGCGGTCGTAGCGACGCCGGTCGCGCTTGGTCGGCCGCCCGCTCCCGCGCTCGACCGCGGGCGGCTGCGCGAGCCGGCGCGCCTCGCGCTCGCGCTCGCGGGCCGCGACGCTCTCGGGCGTCTCCTCGTAGAGCAGCGCGGCCTCGCTGGCCGGGCCGCGACGCTCGGCCATCGCCCGCACGTCGACGACGCGCCGGACGGTTCCGGTGGTGACCGCGATGCGGTCGCCGACGCGGACGTCGCGGCTCGGCTTCACCGCGTGCCCGTTGACGTGCACGCGGCCGCCCTTGACCGCCTCCGCGGCCAGCGCGCGGGTCTTCAGCAGGCGGGCCGCCCACAACCACTTGTCGATCCGCACCGGCGCGTCCATCGGGCGGATCCTCCCACGATGAGGGGGTCGCCTTGCTCGTGCGCGCGAGCGTCGTAGTGTGCGGGGTGGTCGAAGGCGAAGGAGAGGAGGAGCCATGGTGAGACGCGTGACGCGTGTGCTCTGCATCGCAGAGCCCGGCGGGTCGGCCGAGGCGGTCGAGCATCTTCTGTCCGCCGTGCCGGATCTGGGGATCGGCGCGATCGTGCTGATCGGCGACGTCGGCGGCGGACCCGACCGCACGGCCTCCTACCGGCGCGTGCTCTACGCGCTGGCCGCCGGCGACTGCCCGGCCTTCTGGGTCCCGGGGCCCGGCGACGCGCCGGTCGGCGACCTCATGCAGGAGGCGCACGGTGCCGAGGTCGTGCTGCCGTCCTTGCGCTCGATCCACGGCACGGTCGCCTACGCGCCCGGGCCCGTGGTGTTCGCCGGACTCGGCGGCGAGGTGTCCGACGACCCCGGTGCGCTGCGCGAAGAGCTCGCCGGCCTGCGCTACCCGCGCTGGGAGCCCGAGCAGCGCCTGCGCCTGCTGCGCGACCTCAAGCCGCACGAGCTCGTGCTCGCCTTCGCGACCCCGCCGGCGCACAAGGCGCTGGGTGAGGGCGGCAGCGACGTCATCGCGGAGATGATCGGCTCCTACGTGCCGCGCGTCGCCGTCGTCGGCGGCCCGCGCGGATCGGCGACGCTCGGCCGCAGCCTCGTCGTCGCGCCCGGCAGCCTCGCTGAAGGCCACTACGCGGTGGCCGACCTGCAGTCTCGCCGCGCGGAGCTCGCCCAGCTCGCGCTTCCCGCCGCCTGAGCCCGGCCGCCCCGCACGGCGTCCGCAGCGTCGCCTACTCTCATCAGAGAGACCATCCGGAAAAGAGTGCCCCGGCGGCGCTGCAACGCCCCGGGGCCGGCACCGAAGGAAGGGCCTTCGGCACCACGCGCACGATAGGCCCTCTCCTGGCGCCACGACGGCAGGAGGGCACGATGGCCGAGTTGACGATCCGCATCGGGGCGGAGCAGGTGGAGGCGGTGCGCGCGAGCCTGCTGCACGTGCGCGCCGGCATCGCGGACGCGATCGCCGCGGCTGGCGCCGGCGGGGAGGAGGTGTGCGGGCACCTCGTCGAGCTGCGCGACGCCGAGGAGGCGCTCTCGCAGCTGACGGCGGCCGGGGAGGGGCCGGTCGCGCTGACCGCGCATCCCGAGCTGCTGAGCGACGTGCTGCACGGGGCGCTCGCCGATGCGACGGAGCGCTTCGAGCGCGCGTGCGCGGCGGACTGGCGCAGCCGCGGCGGCGAGCCGGCCCCAGGCGTGGCGCTCCAGCACGTGCTCGCGCTGTTCACGCTGTTCGAGGACGTCCAGGGCCGTGGGCGCTGAGCCGCGCGGCGAGCGCCAGCAGGCGCGGGCCGGGCACGTAGCGGCGCGGGCGGCCGTCGACCGCGGCGACCATCCCGTCGGCGGCGAGCCGGGTCAGCAGCCGCCGCGCGGTGCGGGGGTCGATCCGCAGGTCGGCGGCCAGTGCCGTGGCGGTCACGGGTCCGCGGGCGGCGAGCTCGAGCGCCCGGGCGGTGCGGCCGGCGTAGTAGCTGCGGGTCACGGCTGCCGTAGGCAGGCGCGCGCCCGGTCTCGCCCCGGGGACGGATACGCTTCGGCCAACTCCACAAAGTGCTCGACGGCGCTGACCGACCGATGACCGACCGCACCCCGCCCATGATCCGCCTCTCCCTGCTTCGCCACGGCCTCGCCGCCGCCGAGCATCGCGTGCTGCTCGGGCGCCTGCTGGGGCTCAGCGAGAGCGACGTGCTGGCGCTCCAGCATCTCGCCCGGGAGGGCCGGATGACGCCGTCCGCGCTCGGCACGCGCCTGCACCTCACGTCGGGAGGGACGACCGCGCTGCTGCAGCGGCTCGAGCGGGCAGGGCACCTCGAGCGCCATCCGCACCCGACCGACCGGCGCAGCGTGCTCGTCGGCCTCTCGCCCGCGGTCGAGGACCGCGCCGCCGCGCTGCTCGCGCCGTACATCGGGGAGATCGACCGGCTCGTCGACGCCCTCGCCCCGGAGGAGCGGGCGACCGTCGAGCGGTTCCTCTCCGGCGTCGCGGGGGCGGGCCGCCGCCACGCCGACGCCCTGCACGCCGCGACGACCGAGGAGCGCCGTCAGGCCGACGTGTTCGCCGCGCCCGCCCTGTGGGCCTGATTCACGAGCGGACGAAGTGCAGCAGGCCGAGCAGCGACCGGCGCGCGTCGCCCTCGTCGCGGGCGAGGCTGCGCTCCTGGATCGCCTCGGCGTCGCGCAGCGTCTCATGCAGGAGGGCCGACAGCTCCTGCCGGCCGGTCTCGTCGAGCTCGAGCGGCATGCGGGCGACGGCCGCGTCGCCGTCGTCGAAGCCTCCGGCCTGGGCGGCGGCGCCCATCTCCTGCATCAGATCGCCGACCGTCTGGCCCGCAAGCTGGCGGCGCACGGCGGCGGGCAGGCGGCTCCACTGCGCGTCCTCGAGCAGCAGCTCGAGCGCCGAGCGGTAGTAGTGCTCGACCGCGCCCCGCCGCGGCTCCGTGCGGACGAGCTCGATGCACTGCAGGTCGCGCAGGATGTGCACGTGGTAGCTCACCGTGCTCAGCGGTGCGCCGAGCTGCTTGGCCACCTCGTTCGGGCTCGCCTCGCCCTCGTCGATGAACCGTTCGAGGACACGGCGGCGCAATGGGTGGCTGAGCGCCTTGGCCAGGCGCTGGTCGAGCAGTTGAGGCTCGGGCATGCCGTCCGCGACGGTACCAGTGCCGGGCACTCAGCCGCAGACGGCGCAGCCCTCGACGCGCCGGATCGACTCCCAGTGGGTCTCGAGGGTCCGCATGTCGACAAGCAGCGCGGAGTCCAGGGTGGCGAGCCGCCAGGGCGCGCCCGTGAGCAGGTGCATCGCCTCGAGCCCGATCAGCGAGCCGAGGACGCCGCAGGCCGGGCCGAGGGTCGTGTCCGGGAGCGCTTGCGCGCGCCGGTGCGCCGCGATCTCCGGATAGCGCGGGAACGCCTCGGTGAGCGCCGACTCGTGGCACGCGAAGCAGGCGCCGGCGCCGGGCACGTAGGTCGGCCCGATCCGCAGCAGCGGCGGCTGCTGGCCGGCGGTCACGAACGGGATGCCGGCCTCGACGCACGCGGCGTTGACCCACCGGCCGAGCTCGTACGGCGGCCAGTCGGCCGCGAGCACGACGAGATCGGCGCCGTCGATGAGCCGCGCCGCGTCGGCCGGCGACGCGACGCGCTCGCGGTGTGCGTCGACCGCGACCTCTGGATCGAAGCCGCGCAGCCAGGCCGCCGCGAGCTCGACCTTCGGGCGGCCGACGTCGCAGGCGCCGAAGAGGATCTGTCGATTGAGGTTGGACGTCTCGACGGCGTCGTCGTCGGCGAGGGTGAAGGCGCCGATGCCCAGCGAGGCGAGCGCCGCCAGCGCCCAGGTTCCGAGGCCGCCGCAGCCGATCACGCAGACGCGCGCGCCGCGCAGCCGCGCCATCGCCGGGCCGGGCTCGGCGTACGCGTCGAAGTAGGTGAGCTGGCGGCTGAAGCGGCCGTCGCCGGGGGAGCCGCCCGGCCACGGCGCCCGGGCGATCACGAGGCCGGCTTCGACGAGGCCGCGCAGGCGCTCGCTCGCGGCGACCTCCTCGCCGCGCACCAGCGCGGTGAGCAGCGCGCGGTCCTCGGGCTCGGGGTCGCGGACGACGACGTCGGGCCCCCAGCCCGGGCGCATGAGGAACACATCGCCGGCGGCGTCGGCGAAGCCCTCCACCCACGGATGGAGGCGGAGCGTGCCGCCGTCGGGCGGCACGCTCCGCGGGCGGGCTAGTAGCCCTTCCAGAGCAGCGACTCCGGGGCCAGCTGCTCCTCGAGGATCTCCACGGTCATGGGTCTTCACCTCCCTTCTCCTGGTGCGGGTGCGGTCAGGCGCGCGACGTGGATGGCCTTCGTGTGCGCGGTCTCGTCGAGCGGGGCCGAGCAGCCGCCGTCGACGTCGATGCCCCAGGTCCGCGACCAGCCGAAGCCGGCGGCGCCGAGCGCGCGCTCGACCGCGTCCTCGGGGTGATGGCGCTGGCGGTGGACGCTGAGTGCGTGCGACCAGCGGGACGGCGACCCGGCGGGTGCGAAGACGTGGAGCTCGGCCGTGCAGGCGTCGCCGCTCGCGAAATCCGGCGTGGCCTGGCCGTCCCAGACCAGGAGGCGGTCGTCGTCGCGGACGAGTCTGGGCGCGGCGAAGAACGAGCGGTACGCGGCGAGCGTGTTCGCGTCGAACACGACGACCCCGTGCGGCGCGAGGTTGCGCGCGACGCCCCGCAGCGTGGCGGTGAGCTCCTCGGCGGAGTCCAGGTAGTTGACGGCGTCGTCGAGCAGGCAGACCAGATCGAACGTGCCGAGGTCCGGCAGCGCGCGCATGTCGGCCTCGACGAGCCGCGCGCCGGGTCGTCGCACGCGCGCGTGCTCCAGCATGCGCGACGAGACGTCGCACGCCGTCACGGAGTAGCGGGCGAGGAACGGCTCGTAGCTCTTGCCGGTCCCGCACGCGACGTCGAGCAGCCGTGTCCCGCGCAGCCCGGCGTCGAGCGCGAGGCGCTCGAGCATGGCGGTCCATTCGTCGTAGCGGTGATCGGCGGTGAAGGCGTCGTAGACGTTCGCCATCGTCTGATAGGCGCGGCGCGCGTGATCGCGTGGCGGGGCGCCCGCGGTCATCCGAGCCACCGCTGCCGGCCACGCTCGCGGTGCGCCGCCGCGAGGGCTGCCGTCTCGGGGATCTCGGACACGGCGGCCACGCCCAGGTCCCACCAGGCGCCGGTGTCCGGGAGGGCGCGGCGGGGGTCGACCGGGCAGACGACGACGGTCGGCCCGTCGTGCTGACGCGCGGCGTCGAGCGCCGCGTCCAGCTCCTCGAGGTCGCGGGCCTCGTGCGCGGCGCAGCCGAGGCTGCGCGCCAGGCCGGCGTGGTCGATGGCGAGCACCGGCCCGGTCAGCCCGTCGCCGTCGCGGGTGCGGAACTCGTTGCCGAACGAGCGGCCGACGTAGCTGCGCTGGAGCCCGTGAATGCTCTGGTAGCCGCCGTTGACCAGGACGACGACCACGACGCGGAGCCGCTCCTGCGCCGCGGTGGCCAGCTCGCTCGGCGCCATCAGCAGGGTGCCGTCGCCGATCACCGCCAGCACCTCGCCCGCGTCGGGCTGGGCCAGCCGGATGCCGAGCGCGGCCGGCAGCTCGTGGCCCATGCAGGAGAAGCCGAACTCGATGTGCGCCGCGCCACCCGCGGGGACCTCCCAGGTCTTGAGCAGATCGCCGGGCGGCGAGCCCGCCGCGGCCACGACCCAGTCCCCCGCGCCGGCGCGCGCGTTGAGCGCGCGTAGGACCCGTCCCTGCGTGAGCGCCTCGCCCGGCCGCGGCTCGAGGTCGGCGGCGAGCCTCGCGTCCCACCGCTCGCGGGCGGCGCGCGCGGCGGTCGCGGCCGCGGGCGGGGCGTGCCAGCCCGAGAGCTCGGCGGCGAGCGCCTCGAGGCCCGCACGCGCATCGGCGACCAGCGGCAGGCTGCCGAGGACGGCGGCGTCGCCCGCGGCGACGTTGAGCGACGCGAAGCGGACGTCGGGATGCTGGAAGAGCGAGCGCGAGCCCGTCGTGAAGTCGGTCAGCCGCGTACCCGCGCAGAGCACGAGGTCGGTCTCGGCCGCGACCTGGTTCGCAGCGGCCGTGCCGTTGACGCCGACACCGCCGAGCGCGAGCTCGCCATGGAAGGCACCCTTGCCCGCCGAGGTCTCCGCGACCGGGATCCCGAGCCCGTCGGCGAGGACTCGCAGCGCGTCCTCCGCGGCCGCGTGGCGGACGCCGCCGCCGGCGATGACGAGCGGGCGCTGCGCGCGCCGCAGCGCGGAGGCGACCGCCGCGAGCTCCTCGCGATCCGGCTCGCGCCGCGCGACGCGCCACACGCGTGGCGCGAAGAAGGCGTCCGGGAAGTCATACGCCTCGCCCTGCACGTCCTGCGCGAGCGACACGCAGACCGCGCCGGTCTCGGCCGGGTCGAGCAGTACGCGCATTGCCTCGGGCAGCGCGTCGAGCAGCTGCTCCGGGCGGGTGATCCGGTCGAAGAAGCGGCAGACCGGCCGCAGGCTCTCGTTCACGGTCCAGTCGCGCGCGGTCGGATGCTGGAGCTGCTGCAGCACCGGGCCCTGGAGCCGCGAGGCGTACGTGTCGGCTGGCAGCAGGAGCGCCGGGAGGCGGTTGACCGTCGCAGTCGCCGCGCCGGTCACGAGGTTCGTGGCGCCGGGGCCGATCGAGGCCGTGCAGGCGAAAGTCGCCAGGCGCCGCGTTGCCTTCGCGTAGCCGAGCGCGGCGTGCACCATCGCCTGCTCGTGCTTGGGCTGATGGAACTCCAGCGCGCACGCGGGCTCGGACAGCGCGGCGCTGAGCGCGCACACGTTGCCGTGCCCGAAGATGCCCCACATCCCCGGGATCGCCCGCCGGCGCTCGCCGTCGCGCTCGCTCCATTGCGTGCCGAGGAAACGCACGAGCGCCTGGGCGGTGGTCAGGCACGGCATGCGATCGCCTCCTCGACGTGGGCGACGCTGCGGCGCAGGTCGGCGACCGGGTCGCCGCCGGGGACGCGGTCCTGCTCGATCACCGCGATGCCGTCGAAGCGGTGGGCGTCGAGGCGCTCGATCAGCGCCGGCAGGTCGACCGCCCCGTCGCCGAGCGGGCAGAACGCGCCGGCCGCGACCGAGGGCCAGAACCCCCCGCGGCGGCGGGTGGGATCGACGTCCTTGAGGTGCAGGTAGGAGACGCGGTCGGCGTAGCGCTCGTACACCGCGACCGGGTCGAGCCCGGCGTAGGCGAGATGGCCGGTGTCCAGGCACAGCTCGTGACGCGCGGCGACGGCCTCGATCTCGTCGGCGAACTCGATGGCGCTGCCGGCGTGCGGGTGCACCACGGGACTCAGCCCGTGCGCGCGGCCGATCGCCGCTGCCTCGTCGAGCGTGCTGAGCAGCCGCGCCCGGTCGCGCGCGGTCAGGCGCTCGGCGGCCGCGGCGTCGCCCGCCGTGCGCGCTCGGCCGGGATGGACGGCGTCGATCAGCACGAGGAACGTCCCGCCGAGCGCGGCGACGCGCGCGCTGACCGCCCGGGCCATGGCGAGCGCGCGGTCGGAGGCGAACGCGAACGGCTCGAACACGAAGCCCGCGGTGATCGCCAGCTCGCGTGCGGCGAGGGCCTGGGCGGCGGTGGCCGGGAGGTAGCCGAGCGGGCCGAGCTCCATCCGCCGCAGGCCCGCGGCCACGACCCCGTCGAGGACCGTGCGCCACGGCGGATTCCCGGGCGCGCCCGCGAAGTCGACGCCCCAGCTGACGGGGCCGGTGGCGAGCTCGAGCCTCACTGCGCGGTCCACCCGCCGTCGACGCGCAGGCTCGCGCCTGTCATCAGGCTCGCCTCGGGGCCGAGCGCGAAGAGCACGGCGGCGGCGACCTCGTCGGCCTCGCCGAGGCGCCCGAGCGGGATCTGCCGCGCGATGGACGCCCCGGCGGCGCCGACGAGGAACGGGCGCGTCATCGGAGTCTCCACGAACGTCGGAGCCACGGCGTTGACGCGAATCCCGTGCGGCGCGAGCTCCACCGCCATCGCCTTGGTCAGGCCCTCGACCGCGTGCTTGGCCGCGCAGTACGCCGTTCGCAGCGCGGCGCCGACGTGGCCCATCTGCGACGTGACGTGCACGATCGCGCCCGCGATGCCCTCGGCGAGCATGCGCCGGACGGCCGCCTGCGCCGGCAGGAACGCGCCGTGCACGTTGAGGCGCAGTGCCCAGTCGAGCGCCGCGGGGGAGACGTCGGCGAACGGCTCGGGCTGGTTCCCGCCGGCGCAGGTCACGAGGGCCGTGGGCGCGGGGAGGGCGGCGAAGGCGGCTTCGACCTGCTCCGCATCGGTGACGTCGCACGGCAGCACCCGGGCGCGGCCGCCCGCCTGCTCGATCTCGGCCGCCAGTGCCCGCAGCGGCTCGGGCCGGCGCGCGAGGAGCGCGACCTCCGCGCCGGCCGCGGCCAGGGCGCGGCTGCACGCCGCGCCGAGGCCGCCCGACGCGCCTGTGACGACCGCGAGCCCCTCCAGCGACGTCATCGCCGCGCCTCCGTCGCGAGCCGCTCGAGCCGCAGCTCGGCCGTCGCCGCGTGGCCCGTGAAGCCCTCGGCGTGCGCGATCGCCGCCACGGCCGGCGCGATCCGCGCGGTGCCCTCCGCGGTCAGCCGCTGGTAGGTGACCGTCTTGAGGAACTTGCCGATCCACAGGCCACCCGTGTAGCGCGCGGCGCGGCCGGTCGGGAGGACGTGGTTGGTGCCGATCGCCTTGTCGCCGTAGGCGACCGTCGCCTGCTCGCCAAGGAAGAGGGAGCCGTAGTTGCGCAGCGCACCGAGGTAGGCGTCCGGATCGCCCGCGTGGACCTCCAGGTGCTCCGGCGCCCGCTCGTCGGCGACACGAATGGCCTCGGCACGGTCGGCGACGAGCACGATCTCGCCGCGGTCGCGCCACGCCTCGGCGGCGACCTCGCGGGTCGACCAGCCGGCGATGAGCGCGGGGATCCGCTCGAGCACGTCCCCGGCGAGGTCTCGGCTCGTCGTCACGAGCACCGCCTCGGACGTCGGCCCGTGCTCGGCCTGGCCGAGCAGGTCGACGGCGACGAGCTCGGCGTCCGCGCCGTCCTCGGCGATCACCAGCACCTCGGTCGGGCCTGCGAGCAGGTCGATCCCGACGCGGCCGAAGAGCTGGCGCTTGGCCTCGGCGACGTACGCGTTCCCGGCGCCGACGAGCATGTCCACCGGCTCGACGCCGCAGAGCCCGAAGGCCAGCGCCGCGAGCCCCTGGACGCCGCCGAGGCAGAGGACGGCGTCGGCCCCCGAGGAGGCGATCGCGTGCAGCATCGGCGCGGGGATGCCGCGCCCGTCGCGCGGCGGCGCGCAGCCGACGACCGTCGTGGCGCCCGCCTCCTTGGCGACGAGGACGGTCATGAACGCCGACGCGAGCATCGAGTAGCGACCGCCGGGGACGTACGCGCCCACCGCGTCGACCGGCACGTGGCGGTGGCCGAGCACCACGCCGGGCAGCGGCTCCACCTCGAGGTCCGCCAGCGAGCTGCGCTGGGCGCGGGCGAAGCCGCGCACCTGCTCCTGGGCGAACGCGATGTGCCCGGCGAGCTCCTCATCGAGGGCGTCCGCCGCGGCGGCGCAGTCGGCCGGGTCGACGAGGAACGAGGGCGGATCCCAGCGGTCGAGCACGCGCGAGTACTCGCGCACCGCGGCCTCGCCGCGGCTCTCGATCCGCAGCAGCATCTCCGAGACGTCGCTGCG
>DATBDM010000053.1:0-23989 GCA_036269915.1 Solirubrobacteraceae bacterium | reverse complement strand
GAGGTAGAACTGGCCGCCCTCGAAGAGCAGGTGGTACGGGTCGACCTTGCGCAGCGCCGTGTCGCCGCTCTGCATCGTGTAGTACTCGAACTCGATCCGCTTGCGGCGGTAGATCGCGGTGTCGATCTTCGCCAGCCGGGCTGAGACCTCTCCGCCGCCGGCCGAGGCGGTGATGCCGAGCCCGATCGTCTGGCGCACGTCGGACCCGAGCGGGCTCGGGCGGCCCCAGGTGATCTGCTGCAACGCCAGGCGCAGCGGCTCGGCGTAGGCGAACTCGCCGTCGAGCAGCGTCAGCGCCGTCTGCAGCGCGGCGCGCTCGGGGTCGGTGAACGCGATCGCCGGGAGGTGGAACGCCTCGGGCGCGAGCGAGTAGTTCTCCTGCTCGGAGAAGCCGTCGGACGGCTTGTCGACCGACAGGTGGATGCCGAGCGCGTCGAGCTCCGCGCGGTCGGCGTAGAAGCGCCGCGCGAACGCGTCCTCGGTCATGTCCGAGTAGCCCTCGACGTCGCGGCGGATCTCCGTGGCCGTCACCGGACGGCGCTCGGCCATCAGATACGAGATCAGCGACAGCTGACGGATGAGCTTTTCGGTGTCCTTGGCCAAGACTCCAACCATAGTGCCGCCACGCGGAACCGTTCGCCCCCCGCACGGCATACTGGGGTAGGGCGCTGGATTTTGCGGCCATTCGCGGGCGCCCGTAACGCATGCCACTTCGCCTCGTCCTCGTCGAAGACCACCAGGCCCTCCGTGAGGGCCTGGAACTGCTGCTCGACCGCGAGGGCTGCCAGGTCGTCGGCACGGCGGGCACGGCGCGGGCCGGCCGCGAGCTCGTCGAGCGGCTCGATCCCGACGTCGCGCTGGTCGACATCCGGCTCGGGCAGGAGTCGGGCATCGATCTCACGCGCGCGCTGCTCGACGCCGCGCCCGAGCGCCGGATCGTCCTCTACACCGGGTCCAGCGACGTCGAGCTGCTCGTCTCCGGGCTGGACTCCGGCGCGCGCGGCTACGCGCTCAAGGAGGGCACGCCGGCGGAGCTGACCGGGGCGCTCAAGACCGTCGCCGAGGGCGGCACCTACGTCGACCCGCGACTGCGCCCGGCGCTGCTCTCGCGCGAGACGACGCACCGGCTGAAGTCGCTGTCCAAGCGCGAGGGCGAGATCATGGACCTGCTCGCGCAGGGTCTCACCGGCGAGCAGGTGGCGGAGCGCCTGGTGCTCTCCTCGGAGACCGTCAAGACCCACATCCGCAACGCCATGGCCAAGCTCGAGGCGAACACGCGCGTGCACGCGATCGCGATCGCGCTGCGCGAGGGCTTCATCAACCCGCCGCCGGAGCCCGAGGGCTCGCGCACGTGAGCGCGCCGCTGTCGGACGACGACCGTCGCCGGCTGCGCCACGACTTCCGCACCCCGCTGACGATCGTGACGGGCTTCGCGGAGGTCCTGGCCGGCGAGAAGCCGGTCTCCGAGGAGGACCGCCGCGACTACGCCCGGCGCATCCAGGACGCCGCCGCGGAGCTGCGCGCGCTGGTCGACGAAGTGCTCGGACGCTGACAGCGGAGCCGACCGGGCGTCGCTACGCTGCGGCGCCATGCGTCGACTTACGCTCACCGCGCTGCTGACGGCCCTGGTCGCCGTCGCCGCGCCCTCCGCCGCCTCGGCGGCCATTCCCGCACAGTCGGTGGGGACTGCGATCCCCGCGCCGACCGTGATCACGACCCGCATCGACGGGGTCCCGATGTACGAGACCTACGACGGCGGCGGTGGCCTGCCCTACCTGGGCTCGACCACGTCCTACAACGCCGGCGACTGGGAGGACACGCTCCGCACGTACGTCTCCTCCGGCAACTACCAGACCCAGATCGCCAAGGTCGACTCGGTCGCCGACCGCTGGGTCACGCACCGCGGCTGGCGCGGCCACCACAAGGGGCACGCCCGTCATGCCCGCGCCGCTCATAACGGCCGCGGCCACACGAAGCCCGCGATCGTGCTCGACATCGACGAGACCTCGCTGTCGAACTACACGGCGATCGACAAGGACAAGTTCACCTTCGGGACCAACTCCCAGGCCGAGGCGACCGACGAGATCGGCACCGCGATCACGCCGACGCTGCAGGTCTACAAGGACGCGCTCGCCCGCAAGGTCGCGGTGTTCTTCGTCACCGGCCGCGGCGAGGCCACGCGCGCGCACACCGAGAGCAACCTCAAGCGCGAGGGCTATGAGACCTGGAGCAAGCTCTACCTCAAGCCGGCCGGCACGACGCTGACCACGGTCGCCTACAAGTCGGGCGCCCGCAAGGACATCGAGTCCCAGGGCTACACGATCATCGCCAACGTCGGCGACCAGTACTCCGATCTGGCCGGCGGCCACGCGCAGCGCGCGTTCAAGCTCGCCAACCCGTTCTACTTCCTCCCCTAGGAAGTCAGGCTGCCTGTCGGGCTGCGAACCACGCGCCGCCACCGAGCGCGCGGTCGTAGCCCGACCAGGTGGCGCCCTCGGCGAGCTCCTTCTCGAGCCGGTCGAAGGACCCGAGCCGGCCGCCGAGGTTGTCGATCATGTGCACGAGCGTCGCCTCGCGCGTGCACGGCACCACCGGCGAGCCGTGCTCGAGCTGGCCGTGGTGGGACAGGATGATGTGCAGGACGGCCACCGCGAGCTCGGCGGGGAAGCCGGGCAGGTCCTCGATCGTGCGCCGCACCCGGTAGTAGCCGAGCGGGATCTCGCCCTGGAGCTTGCCGAGGTCGGTCATGTCGATCGCGAGCGGGTCGGCCGTGTAGGCGTCGAGCTTTCCGATGTCGTGCAGCAGCGCGCCGGTGACCGCGACGTCGCGGTCGATGCCGGGGAAGGTCGCCGAGATCGCCGACACGGCCTGGGCGACGCCGAGGCAGTGCTCGAGCAGCCCGTGCCGGTAGGCCTGGTGGTAGCGCTTGGCGGCGGGGGCGTCGCGGAACTGCGCCCAGGTCGGCGAGCCCGGGCCGAGGATCGAGTCGAGCAGCGCCCGCAGATGCGGGTCCTGGACCGTGCCGACGAGCTCGCGCAGATCGGACTCCATGCGGTCCGCGTCGCGCGGCGGTCCGTCGAGCAGGTCGTCGAGCGCGTACTCGTGATCCTCGGCCGGGCGCAGGGCGCTGACCGTCAGCTCGGCGCCATGCCGCGGATGGACGCCGTAGCGTGCCGTCACGCGCACGCAGGCGCCGGCGTCGCAGCAGCCCGCCCGCTCGGCGACGTCCTCCCAGACCATCGCGGTGACGGTGCCCGTGCGGTCACCGAGGACGAGCCGCAGGAACTCGCGGCCGTCGCGCCCCGTGCGCCGCTCGCCCTCGCGCACGAGGAGCACGTGGTCGATCTCCTGGCCGTCGGTGAGCTCGCGCACGAACATGGGCGGCGAACGCTAGAGCCGGTTCCGGACACGACGAAAATGCATAGGTCGCTTGCTTTCCGGGTTCCGGTGCACTACTCATCCGGGCAACGACTTGCGGCGGTGCGGGGGCATCGTCGTCTCATGGAGGTTATGGGATGCATCTGAGGACCCTACGCGGGCGCCTGCGGCGCCCTGCGCTGCTCGGCATGTTGACGGTGGCGCTGCTCGCGATGCTGGGAGGCGCCGCGTTCGCCGCGTTCGACTGGGGGCCTGACGCGCCGGCGCTGCATCCCGGGACGCGCTACCCGGCGCTCGACGAGGAGTCCGAGAAGCAACTCCTCGCGCAGGACCGCGAGTTCGTCGCCGGCCGTACGGCGGGTGACAACCCGCTCGACGTCGGACACGCCGGCCAGCTGCGCGCGAAGGCCGCGCACGACGCGAAGGGGGTCGGCACGACCGCTCCGCCGGCCGGCCCGGCGACGTTCAACGGCGCGTGGGCGGGCGTCGGCCCGGCCCCGGTCGGCCAGATCCAGCGCAGCGACAACGCGCTGGCCTCCGAGAGCGGCCGCATCGGCGCGCTCGCCATCCGGCCGAGCACCGGCCGCATCATCCTCGGCGGCGCCCAGGGCGGCATCTGGACCAACGACGGCGGCACCTGGATCCCGCGCACGAACGACCAGGAGACCCAGGCGATGGGCGCGCTCGCCGTCGCCCCGTCCGACGACGCGGTGGTCTATGCCGGCACCGGCGAGGGCGCGCTCTCGGGCGACAGCTACTTCGGCAACGGTGTCCTGCGCTCGACCGACGGCGGCACGACGTGGTCGCACATCTCCGGCGACTACTTCCAGGGCGTCTCGATCTCGCGCATCGTCGTCGATCCGCGTGACGCGAGCCACCTCTACGCCGCGGTGCTCCGTGGACGTGGCGGCTCCCGGCGCGTGACCGTGCAGCCGCACTCGCGCTACGGCATCTGGGAGTCGACGGACGGCGGCGTCACCTGGACCCTGCGGCGCGAGGTCGACGAGGCGCACGGCGCCACCGACCTCGAGATCGATCCGCAGAACCCGAGCGTGCTCTACGCCTCGTTTTTGTCGGACGCCATCTACAAGAGCACCGACGCCGGCAGGACCTGGTCGCCGATCATGAACTTCGGGCTGCCGTCGCCGGACTTCTCGGCCTCTGACGTCCGCTTCGGCCTCTCGCTCTCGCACCCCTCCTCGGGCGGCGACGGCGTGCTCTACGCCGGCTTCCCGTGGACGGACGCGAACGGCATCCACTCCTCGCGGCTGTGGAAGTCGACGAACGGCGGCGCGGGCTGGACGCTGCTGCCGGCGGGCGACAACGGCCCACAGGGCGAGAACGACGCGGTCGACAACTACTGCGACATCCAGTGCTCCTACGACAACGTCGTGGAGGCCGACCCGAACAACCCGAACGTGGTCTTCGCGGCCGGCGAGTACGGCTACGACCTGCACCCGCAGAGCGGCGGCGTGTTCCGCTCCGACGACGGCGGCCAGACCTGGAAGAACCTCGGCTGGGACCTGCACCCGGACTTCCACGCGTTCGCGTGGGACCCGACGAAGTCCGGCCACGTGGCCATCGGCAACGACGGCGGCGTGCTGACCTCGAACGACCTCGGCGGCCGCCCGACGCGGGAGACGCCGCTCAACCAGAACCACTGGACGGAGCGCAACAGCCAGGGCCTCGCGATCGCGCAGTTCTCGAGCATCGCGACCAACCCGAAGCTGCCCGCGCGCCTCTGGGGCGGTACGCAGGACAACGGCACGCAGCGCAAGTCCTCCACATCGAGCACCTGGTTCGACATGACCTCGGGCGACGGCGGGCAGGTGCTCGTCGACCCGACGGACTCCAACTACGTCTACGGGACCTACTACGGCATCTCGCCGTTCCGGATGACTGACGGTGGCGCCGGGTTCTTCACCAACCAGTCGATCACCCACGGGATCAATCTCGGGGACCGGTCGGAGTTCTACACGCCGTGGGTCATGAACCAGGAGAACGTCAACCAGCTCCTGCTCGGGACCTACCGGGTCTACCGCACCAACAACGCCAAGGCGCCGGCCGCGGGTGACGTGACCTGGAAGGCGATCAGCCCCGACCTGACGTCCGGCTGCCCCGGCCCGGCCCCGAACGGCGGCCGCGGCTGCGTCATCTCGGCGCTCGGCATGGGCGGCGGCACCGCCGCGTACGCCGGCACCGAGGAGGGCTACGTCTGGACCAGCCCGGACGCCCAGACGGCGGACACGCCGACCTGGACGCAGGACGATCCGAAGGCCAAGACGCTGCCGCACCGGCCGGTCGCGACCTTCGCCGTCGACCGCTCGAACTACCGCACGGCCTACGCGGGCTACAACGGCTTCGACGCGGCGACGCCGAAGACGCCCGGTCACGTCTTCAAGACGACCGACGGCGGCAAGAGCTGGACGAACATCACGACGAACCTGCCGGACTCGCCGGTGAACTCGCTCGTGCTCGATCCGTCCTACCCGAACACGATCTACGCGGGCACCGACGTCGGGCCGTTCGTCACCTACGACGGTGGCGCGCACTGGGGCCAGATGGGCACCGGCTTCCCGCGCGTGGCGATCGACCAGCTCGACCTGGACCCGTCGCACCGCACGATGGCGGCGGGCACCCACGGCCGCAGCGCGTTCACCATGAACGATGCCGGCACGGTGCCGGCGCTCGTGCTCTCGAAGGTCGCGGCCGACACCCCGGTCGGGACGTCGAGCGCGCTCAAGTACATGATCACGCTGCACAACATCGGTAACGCGGCCGCGACCGGCGTGAAGCTGACCGATCCGCTCCCGGCGGACACGGGCTTCACCTCGGCCAGCGACGGCGGCACCGCTTCGGGCGGGACCGTCACGTGGAACGGGCTCAGCATCCCGGCGGGCGCGAGCAAGCAGCTCACGCTGACGGTGACGATCGCCGCGGCGCTCAAGAAGAAGGTCGCCTCGATCGTCAACGACGGCTACCAGGTCACCTCGGCCCAGGGCGAGGGTGCCGCGGGCTCGCCGGTGATCACCCCGATCGCGCCGGACCATGCGGTGACGCTGGCCCCGGCGACGCAGACCGACGCGGCGCACGTCGGGCAGAGCGTCACCTACCCGGTGGCGGTCCGCAATACGGGCGCCCGGCCCGACAGCTACACGATGTCGGTCGCGAGCGGCTACCCGGCGACCGTCCTCGACGCGAGCTGCACCACGCCGCTCACGACGACGCCGAGTGTCGATCCGGGCGCGACGACGGACGTCTGCGTGAAGGTCACGGCGCCGGCGGGGGCCGCCAACGGCGACGTCAACACCGCCACGGTGAAGGCGACGTCGGTGGCCGACCCGGCGGTCAGCGGCACGGCGATCGTGAAGACGATCGCGGTCGCCGTCGACACGCTGCTCGTCGACGACGACACGAACGCCCCGATCGACTCGCAGCCGATCTACAAGGCCGCGCTGACCGACGCGGGCGTGCAGTTCGGCACCTGGGACCTCGGCGCGGACGCCGACCTGCCGGCGAACTACCTGAAGGCGTTCAAGAACGTCGTCTGGTTCACCGGCAACGGCTACCCGGGCCCGCTGCTCCCGTACGAGAGCAGGCTCAAGGCGTTCCTGGACGGCGGCGGGCACCTGCTCGTCTCCGGGCAGGACATCCTCGACCAGGCCGCGGGCACGACGCCGTTCGTCCGCGACTACCTGCACATCACGTGGGACGGGTCGGAGACCCAGAACGACAAGGCGACCGCCGCCGTGCACGGCGTCACCGGGTCGCTCGCCGGCGGGGTCGGCGCGGTGCCGCTCGACCACAACGTGCTCCAGGCGGACTTCGAGGACCAGGTGACCCCCAATGGCGCTGCCACGGCGGCGTTCACCGACGACTCGAACCAGGCCGACGCGCTCCAGTTCGCGGGCGCGTACAAGGTCGTGTTCCTCGCCTTCCCGATGGAGGCGTACGGCACGGCGGCCCAGCGGGCCGACCTGGTCACCCGCGCGTTCGGGTTCTTCGGGTCCTAGGACGCCAGAACGGTGAGAGGGGCCGCCACACGGCGGCCCCTCTCTCGTAAGGTCGTGGTCATGGCCAAGTGGTGGACGCTCGTCGCGGTCTGCGTCGCGACCTTCATGCTGTTGCTCGACGTCACGATCGTGAACGTCGCGCTGCCCTACATCGAGCGCGACCTCAAGTCGAGCTTCTCCGACCTGCAGTGGGTCGTCGACGCCTACGCCCTCACGCTCGCGGCGATGCTGCTGACCGCCGGCTCGATCGCCGACGGCATGGGACGCCGCAAGGTGTTCCTGATCGGCCTGGGGATCTTCACCGCCGCCTCGGCACTGTGCGGCCTCGCGCAGACCTCGCTCATGCTCAACCTCGCGCGGGCGCTGCAGGGCGTCGGCGGCGCCTTCATGTTCGCGACCGCGCTCGCGCTGATCGCCTCGGCCTACCAGGGCCGTGACCGCGGCACGGCGCTCGGGCTGTGGGGCGCCACGACCGGCGCGGCCGTCGCCGTCGGGCCGCTCGTCGGCGGCGTGCTGGTGCAGGTCATCGGCTGGGAGGCGATCTTCTTCGTCAACGTCCCGATCGGCCTCGGCGCGATCGCGCTGACGCTCGCCAAGGTGGCGGAGTCCAAGGACCCGAGCGGCGCGCGGATCGACTGGGCCGGCACCGTCACCTTCTCCGGCTCGCTGTTCCTGCTCGTCTTCGGGCTGATCCGCGGCAACGCGGAGAACTGGAGCGGCGCCATCATCGCCTGCCTGATCGGCGCCGCGGTCCTGATGGCCGCCTTCCTGGTCATCGAGCGCCGCATGGCGTACCCGATGCTCGACCTGACCCTGTTCCGCAAGCCCGCGTTCGTGGGGGCCAGCATCGCCGCCTTCGTGCTCTCGGCGTCGATGTTCGCGATGTTCCTCTACCTCACGCTCTACATCCAGAACATCCTCGGCTACACCGCGCTCGAGTCCGGCCTGCGCTTCATGCCGGTGACGCTGCTGTCGTTCCTCGTCGCGCCCGTGTCGGGCAAGCTCGCCGAGCAGCTCGGGGTGCGCTGGTTCCTCGGCGGCGGGCTGCTGCTGATCGGCGTCGGCCTGCTGCTCATGCACGGCGTCACGCCCGGCGACGGCTGGACGACGCTGCTGCCCGGCTTCCTCCTCTGCGGCGTCGGGATCGGCGCGATCAACCCGGCGCTCGCGACGGCTGCGATCGGGGTGGTGGAGCCGCGCCGCTCGGGCATGGCGTCGGGGATCAACTCGACCTTCCGCCAGGTCGGCATCGCCACCGGCATCGCGGCCTGGGGCGCGCTCTTCACCCACAAGGTCGCGTCGACGTTCGCCGACCAGGCGCAGTCGGCGGGGCTCAAGCGGCCCGCCGGGGGCGGCAGCGTGTCGGACTTCATCGCCTTCGGCGGCGCCTCTCGCGTCCACGACCCGAAGCTGCTGCGGGTCGCCGAGTCGGCCTTCGATGCCGGCCTCAACCACATCCTGCTGATCGCCGCGATCGTGGCCCTGGTCGGCGCGGTGCTTGCCGCGGTGCTGGTGCGCCCGTCCGACTTCGTCGGCGCCGCGGACCGCACGACGCCACGCCGCGGCGCCGCGGCGCCCGAGCCCGTGTAGCGCCGCGCACGCCGGGTTGCAGGCACCGCCGCCATCTGGCTCTACATTTGCGCGCACGATGCGCCGCGCCGCCCTGCTCTGCCTCCTCGTCCTCGCGGCCGTCCCGGCCGCCGCCTCCGCCGCGAAGGCGCCGGCGACGATCGCGCCCGGCACCCGCGCCGGCGGCGTGGACGTCGGCGGGCTGACCGTCGTCGACGCGGCGACGCGGCTGCGCGACACGTTCAGCGCGGCGTACTCGCTGCCCGTCCGCGTCACGGTCGCCAAGCGGCACTTCACCGTCTTCCCCGGCCAGGTCGGCTTCCGCTTCGACCAGCTCGCCACCGCGCGGGCGGCGCTCGCCGCGCGCGGCGGGCGCGTCGCGCTGGTGACGAGCGTCGACGCGACCCGGCTCGCACGGCGCGTCGCCGCGATCGACGGCGCGACGACCAAGGTCGCGCGCAGCGCGACGATCCGCATCGGGGTGCGCCGCATGCGCGTGCACCACTCCCGGCCCGGGCTGTCCGTAGTCGCCTCCGAGCTCGCCGGCCGGCTGTCGCGCACCTTCCGCAGCGCCTCGCTCGCGCGCGCGTTCACCGTCCATCGCCACGTCGTGCATCCCGCGGTGCGCACGCACGACCTGCGCTACGGCCGCTACGGGACGATCGTCACCGTCGACCAGCGCCACTTCCGGCTGCGCCTGTTCAAGCGCCTGCGCTTCGTGAAGTCCTACGGCGTCGCCGTCGGGCAGCCCGCGTACCCGACGCCGAACGGGCTCTTCTCGATCACGAACAAGGCCGTCAACCCGACGTGGAACGTGCCCGACAGCCCGTGGGCCGGCGCGCTGCGCAACGAGACGGTGGCGGGCGGCTCGGCGCAGAACCCGCTCAAGGCGCGCTGGATGGGGATCGTCAACGGCGTCGGCATCCACGGCACGGCGGAGTCCGGCTCGATCGGCTCGCGCGCGTCGCACGGCTGCATCCGCATGCGCGTGCCGGACGTGATCGACCTCTATCCGCGCGTTCCGATCGGGACTCCGGTCCTCATCGCCTAGGCAGTTCGTAGGCAGGTTCGGCCGCTCCATCGGTAGGGTCGCCGCATGCATGGAAGCGACAAGCCCGACGTCATAGCGATCGCGGAGCGGGCACGGAGTGCCGGGCGGCTCGGGCTCGACACGGAGTTCATGCCGGAGGGGCGCTACCGGCCGCTGCTCTGCCTCGTGCAGATCTCGGCGGGCGGCGAGGTCGACGTGCTGGACCCCCTCGCCGGGTTCGACCCCGCGCCGCTCGCCGCGGTGCTCGCCGATCCGCAGGTCGAGGTCGTCGTCCACGCGGGCCGCCAGGACGTCGCGATCCTGCGCCGCGAGTGGTCGATCGACTTCACCAATGTCTTCGACACCCAGGTCGCTGCCGGGTTCGCCGGCTCCTCGGCGCAGGCGGGCTACAACGGGCTGCTGCACGACGTCCTGCGCATCCGGCTCCCGAAGACGGCGAGCTTCACGCGCTGGGACGCGCGGCCGCTGACCGACGAGCAGCTGCGCTACGCGCGTGGCGACGTCGAGCACCTGATGCCGCTCGCCGACGAGATCCGCCGCCGACTCGAGGAGCGCGGCCGACTGGAGTGGGCGCGCGAGGAGTGCCACGCGATCGCCAACGCGACCGACGAGCGCGATCCGGGCGAGGTGTGGCGGCGGCTGCCGCGCGTGACCGGGCTCGATTCGCGCGAGCGCGCGGTGGCGCGCGAGCTGGCAGCCTGGCGCGAGCTCACTGCCGCCAAGGAGGACCGGCCGGTCGGCGCGGTCCTGCGCGACCCGACCGTGGTCGAGCTCGCCAAGCGCCAGCCCGAGGGTCGCCGCGAGCTCTCGCAGATCCGAGGCGTCAACCCGGACGTCATCCGCCGCCGCGGCGACGACGTGATCGCCGCGATCGCGCG
Organism: Solirubrobacteraceae bacterium; assembly: GCA_036269915.1. Classification (GTDB taxonomy): domain Bacteria; phylum Actinomycetota; class Thermoleophilia; order Solirubrobacterales; family Solirubrobacteraceae; genus DATBDM01. Next base: position 13,100 of record DATBDM010000053.1, on the reverse strand, counting down.
CGGGCGCGCGGCCGAGCCGATCCGCAACGACGACTCCGAGCGGCTCACCACCGAGGCCCAGGACGGCCCGGTGATCGCGCTCGCCGAGTCGCTCGTGCGGGCGCGGGCGCAGGAGGCGGGCCTCGCCTACGAGCTGATCGCCGCGCGCGCGGACCTCTCGCCGATCGTCGTCAGCTCCCGCCGCGGCAGTCCCGAGCCGGACGTCCGCACCCTGCGCGGCTGGCGTCGCGAGCTCGTCGGCGCCGAGCTGCTCGAGCTGCTCAAGGGCGGACGCCGCCTCGGCGTCGGCCCCGGCGGGCGGATCGACGTCCGGTCGGTCGAGTAGTTCGACGGGCGTCGTACTATCAAGGGCATGCGGCTCAGCGTGCTCGATCAGTCCCCGATCTCCGAAGGCTCCACCGGCGCGGAGGCGCTGCGCAACACCATCGACCTCGCGCGGCTCGCCGACGGCCTCGGCTACCACCGCTACTGGGTGGCCGAGCACCACGGCGGGGCGATGCTCGCCGGGCCGAGCCCGGAGGCGCTGATCGGGCCGATCGCGTCGGCCACCGAGCACCTGCGGGTTGGCTCGGGCGGCGTGATGCTCCCGCACTACAGCCCGTTCAAGGTCGCCGAGACGTTCTCGGTGCTCGCCGGCCTGTTCGGCGGCCGCATCGATCTCGGCATCGGCCGCGCCGCCGGCACGGACCCGCTGACCACGCGGGCTCTGCAGCGCGACCGCTCGCGCGCGATGCCCGACGACTTCCCGGAGCAGCTCGCCGAGTTGCTCGCCTACCTCGACGGCACGATCCCGTCCGGGCATCCGTTCGCCCGCCTCGTCGAGCTGCCGGGCCTGCCCGAGCGCCCGACGCCGTGGCTGCTCGGCTCCTCGCCGCAGAGCGCGATCTGGGCCGGCGACCTCGGCCTGCCGTACGCGTTCGCGGACTTCATCAACCCCGCCGGCGCGGAGATCGCCGCGCTCTACCGCGAGCACTTCGCGGAGGGCGAGCGCGCGGGCGCATCACGGACCGTCGTCGCCGTCTGGGCGCTCGCCGCCGAGACCGACGACGAGGCCCAGCGGCTCGCGTCGAGCGCGCAGATGTCGATGGCGATGCTGCGCCGCGGCCGGCTGATCAAGGTCCCGCCCGTGGAGACCGCGCTGCGCTTCCTGGCCTCGGAAGAGGCGCCGGCCCGGCCCCAGCGGCGCACGATCGTCGGCTCGCCCGAGACCGTCCGCGCCGGCCTCGAGACCGTCGTCTCCGACTACGGGGCCGAGGAGGTCATCGTGGTCACCATCACCCACGACCACGCCGCCCGCCGCCGCTCCTACGAGCTGATCGCCGAGGCCTGCGGGCTCGACGCGCCGGCCGGGACCGGCTCGTCCGCGGTCGGCGCGGCGCGGTAGCAGCGCCGCCCGCTACCGCGGACCGAGCACCGCAGCCGCTACGAGGTCGGCGACCTCGTCCTCGAGCGCCGGGAGCTCCGCGCCGCGCCCAGCCTCGAGCGCCTCGAGCACGAGCTCGTGGATCGCGCCGGCCAGCGCGAGCGCGGTCACCGGGGAGATCGGGCGGCCCGGCGCGCCGGCCGCGACCGCGGCGTCGACCTGGCTCCGCAGCGAGGCGGCGAAGCGGCGCAGCACCGCGCGGCGGCGGCGCAGCGCCTCGGGGCCGGCCGACAGCACCTCGACCGTGAACACGCGCGCGATCTCCGGCTCGGCGGCAAGGCCCTGCAGGTACGCGCGCACGCCGAAGACGATCCGCTCGCGCCAGTCCGAGTGCTCGGCGACTGCGCCCTCGATCGCGCTCAGGATCGCGTCCGAGACGGCGTCGTAGGCGGCGAGGAAGCACGCCTCTTTGTCGTCGAAGTGCTCGTAGAACGTGCGCCGCGAGACGCGCGCGTGGCGGACGACGTCGGTGATCGTGGTCGGCGCGTAGCCGCGCTCGACGACCGCGGCGATCATGCCGCCGAGGATCCGGTCGCGGTGGCCCGCTCCCGCGGCGCCGGGGCCGAGCAGGCTCGTGAGGACGGTGTTTGGCGGCGAGACCATTGTGGTACGGTAGCGTACCAAATGACCGCCATGACCGGCACGCTCCCATCGCACGTCCGCGTGGCCATCGTCGGGTCCGGGTTCGCCGGCCTCGGCATGGCCATCAAGCTCAAGCAGCAGTTCGGCCTCGAGGACTTCGTGGTGCTGGAGCGCCGCGACGACGTCGGCGGAACCTGGCACGTCAACACCTATCCCGGCTGCCAGTGCGACGTGCCCTCGCACCTCTACTCGTTCTCGTTCGCGCCGAACCCCGACTGGAGCCGCGCCTTCTCGATGCAGCCGGAGATCGGCGCCTACCTGAAGCGCTGTGCGACCGACTTCGACGTCCGCCGCCACGTGCACACGGAGTGCGAGGTCGAGCAGATGGCCTGGGACGAGGAGCGCTCGCGCTGGCTCGTCGACACCTCGAGGGGCTCCTTCGAGGCCGACGTCGTCGTCGCCGGCGTCGGCGGCCTGAGCGAGCCGTCGATCCCGGAGCTCCCCGGCATCGAGCGCTTCGAGGGCGAGACGTGGCACTCGGCCGAGTGGAACCACGAGCACGACCTCGCCGGCGAGCGCGTCGCGGTCATCGGCACGGGCGCATCGGCGATCCAGTTCGTCCCGCACATCCAGCCGCAGGTCGCGCAGCTGGAGGTCTTCCAGCGCACCCCGCCGTGGATCATGCCCCACCCCGACCACCCGATCGACCCGCGCGTCAAGCGCGCGCTGCGGCGGATCCCGCGCCTGCAGCGGCTGCTGCGCGACGCGATCTACTGGGGTCGCGAGGCGTTCGTGCTCGGCTTCATGCACCCCAAGCTGATGCAGCGCGGCCCGGAGCGGATCGCCCGTCGCCACCTCGCGCGACAGGTTCCCGACCGCGAGCTGCGCGCGAAGCTCACGCCCACCTACCGCCTGGGCTGCAAGCGGGTGCTGCTCTCCGACGACTACCTACCGGCGCTCCAGCAGCCCAACGTCGACCTCGTCACCGACCCGATCGCCGAGGTCCGCGAGCGCTCGATCGTCACGCGCGACGGCGCCGAGCATCCCGTCGACACGATCGTCTACGGGACCGGCTTCAAGATCATGGACATGCCGATCGGCGACCGCGTGAGCGGAGTCGGCGGCCGCACGCTCGCCGAGGAGTGGGGCGGCACGCCGCAGGCCCACCGCGGGATCACGATCGCCGGCTTCCCGAACTTCTTCATGCTGCTCGGCCCCAACACCGGGCTCGGGCACACCTCGGTCGTGTTCATGATCGAGGCCCAGATCGCCTACGTCGCCGACGCGCTGCGCACCCTGCAGGAGCGCGGCGTCGCGGTCGCCGAGGTCCGCCGCGAGGCGCAGGAGGCCTCCACCCGCGCCGTCCAGGAGAAGCTCGAGGGCACGGTGTGGAGCAGCGGGGGCTGCGCGAGCTGGTACCTCGACGACCAGGGGCGCAACGCGGTCATCTGGCCCGGCTCGACCTGGCCCTACAAGAAGATGACCCTGCGCTTCGACGCCGAGAGCTACGACCTGCGCACGCCGGCCCCCGTGCCCGAGCCCGCCGCGCGGGTCGCTACCTCTTGACCTGCGAGGCGTCGATCACGAAGGCGAGCGTCTCGTTCGGCTTGATCGAGCCGTCGGGCGTGCCGTTGGGCCCATAGCCCTTCAGCGGCGGGATGATCAACAGCCGGCGGCCGCCCTGGCGCATGCCGAGGATGCCCTCGTTCCAGCCCTCGATGACCTGACCCGGGATCGAGAGGGTGAACGCCTGCCCGCGGTTCCAGGACGCGTCGAACTCCTTGCCGTCCGACCACGAGGCGCCGACGTACTGGACCGAGAGCTGCTCGCCCGGCTTCACCTTGGGTCCCCTGCCCGTGACGATGTCCTTCTTGACCAGGTCGGCCGGGGGATCCCCCTTCGGCGTGGGGATCTTCGGCCGTTGCGAGAGCTTCGTGCTGATCTGGGACGCCAGGTGATCGACCTCCTGGGCAGGATCGGTCGGCGTCGCGGTCGCCTTCGCGGCGGAGTTGGCCGACGAGTCGGAGCCGCAGCCGGCGACGGCAAGTGCCAGGAGCAGGACGGCGGGGAGGAGCAGGCGGAGGGGTCGGGACATGGCGGCCGAGTGTAGGACGGCTCTATGAAGCGGAGTTTGACAAGAGAAACTACGTACCGTAGTTTTATGGCTATGCCTGTTCACCAGATCACTCGCCTCGGAATGGTCAACGCGTACCTCGTCGAGGAGGACGACGGCCTGACGCTGATCGACACCACGATCCCCCGGTCCGCGGGCGTGCTGCGCGCCGCCGCGGCCAAGCTCGGCCGCCCGATCGTCCGCATCGCCCTCACCCATGCGCACGTCGACCACATCGGCTCGCTCGACGCGCTCGCCGGCGCGCTGCCGGGAGTCGAGGTCCTGATCTCCACGCGCGACGCGCGCCTGCTCGGGAAGGACATGACGCCCGACCCGGGAGAGCCGGCCGACGCCAAGTACCGCGGCGGCTACCCCGGCGCGAGCACGAAGCCGACGCGGACCTTCGAGCCCGGCGAGCGGGTCGGCTCGCTCGAGGTCGTCGCCGCCCCGGGCCACACGCCCGGCCACGTCGCCTTCCTCGATACGCGCGACCGGACGCTCTACTGCGCCGATGCCTACTCGACCCTCGGCGGGGTCGCGACGACGGCGAAGGCCAACCCCCGCTTCCCGCTGCCCGCGCTGGCGACCTGGCACCGCGCGACCGAGCTCGCCTCGGCCCGCGCGCTGCGCGCGCTCGATCCGGCGCGGCTGGCCCCCGGCCACGGCAAGGTCGTCGAGCAGCCGGGCGCGGCGATGGACAAGGCGATCGCCAAGGCGGGCTGAGGTGCCGCGGCGCGGCCTCGACCGGGCCGCCGTCGTCGGCCTGGCGGCCGCGATCGCCGACCGCGAGGGGCTCGAGGCGGTGACCCTCGCGCGCGTCGCCGCAGAGGCCGGCGTGCGGCCGCCGTCGCTCTACAACCACGTCGCCGGGCGCGACGACCTCGTCGCCGGGATCGCGCTGCTCGGCGTGCGCGACCTCGACGCGGCCATGCGCGACGCCGCGGTCGGCCGCGCGGGCGACGACGCGCTGCGGGCCGCCGCGGGCGCGTACCGTGCCTACGCACACGAGCACCCCGGACGGTACGCGGCGGCGATGCGCGCGCCGTCCGCCGGCGACGAGGAGCTGACGGCGGCCGCCGCGGACACCGTCGCGACGGTGACGACGCTGCTGCGCGCGTGGTCGCTGCCCGACGACGAGATCGTGCACGCCGTGCGGGCGGTGCGAGCCGCGCTGCACGGCTTCGTCGCGCTCGAGGCCGGGGGCGGGTTCGGCCTGCCGGTCGACCGCGAGGCGTCGTTCGACCGGCTCGTCGACGCGCTCGCGGCCGGGTTGCGCACGACGCCCGCACGGGCGTAGGGTCGCCCGCAGGGAGGCGTGCCCACCGAACACGGAGGAGGACCTCCACATGCAGCTCATCCCCAGCTTCCAGGGCGACCAGATCCGGCCCGGCGACGACGCCTACGACGACGCCCGGACCGTGTTCAACGCGATGATCGACAAGCGCCCCGCGCTGATCGCGCGCTGCGCCACGGCCGAGGACGTCGCCGCCGCGATCGCGCACGCGCGCGAGATCGGCGCTCCGCTGGCGGTGCGTGCCGGCGGCCACTCGGTGGCCGGGATGTCGCTGGTCGACGACGGGCTGGTGATCGACGTCCGCGGCCTGAACGAGATCGCGGTCGACCCTGTGCGGGGCATCGCCCGCGCCGGATCCGGGATGACGTGGGCGGAGTTCGACGCCGCCACGCAGGCGCACGGCCTGGCGACGACCGGCGGACGCGTCTCGACGACCGGGATCGCCGGCCTCACGCTGGGTGGCGGCTCCGGCTGGCTGGAGCGTTCCCTGGGCCTCGCGTGCGACTCCCTGCTCGCGGTCGAGCTCGTCACCGCGGACGGCGAGCTGATCCGCGCGACCGCGGACGCGCACCCCGAGCTGTTCTGGGCGCTGCGCGGCGGCGGCGGCAACTTCGGCGTCGTGACCGCGTTCGAGTACGCCCTGCGACCGGTCGGCCCGATCCTCTACGGCGGCCTGGCCGCCTACGACCCGGCCGACGGGCGGCGCGTCGCGCGCGCCTTCCGCGACTACATGCGCGACGCGCCCGACGCCGCCGGGATCGCGCTCGGCTACGTCACCGCGCCGCCCGAGGACTTCGTCCCGCCCGAGTGGCAGGGGCGCCGCATCACCGGGATCGTCGGCTGCTGGAACGGGCCGGTCGAGGAGGGAGAGCGGGCGCTCGCGCCCCTGCTCGCCACCGCCGAGCCGATCGTGAACCTGTTCGGCGAGATCCCCTACTCGGCCTTGCAGTCGATGATCGACGATCCCCCCGGGCAGCGGAACTGGTGGACGGCCACCTACCTCGACGACCTGCCCGACGAGGCGCTCGACGCGTTCTGCGACGCGTCGGAGCTGATGCCGGTCGGCCTCTCGCAGAGCCTGCTCGTGCCCTGGGGCGGCGCCGTCGCCCGCGCCGGCGAGGGGGAGACGCCGATGGCCAAGCGCGACGCGGCCTGGGTCGTGCACCCGTTCTGCGTCTGGGCGGAGCCCGAGCGCGACGTCGAGCACATGGCCTGGGGGCGCGCGACGCGCGACGCCTTCGCGCCGTGGTCGAGCGGCGGCGTCTACCTCAACTTCATCGGCGACGAGGGCGAGGACCGGATCCGCGCGGCGTTCGGGCCGTCCTACGAGCGGCTGGCCGAGGTCAAGCGCACCTACGACCCCGACAACCTGTTCTCCGGCAACCAGAACGTGCGGCCGGCGCACGCCATGCGCTGATCACCCGGCGGCCGCGAGGGCGGCCGCCCTGCCGCTGCAGTCGTAGAGCGTGCCCGCGGTCGACGGCGCCCCGCCGGCCGCGGTGCACGTGCTCGCGACCGTCCGCATCAGTGCGGTGGTGCCCGCGCGGCCGTCGCTGCGCATGCCGCCGCCCTGGCCGCCGTCGTCGAGCACCCAGCGGATGCGCCCGTCGCGGACCGCCGCGGCCAGCCAGCTCGCGCTGACCGTTCCCTCGCGGCCCGAGAAGGAGCCCAGGCCGGCGACGTTCGCGTCCGAGGCGATGATCGACGCCGCCGCGGTGGACTGGCTCGACACGCCGATCGTGTCGCCGCCGTGCGCCTTGGCGTAGGCGATGACCGACTGCAGCGAGGTCGCGTCGCCGCCGAACATCCCACCGCCGCCCGGCGCGCCCATCGTGCGCGGCGCTCCGCCGCCGAAGCCCTGCGGGGGGCCGCCGGCCGGCGGTTGCGCGCCACCGGGAGCGCCGCCCGGCGCGAAGCCGCCGCGGCCGGCGAACCCGCGCGGCCCGCCCGCGCCGCCCGGCCCGCCCATCGCCGTCGCGGCGGGCCCGCCGGCGGGGAACGTCCCGCTGCTCGCATGACCGAGGGTGTCGACCGCCCAGCTCGCCGGCGCGGCCAGCAGCAGCGCCAGGGCCGCCCCGAGCGCCGCCACCCGGGCGCGCGGGGCGAGCTTCGCGGCGAGCGCGATGCCCGCGATCGCGGCCACGGCGAGCGCGGCGCCGAGCCACGTCACGCCGCCGACGCTGCCGCGCACCGCGAGCTCGGTCGCGATGCCGGCGAGGACCGCCAGCGGCCCGAGGATGCGCGCGAGCCGGTCGCCGCGGAGGATCTCGCCCGTCCCGGCGCCGACCAGCGCGGCGGTGAAGGGCGCGAGCGCGGAGACGTAGTAGGGGTGGAAGATGCCCTGCGCGAGCGAGAAGGCGACGGCCGTGGCCAGGAACGCGCCACCGGTGGCGATGAGCCAGCCGGTGCGTGCGTCGCCGCGGCGCAGGCGGCTCGCCACCAGCACGCCGAGGCCGGCGGCGAGCGCGAAGCCGAGCAGCCAGCCGCCCTGCCCGCCGAGGCTGGCGTTGAGCAGCCGTAGCGGGCCGGCGGCGCCGCCGAAGGGACCGCCACCGCCGAGCGCCTGCGGCCCGCCGGCCTGGCCGTCGAGCCGGCCGAGGCCGTTGTAGCTGAAGATCAGCGAGAGGATCGAGTTGTCGCTCGTGCCCGACACCCACGGGCGATCGGCCGCCGGGGTGAGCGCGACGAGCAGCGGCCACGCGCCGGCGACGGCGACGAGCGCGGCGCCGCCCGCGGCCAGTGCGCGCGCCGCGGCGAGCCGCCCGCGTGGCGCCACCCAGGCGTACGCGACCGCGAGCCCGGGCACGACGAGCAGCGCCGCGCCCATCTTCGCCTCGAACCCGAGCCCGACGGCGACGCCGGCGAGCACCACCCAGCGCGCGCGGCCGTCCTCGAGCGCGCGGATCACGAACCACAGCGCGGCGACCGAGCAGAGCACGAGCAGCGCGTCGGGGTTGTTGTGGCGCGAGATCGCGACGGTGATCGGCGTGAGCGCGAGCACGAGTCCGGCCACGCCCCCGGCGACACGCCCGAAGCGCCGGCGTGTGAGGTCGTAGACGAGCCCGACGCTCGCGACGCCCATCAGCGCCTGCGGCACCAGGATGCTCAGCGAGTGAAAGCCGAAGGCCCGCACGGAGAGCGCCTGCACCCACAGCGCGAGCGGCGGCTTGTCGACCGTCTGGATGCCGGCGGCGTCGAAGGAGCCGTAGAGGAACGCGTGCCAGGACTGCGCCATCGAGCGCACGGCGGCCGCGTAGTAGTCGTTGGCCCACCCGTTGACCGAGAGCCCCCACAGGTTCAGGACGGCGGCGAGGAAGAGCAGCGCGAGCAGCTCCGGCCGCGCGAGCGCGACGCGGACGGCGCGAGGGACGCTCGCCGCCGGCGCGGCATGGGGAACGGGCACGGATCGGGAAGCCATGCCCGCAGCATCGACGGCGCCTCTGTGAGCGCCCCAAGACGAGTCTGGGAGAAGCCTGGGAGCGGGCTCAGCCGTAGATGCTGAGCGAGCCCGAGGTGGCGTGCTGGTTGGCGTTGCCCGTCGGCAGGTAGACGCGGCCGCCGGCGACGATCGGGCTGTTCCAGTGTCCGGGCGGCGCGGGCAGGCGGCGGATCAGCCGGCCCGAGTCGGGCCGGTAGGCGTCGAGCGCCCCGGTCGGGTCGTAGGCCCAGAGCACCCCGCCGGCGAGGATCGGGCTCGTCCCCGCGGTCGGGTTCTGCCACAGCACGTGCAGGCGGCCGCCGCGCAACGCGTAGCCGGCGGTGCCGCCGCCCGTGGCGACGAACACGCGCGTCTTCCCGTGCTCGTGCTGCACGGCGGGAGCGGTGAAGACCAGCTGGCGGCCGGGCGCGGGCAGGATCTGGCGGTCCCCGCCGAGCCGGGGCCCCGCGCTCCCGCGGACGCCGTGCAGGCCGCCGGGGACGGGGATCAGCCGCAGCTGGGAGTCCTTGCCGCCTTGCAGCAGGAACGCCGTGCGCTTCCCACCGCCGGGCGCGGGCAGCAGCGCCGGGCTCGTCGAGCCGAGATCGACGTCGTCGCGCTCGAACTCCGCCTGCTCGGTCGGCGTGTAGTGGCGGGTGAAGCGCGCCGCGCCCGGCGTCAGCTCGAGCACGGAGTCGCCCCAGTCGACGCGGCCGTCGAACGGCCCGTTGCTCGACGTCGCGAACACGTGCCGGGTCACCGGGTCGACCACCGCGCCGGCGCGGCCCCAGATCGCCGAGTCCGAGCCGGGGCAGCTCGAGGGCACGATGATGCGGCGCCGGTTCGAGCAGAGCGAGTTGAACACGTGCCGCACGCGCCCCGTGGCACGATCGATCGCGGCCACCTTGCCCTGGTAGGGCGGCGCGTCGCCGATGTAGCCGCCGGTCGTCACCAGCACGTAGCGGCCGGCGAGGTTCAGCGAGGACGCGATCTTCTCGTGCGTCGCGTCGCGGGTCAGCGACGCCGGCCAGCCGCCCGAGCGGACCTCGCGGCCGTCGCGTGTGCGCAGCTTGTGGATGCGACCGTCGGGTGAGGCGGCGTAGACGTACGCGCGCGAGGGATCGGCGACCGGGGTCGCGGTCGTGATCTGCGGCGAGCCGGCCACGCTGCCGTAGCTGCCGGGCGTGAAGCGCCACAGCTGACGCCCGGAGCGGGCGTCGAGCCCGATCGTGATCCCGTAGGTGGTGGTCATCACCAGCAGGTCGTGCCGCGCGCCGCCCACGCGCACGTGCGCGAGGTAGATCGGTGAGGCGTCGACGGTGCCGGGCAGCGCGACGCGGCGCTCGCGCAGCGCGGCGATGCGCGCGGCCCCGATCCCCGCCGGCGCGTCGCCGGTGCGGGCGGCGTCGTAGTCGAACCGGGTCCAGTCGCCCTTCGCGGGTTTGGCGGCGTGCGCCGAGGGCGCCGGCGCAGCAGGGCTCGCGGACCGTCCTGCCCCGCAGCCTCCGAGCAGGACGGCGGCGGCGAGGACGGCGATCGCGGTGCGCATGGCTCAGGCGGTTTCCGGTTCAGCAGGCTCGGGCAGCGCGATCTCGCCTCGGCCGAGGGCCATGACCACCGCGTGCGTGCGGTTGGCCGCGCCGAGGCGCACGACCGCGTTGCGGATGTGCGACTCCACGGTATTGCGGCTGAGCTCGAGATGAAGGGCGATGCCGGCGCTGGTCCGGCCCGCCGCGACGAGCGAGAGGACCTCGCGCTCGCGCGGGCGCAGGATCGGCGCGTCCCGCTGCGCGGTCGAGCTGGCCAGCCACGGGCCGTAGCGCACGCCGTCGATCCGCTCCACGACGATCAGGTGGCGGTCGGAGGCGAGGTTGCTCGCGGCGGTGTAGCCCGCGGTGATCTCGTGGCCTCCGGCGGCGATGAGCAACAGCGCGCCGGCGGTCGTCGCACCTGACTCGAAGCCGTTCCAGCGCCCGGCCAGCGCGCGGCGCCAGCGGCGCGGGACGAAGTCGTCGAGCCGGTGCAGCCGGAGCTCCTCGCGCGCGATGCCGAGCAGCGCGCTCGTCGCGGCGTTGCCGTCGAGGCACCAGCGCGCGCCGTTGGTCAGCAGCACGGGATGCCGCGTGCTGTCGAGGACGTTACGCACCGCGTCGCCGGGCCGATGGCGCAACAGCGCCATCGCGAGCACGTCGGTGAGCGCGTCGCAGGCTTCGGCCAGGGCGTCGCCGCCGGCGATCCGCGAGAGCCGCGCGCGCAGCGCCTGGGCCTGCGGGGCGAGCGGCCGAGGAGCGCCGCGCTCGCGCCCGCCGGCACGGGGGCCGTGCTCGCGGTCGCGTCGCGGCGCGGCCGGCGAGCCGGGGAACGCGCCGGCCTCGGCGAGCGCATCGACGGCGCGCTGGGCCCACAGCGACTGCAGCCACGAGCTCGCGCGTACGGCGAGATCATCGGTCATGCCGACCCCCGGCCTCCCCCGCCGGTTCCCCATCCCAATGGAAATCCTGAGCGATCAAGCCATTGTAGGTCAATGGTGGTCAGGCTCCGGAGCAGCGCGGAGTTGTTCGCATCCGTGCAAAAGTGTGAAAGAGTGAGGCCGCACGATGACCGCGCCGAGCCCGCGACACACGCTCCCGGCCCAGCGGCGCCAGGACATCCTGCGCGCCGTGCGGTCCGGCTCGAGCCACGTCTCCGACCTCGCCGAGAGCTTCGGCGTGTCCGAGATGACCGTCCGCCGCGACCTGCATGCGCTCGCCTCCGAGGGCAAGCTCGAGCGCGTGCGCGGCGGCGCCGTCTCGTCGGGCATCGAGCCGCCGTTCGAGCAGACGGCGGTCGAGCGCTTCGACGCCAAGGACCGCATCGGAGTGGCCGCGGCGGCGATGGTCGAGGACGGCCAGACCGTGATGATCGACATCGGGACGACGACGCTGCAGGCGGCGCATCACCTCCACGGCCGCGAGATCACGGTCGTCACGTCGAGCCTCGCGGTCTTCGAGGAGCTGCTGCCCGACCCGGCGATCGAGCTCGTGCTGCCCGGCGGGCTCGTGCGGCGCAACTACCGCTCGCTGGTCGGCGTGCTGGCCGAGGACTCGCTGCGCCAGCTCAAGGCCGACATCCTCTTCCTCGGCACCAGCGCGGTCGACGCGCGCCTCGGCGTCTGGGACTCGACGATGGTGGAGGTCCCGATCAAGCGCGCGATGATCGGCGCCGCCGCGTCGGTCACGCTGCTCGCCGACGCGGAGAAGTTCTCCATGTCCGGCGTCGTCAAGATCTGCGACGCCGGCGCCATCGATCACATCGTCACCGACGAGCCGCTCCCGGCCGCCTGCGGCCCGTCGCTCGAGGACTCCGGAATCGAGGTCACCATCGCATGAAGCTGACGATCGTCGGAGGCGGCGGCTTCCGCGTCCCGCTCGTCTACGGCGCGCTGCTCGAGAAGGCGCAGCGCCTGGCGCTCGACGAGGTCGTCCTGCACGACATCGACGAGAGCCGGCTGGCGCGCATCGGCGCCGTACTCGACGGGCTCGCCGACGAGCACGGCGAGCGGCTGCCGTTCCGCACCACGACCGACCTCGGCGACGCGCTGGAGGGCGCCGACTTCGTGTTCTGCGCGATCCGCGTCGGCCAGCTCGAGGGACGCGTCGTCGACGAGCAGGTCCCGCTCGGCCTCGGCGTGCTCGGGCAGGAGACCACCGGCCCCGGCGGCATCTGCTTCGCGCTGCGCACGATCCCGCAGATGGTCGAGCTCGCGCAGACGATCGCCGAGCGCGCGCCGAAGGCCTGGCTGATCAACTTCACGAACCCCGCGGGGATGGTCACCGAGGCCGTCCAGCAGGTGCTCGGCAGCCGCGCCGTGGGGATCTGCGACTCGCCCTCGGGGCTCTGCCGCCGCGTCGCCGCCGCGCTCGGGCGCGACGCGCGCGAGCTGTGGTTCGACTACGTCGGCCTCAACCACCTGGGCTGGCTCAAGGGCGTGCACGACCGCGGCGACGAGCTGCTGGGGCAGCTGCTCGACGACGACGACGCGCTGGCCGGCTTCGAGGAGGGCCGCCTATTCGGCGGCGACTGGCTGCGCTCGATCGGGATGATCCCGAACGAGTACCTCTACTACTTCTACTACGACGCCGACACCGTCTCGGCGATCCGCGAGAGCCCCGCCTCGCGCGGCGAGTTCCTGCTCTCCCAGCAGCGCGCGTTCTACGCGCAGAACGGGCAGCGCCGCGACGAGGCGCTCGCCGCCTGGCGCGCAACCCGCCACGACCGCGAGCGGACCTAC
>DATBDM010000052.1:0-10292 GCA_036269915.1 Solirubrobacteraceae bacterium | reverse complement strand
CAGCCGCATCGCCCGCACGGCAAGGACGAGCTCGGCGGAGATCGCCACGGCCATCCGGCCCAGCGCGTCCGAGGTGCGCCGTGCCGAGTGCCCCGCGAAGTTCGCGTGCGACTCGATCCCCGACTGCACGGTCGTCGTCTGCGAGGCCGCCGTCGCCGCCAGCGAGCGCACCTCGGCCGCGGCGGCGTGCGCGGTGTACTCGAGGATCATCGCGCCGGAGTCCGGACCCGGGTCGCGCGCGAGCTGCGGTGTGAGCCCGGTCACGTCCGGGTCGAGCAGCGCGCTCACGCGAGCGGCCACGAGCGACGCCGACTGCGCCATCGCCCCGCGCAGCGAGTCGAGCGCGAGCGTGAGGATGCCCGCGTGAAAGTTGCCGTTGGGCAGCGCGACGCCGTCACGCGGCAGCATCAGCGCGTTCTCGCCCGCGACGTTGAGCTCGATCTCGAGGACCTGGTCGAGATGCTCGAGCGCGTCGAGCAGCGCGCCCTCCACCTGCGGCACGCAGCGGAAGACGAACGCGTCGTGGATCGCCGAATGCGACGGGCGCTCGCGCGGGCGGGCGGGATCCCAGTCCAGCAGCTCGCGCAGCCGCCGCGCGACCTCGACCTGCCCGCGGTGGGGCCGCGCGGCGTGCACCCGCGGGTCGAGCACCGCGAGATCGGCGCCCGTCGCGTCGTAGGAGAGCGCGGTGACGGCCAGCGCGGAGTCGAGCAGCCGGCTCGCATCGTGGAAGACGAGCGCCGCCTGGCCGATCGAGACGGCGTTGGAGCTCATGAAGCCGATGCCGTCGCGCGGCCCGTAGACGACGGGGTCGAGGCCGTGGGCGGCGAGCGCCTCGCCCGCGGGGACCACGTCGTCGCCGACCCAGCACTGGCCCTCGCCGCCGAGCGCGAGCCCGATCTCGGCGAGCACGGTCAGGTCGCCGGTTCCGAGCGAGCCGAGCTCGCGCGCGAGCGGCGTGACGCCCGCACGCAGGGCGCCGAGCAGGCTGTCGAGCAGGCTGTCGCCGACCCCGGCGCCGCCCGCGCCGAGCTGGTTCGCGCGCACCGCCATCGCCGCACGCACGACCTCGACGGTCAGCGGCGCTCCACCGCCGCCCGCGTGCGACCGGATCAGCCGCCACTGGTGCTCGCCCGCATCCTCGCCGCGCGACGGTGACGAGCGCAGCGTCCCGACCCCGGTGGTGACGCCGTAGAGCAGCTCGCCGCGGTCGACGAGCGCCCGCACGAGCCGCTCGGCCGCGCGGTTGCGGTCGCGCGCCGCCGTCCCGATCCTCGCCTCGGCGCGGCCACGGGCGATGTCGACCACCGCCGCCGGCGTGAGCGTGCGCCCGTCGAGGGTGATGGTCGGGAGCCTGGACATACGTGCCGCGCGGGAGGTTAGGAGCTGTTGGCTCGGCTTGCCGGGCGGCCTTGCGCGGGCGCGCGTGGGGCACACTGGCCGACGTGGAAACGGCGGGCGCGATCCGGATCAACGGGCGGGTGATGGCCGGCCTCGGCCTGGCCGTGGCCGTCTCGCTGCTCCTGCGCGTCGGCGCGCTGCGCTCGGGCTACTGGATCGACGAGGGCATCTCCGTCGGGATCGCCTCGCACCCGCTGTCGGACATCCCGCGCGCGCTGATCGAGGACGGCTCGCCGCCGCTCTACTACGTCCTGCTGCACGGCTGGATCGCGCTCTTCGGGGCGGGCGAGGCCGCCACGCGCTCGCTGTCGCTGCTGTTCGCGCTCGCGACCGTGCCCGCCGCCTGGTGGGCCGCCCGCTCGATCTTCGGCCCGCGCGCCGGCGCGATCGCGGTGGGCGCCGCCGCGGGGTGCCCGTTCCTGACGCTGTACGCGCAGGAGACGCGCATGTACTCGCTCGTCGCGCTGCTCTCGCTGCTGGCCTCGGCGAGCTTCGTGCTCGCGTTCGCACAGGGTCGCCGCAGCCAGCTCGTGCCGCTCGGCATCTGGCTCGTGCTGCTGCTCTACACCCACAACTGGGGCGTGTTCCTGTGCGCGGGCATGGCCGCCGCGTGGCTGGTCCTGTGGCGCCGCGGCCGCGTCGCCGCGCGCGACGGCCTGCTGCTCGCCGCGGCAGTCGCCGTCGCCTACGCCCCGTGGGTGCCGAGCGTGCTCTCCCAGGCCGCGCACACCGGCGCGCCGTGGGCCGAGCGGCCGTCGCCGCTCTTGCTGCTCAGCGTCCCCGTCTCGCTGTTCGGCGTCGTGGCGCTGCCGGCGGTGGCGGTCGCGCTCGCGCGGGGCGGCCGGCTGCAGCGGCTCGACGAGCCGGCGCGCGTGCTGCTCACCGTCGCCGTCGTGGCTGCCGCCTCGGCGTGGCTGTTCTCCCAGCTCGAGCCGGCGTGGTCGGCGCGCTACTTCGCCGTGCTCCTCGGCCCGCTGCTGCTCGCCTTCGCGTCGATCACCGCCCGCGGCGCGCGCTGGACGCTCGCCGCGCTCGCGCTGGTGGCGGTGGTCTGGCTGTTCAGCGGGCCGCCGCCGGCGAAGAGCAACGTGCGCCGGGTGACCGTGCAGCTTGGCGCGCAGCTGCTGCCCGGTGACCTCGTGGTCTCGACCCAGCCCGAGCAGGTGCCGGTGCTCGACCGCTACCTGCCCGAGGGCATGCGCTACCTGACGCCGCTCGGGCGCACCGGCGACCCGCGCGTCACCGACTGGCGCGACGGCCTCCACAAGCTGCGCCACGGGCACGCCGCGAAGCGGCTCGACCCGCGCATCGCGGACCTCGCGCCCGGCAAGCACGTCCTGCTGGTCACGCCCGTGTTCAAGCCCGGCACCGCGCGCTCACCGTGGCTGCGCGCCGTCCGCGCAAGGACGCGCGAGTGGCGCGCCGCGCTGGGCAGCGACCCGCGGCTGGTGGCGCTCGGCCGCGCGCCGCACTCGAAGGTCACGATCCGCCGCAGCACCGTGCGGGCGGAGCTGTACCTCGTCCGCGGTCAGCCCGCGGCGCCGGCGTCGTCGTCCTCGCCGTAGGCGTCGGAGAGGATCTCCGGCAGCGTGGCGAGGAAGGCGTCCTCGAGGTCCTCGGGGACGAGCACGCGCACGCCGGTGAGGTGCACCTCGGTGCCGTGGCTGTGGGCGTCGGGCGCGACGGTCGCGCCGGCCAGGACGAAGAACGGGACGAGCGAGTAGTAGTCGAGCCCGAGGAACTCGTGCGGGTCGATGCCGGTGGCGTCGAGCAGCTCCCGCAGCGCGGGCTCGTACTCCGAATGGCCCTGCGTGATGTAGGCGACCTGCTTCATCAGCACCCCTCCGGCCCGCACACGGGGCCCTCTGTGACGACGGACAACGGGGCGCGGGCCTCCCAGGCCTGCTCGAGCAGCGAACCGAGGATCTCGGGCGACTGCGCGCCGGCCGCGCCGAAGCGGCGGTCGACCACGAAGAACGGGACCGCGGAGATGCCCAGTGACGCGGCGGTGCGCTCGTCGTCGCGGACCTCGGCGGCGAAGCGGTCGCCGGCGAGCAGCGCGCGCAGCTCGTCCTCCGGCAGGCCGACCTCGCGGCCGAGGCGCTCGAGCGTCGCGGCGTCGGAGATCAGCTCGCCCTCGGACAGGTAGGCGCGCATGAGGCGCTCCTTCATCGCGTCCTGGACGCCATGCTCTCCGGCGAGGTGCACGAGGCGGTGCGCGTCGAGCGTGTTGCCCGCCCGTGCGGTCTCGAAGTGGAAGTCCAGGCCCTCGCCCGCGGCGACCTCGGTCATGCGGGCCTCCATCTCGCGCGCCTGCTCGACGCTCGAGCCGTACTTGGCCGCGAGGTGCTCGGCGCGGTCGCCCGGGCGCTCGGCGGGCGCCTCCGGGTCGAGCTCGAAGGAGCGCCAGGTCACCGTGACGTCATCACGATGCGCGAAGGCGGCCAACGCGGCCTCGAAGCGGCGCTTGCCGACGTAGCACCAGGGGCAGGCGATGTCGGACCAGATCTCGACGTCCATGAAGGTCGTTGTAGCAGCAACCTCATACCACCCGGTCGCCCACGCGAATGAGACCCGCGTGGGCGACGAGGCCGCCGACCGCGAGCCGGGCATCGCGCTCGCGGGCGATCGTGCGCAGGACGTCGAGATCGCGCGCGATGCCGCCGGGCTGTGCGCGCGTGGTCATCACGCAGCGCTTGATCCGCATGCCGACGTCGATCGTCGCCTCGCCGATCGGGATCCGGCGGCCGACGAGCTCGTCCTCGCCGCCGCCGTCGAGCAGCACGTTGGAGCGGAAACGGCGCGCGTCCCAGTCCGCGATCGTCGCCGTGGAGACGAGCGAGAGGCGGGCGTCGGCGTGGTCGTGGAACGCGCCGACGGGACCTTCCCAGGCGCTCCAGTCGCTGTCGGGCTCGTGCTCGAAGTCGACGACGTCCTCGTAGCTCAGGGCGATGTCGGCGCGGGCCGAGCGCAGCTCGACGGGACGGCCGAGCCATGTCGAGAGCGCGGCGTCGTCCGCGGCGATCGAACCGTCGGGCAGCGTGATCTCCGGCCTGCCGTCGTCGCGCAGCCGGGCGGAGGCGAACAGCAGCTGCGGCTCGCGGCGCGCGGTCAGGCCAAAGCCGGTCGCGACGTCGTAGAGGGCGAAGCGCCGGTCGCCGTCGATGCCGTCGGGCGTCACGAAGGCGGCCTCGAGGCGCTCGCCCTGCAGCGACTTCACGGGGTAGCGCCACAGCTCGAGCACCTCCATCGCGGGCGACGCTATCCGACGTGAGATGCTCGACGGCATGAGCCGACCCGTGGACGTCGACGTCACCCGCGACATGAAGGCCTCGGCCCCGGCGATCTGGGCGGTGCTCGAGGACCTCTCGCGCCTGCCCGAGTGGCTCGCCTTCGCCGCGTCGCTGCCGGAGCGCTCGGGCGATCGCGTCGAGCCCGGCGCGACCTACACCGTCAAGCCCGAGCACGGCTACGAGCCGCAGACCCACTGGCGGGTCACGGCGGTGCAGGACCGCCGCCAGGTGCACGAGAGCGAGATGCCGATGATCAGCGGCGTGGTGTCCACGATCGAGGTGAACGAGGGCGCCGACGGCCGCGCCAGCACACACGTGCACTGGCGCGGCGAGCCGTCGACGTTGATGGGCCGGGCGATGCGCCCGATGTTCCAACGCCAGATCACGAGCAACTGGAAGAAGTCGCTCGAGGCGCTGGACCGCGCGGCGGGAGGCTAGGCCGCCAGCGGCTGCGGGGCGTGGACCTCGGCCGGGACGTAGCGCTCGGCGTGCCCGCGGCGGCGGGCGATAGCGGCCAGCGGCGCCATCAGCAGGCGGACCATCCAGGCGGGCGGGAACGGCGCGCGGACCTCGCGCTCGAAGCGGCGCACGAACAGGGCGAGGTGCAGCGGCTTCGGCATCCCCTTGCGGGTCACGTTGCCCTCGAGCGCGAGCTTGGTGGTGGTGACCAGGAGGTCCTCCATGTCGAGCGCGGGGGTGACCCGGACGCGGGCGCGGCAGGGCTCGTCGCCGCCGTTGGCGAAGCGGTGCACGCGGCCCGCGGGGACGACGACGGTCTCGCCGGCGCCGGCCTTGATCGTGCGCGCGCCGAGGCGGAACGTCATCGTGCCCTCGACCACGTCGAAGCGCTCCTCCTGCTCGGGATGCACATGAGCACCGGGGACGTGGCCGTCGGGGGAGAGGGTGACCTCGAACTCGAGGTGCTCGCCGTCGGTGTCGGCCGCGGTGCGCAGGAAGGTGATCTGTTCGCCGCTGACGGGGTTGTGGAGGGTCTGTCCTGCGTGGGCCATCGTGGGCCTCCTTGCCGGGGTGGGGTGATGCGATGACTCTCCCGGCGGCGGCGTCGCACGTCGTCGGCTGCGCTGACGATCTGCCGTGGCCCGCAGGACGAATCGCGATCGGCGCACGGGCGACCCCGTGTCATCCGTTCGGACGACGCGGCGTCATCCCCCATAGACTCCGCGACGGGAATCCACGACCGACTAGGGGGGTTGGGAATGCGGGGGATGCGAGCCTGCGCCGTCACGGCGCTGGCGATCTTTGCGTTGCTGCCTGGGGTTGCAGCAGCCAAGCCGAAGGACAGCGACCAGCACGTACAGGTGCTGGCCATCAACGACTTCCACGGCAACATCCAGCCGCCGACGGGATCGTCCGGCCGGATCACCACCGGGGTGGGGCAGACCGTCGACGCGGGGGGCGTCGAGTACCTGAAGACCTGGGTGGACAAGCTGCGCGCGCAGCCGGGCCACGACCACTCGTACTTCGTCGGCGCGGGTGACCTGATCGGCGCGAGCCCGCTGGTCAGCGGCCTGTTCCACGACGAGCCGACGATCGAGGCGCTGAACGCGATCGGGATGGACTGGTCGAGCGTCGGCAACCACGAGTTCGACGAGGGCATCGACGAGCTGCAGCGCATGCAGAACGGCGGTTGCCATCCGGTCGACGGTTGCCAGGACGGCGACCCGTTCGCGGGCGCGGCGTTCAAGTACCTGGCCGCGAACGTGTTCTACAAGGACACCGACCGGACGATCTTCCCGCCCTACAAGGTGGTCAAGGTCGGCAACGCCAAGCTGGCGTTCATCGGCATGACGCTCGAGGGCACGCCCGACATCGTCACGCCGTCCGGCGTCGCGGGGCTCGAGTTCCACGACGAAGCGGCCACCGCCAACGCGCTCGTGACCAAGCTGCGCCAGGAGCAGGGCGTCCGCGCGTTCGTCGTGCTCCTGCACCAGGGCGACCAGCAGAACCCTCCCTACGCCAAGGGCTACCAGGACGTCAACGGCTGCGAGAACCTGAGCGGCGACCTGACGCCGATCCTGCAGCAGCTCTCGCCGGACATCGATGTCGTGGCCTCCGCGCACACGCACCAGGCCTACAACTGCCGCATCGACGGCCGGCTGGTCACCAGCGGGTCCTCGTTCGGCCGGCTCGTGACCGACCTCGAGCTGACGATCGACCACCAGACCAAGGACGTCTCCAAGGACTCGGCGACCAACGTGATCGTCACGCGCACCGTCGCCAAGGACCCGGCGGAGACGAAGATCGTCCAGAAGTACGAGACGGCGTCCGGCCCGATCGCGCATCGCGTCGTCGGCTCGATCGCGAGCGACTTCACGGCAGCGCAGACGCCCGCCGGCGAGTCGACGCTCGGCGACCTGATCGCCGACTCGCAGCTGGCGGCGACCGCGCCGGCGGACTTCGGCGGCGCCGTGGTCGCGTTCATGAACCCGGGCGGCATCCGCGCCGACCTGGTCTTCGCGAACAACGATGCGGGCGAGGCGCCCGGCGAGGTCACCTACAACGAGCTGTACAAAGTGCAGCCGTTCGCGAACACGATGGTCGTGAAGACGATGACCGGCGACATGATCCGCCGGCTGCTCGAGCAGCAGATCTTCCCGGCGACGCCGACCGACCTGGGGCGGATCCTGCAGGTCTCCACGGGCTTCCACTACACGTGGGACGGCAGCCAGCCCGCGGGCCAGCGGGTCAGCGGCATCTCGATCAACGGGACGCCGGTCGAGCCGAACGGCTCCTACCGCGTCGCGATGAACAACTTCCTCGCGACCGGCGGGGACGGGTTCAGCGTGTTCAACGAGGGCACCGATCAGCTCGGCGGCGCGGTCGACATCGACGCGTTCGGCGACTACATCCACGCCAACTCGCCCGTGGCGCCCGCGCCGCGGGACCGCATCACCAAGGTCGGTTGAGCGCCGGCGTCATCGCCCACGTCTCGCGCTGCGGGTCCACCCTGGCAGCGCGGGCGATGGCGCTCGCACCCGACACCGTCGCGATCTCCGAGCCGCCGCCGGTCGAGGACGTCCTCGCCGGCGGCGGGAGCGCGGACGAGCGTGCCCGGGCGCTGCGGACCCTGCTCGACGAGCTCGCCGGCGGCGCGCCGCGCGCCGTGCTCAAGCTCGACTCGTGGGCACTGCACGACCTCGACGTCGTCCGCGCCGCCCTGCCCGGCGTGCCCGTCGCGCTGCTCGTGCGCGAGCCCGCGGCGGTACTCGCCTCGCACGCCGCGCTGCCCGGGATGCAGATGATCCCCGGTGCCCTCGAACAGCGGCGGGTGCGCGTCGCGGCCGAGATCACGACGGCCGACGACATCCTCGACTACCGTGCGCGCGTGCTCGCCGCCCTCTTCGACCGCGCCGCAGCCGAGCGCGATTCGTTCGCGCTCGTCTGCGACTACCGGGACCTCGTGCCCGACGGGCTGACCGCGATGGCCGAGGCCTTCGGGCTCGGGATGCTGCCGGCGGAGCCGCTCGCCGAGCTGCTCGAGCTCGACGCCAAGCGCCCGGGGTTCTCGTTCGAAGGCTCGGATCGGCCGATCACCGCGGGGCTGCGCGCGGCCGCCGCGCGCTGGGCCGACGAGCCGTACCGGCGCCTGATGGCATGAGCGCCGTCCCGGATCGTCTCCGCCTCGGACTGGACTTCGACCCCGCGCCGCTGGTCGCCGACATGGACGCGCTCGACGTCGCCGAGTGGATCCCGCACTTCAACACCCGGCTCTACACGGGCGAGTGGAGCGGCGTCGCGCTGCGCTCGGTCGGCGGCAAGCCCGGCACGCTGTATCCCGATCCCACGGCGAGCGGCGGCTTCGCCGATACGCCGGCGCTCGGCGCCTGCCCCGCGATCCGCGACGCGCTCGAGCGCTTCGCCTGCCCGCTGACCGCGGTGCGCCTGCTGCGGCTCGCTCCCGGGGCCGCCGTCGGCGAGCACCGCGACTACAAGCTCGGCCACGCCGACGGCGAGCTGCGCATCCACGTCCCGCTGACCACGAACCCCGACGTCGAGTTCGTGCACTGCGGCGAGCGGGTCGAGATGGCGCCCGGCGAGTCCTGGTACCTGAACTTCTCCGAACGGCACAGCGTGGCCAACCGCGGCGGCACCGCGCGGGTGCACCTGCTCGTCGACTGCGTCGTCAACCCGTGGCTGGACGAGCAGCTCGCCGCAGCCGCAGCGTGAGCTCGTCGCCGCCGTCCTCGGCGAAGCCCACCGCCGCGTAGAGCGCCCGGGCCGGCGCGTTGTCGCGCGCGACGGTGAGGACGACGTCGCGATCGCCGGCACGCCCGAGCGCCGCCGCCAGCAGTGTCCGCCCGACGCCGCGGCGGCGCGCGCTCGCGACCACCGCGAGGTCGACGATGCGCAGGTCGGCGCCGTCGTGGTCGAGCAGCACCGCGCCCGCCGGCGCGGCGTCGTCGACCGCGATCAGCCGCTCCGCGTCCGGGTGACGGCCGGCCCGGTCGGCGCGCGCCGCGGCGATCTGGCCCGCGACGAGCTGCGCGAGCAGCGGCGGCGGCAGGTCCGCTCCGGCGAACACCGCACCGCGGACCTCGGCCTCGAGCGCGTCGAGGAAGCCGGCGTCCCGCGGCGTGGCAGGGCGGACGGTCAGTTGCGCGACGGGAAGATGCCCTCGAGCGCGATGATGAAGCTGACGGCCAGGCTCGGCTGCACGTTGCCGTGCGCCAGGTTGTTGCCGACGACCCCCGGGGGAGCCATCTGCGTATCGGGTGGGGCCGTCGTGTAGGAGCCGCCCTTGGCCGGTATGGCGTTCGTCGGGCGGGTCGTGTTCACAGCGCCGGTCGAGCCGTTCAACGTGTGCGTGTGCGCCGGCAGTTGCTGCTGGGTGAGCGTGACCGCCTCGACCCCGTCCTGCTCGCCGAGGGACCGGCTCGACAGTCCGGAGCCCTGACCCCAGTGCATCGGGACGCGGCCCTGCAGGTCGGGCAGGGCGAAGGTTGTCACGCCGTTGCCGCCGTAGGTCGTGCCGAGGAGCGCGAACAAGGCCTGGTTCTGGGCGATCGCGAGCGTCTGACCGTTGCAGAAGGCCCAGCCCCGCGGGGCGAAGTTGCCGCCGAACATCCGGATCTCGGCCAGGAAGGGGTCGGTCATGAGTGCTCCAGTCTCGAAGGGGGCAGCGTGTTCACGACGACGGCGTAGTCCTGGCCGTGGCGACCCCGGCTGGACGGCGAGGCCAGCAGCGCGGCGCGCCCGGCGCCGGGATGGCGGATATCGAGCAGGTCCTGCGCCAGGTGCGGGCGCGCGGGGCCGCGGAAGATCAGGACGAAGGCGTCGTCGGATCCGCGCAGCCGCGGCTGCGTCGCCGGCGCGAAGTCCTCGACCGCGGCGAGTTTGGCCATGATCGAGGTGCCGTCCGGCGCGGTCAGCCGGAACGACCGGCCGACGTGCGGCGCGTAGCGAGAGCGCCGCAGCGCGCCGTTCGCGGTGGCGGACGCGCCCGCGGTCACCACGCGTCCCGCACCGCCGGCGACGGCGAGCACGACGCCCGCGCCGCCGGCCTGCAGCAGCCGCCGGCGCGTCATCTGCGTCACCGGTAGGTCCCCGTGTAGCGGACGAAGCTCACGAACCCGCCCG
>DATBDM010000051.1:0-1832 GCA_036269915.1 Solirubrobacteraceae bacterium | reverse complement strand
CGCTCGTCACCCACCCGCCGCGTGACGCGCTGCGCATCGAGGTGCTCGAGCAGCGCCTGGGCGTAACGGCGGCTGGTCTGGAGCTCGTCGCGCAGCCGCGCCAGCGTGATCGTCCCCTCGGCGCGCATGATCGCCACCACCCGCTCGCGGACGTCTTCGAGCACCTCCGGATGGAACGTGAACGCCCCGACGCGCTCGGCCCTGCCCGCGTGTCGCAGCTGACCGAGCAGCTTCTGCTCCTCGGCGTCGAACTCCCCGTGCGCCGGGGGCTCGTACCCGGCGGCCCTCAGTCTCTCGAGCATCTCCGCAGCCCCGTGAGAATCTGGGGACTGTCCCCTCATTCTCACTTGAGAATCTGGGGACTGTCCCCTCATTCTCACTTCCTCGCCGCGGGAGAGGCGGGTGAGGTGGACGGTGACGTCGGTCGAAGGGCCGTGGCGGCGGGCGTTGGGGTCCAGGATGCGGCCGCCGCCGAGGGTGTCGGCGGGGGCGACGGAGCGGACGACGATGCGGTCGTCGCGGCGGGCGATGAGGGGACTCTCGCAGCGCAGCTGGTGGAAGTGGCCGCCGAGCCACGCGACCCGCGCGGGGGACTCGCGGGTGCCGTGGTGGACGTGGACCCGGGTGCCGTGGTCGATGCGAGTGTCGAGCTCGACATCGAGGATGTGCGCCGGCTCGAGCGGCTCGGCCGACAGGACGTCGCCGCGGACCGGCTCGGCGTTGCGCAGGTTCACCGCGACGCGCTGGCCGGCTTGCGCGCGCTCGACGGGCTCGTCGTGGACCTGCACCTCGCGCACCCGCGCCCGCGTGCCCGCCGGCAGCACCAGCAGCTCGTCGCCGCGGCCGATCGACCCCGACCACAGCGTTCCCGTCACCACGCGCCCCGCGCCCCGGATGCTGAACGAGCGGTCCACGTGCAGCACCGCGCCACCGCCGTCATCGGCCCGCGACCGCAGCTCGACGGCGACCCGGTCCAGCGCCGCCGCAACCGCATCCGTGCCGCTGACGACCTCCGCCTCCGGAACCAGCTCGCGCGCCGCCTGCGTCGCCCCCGCCGGGTCAGCGAGATCCGCCTTCGTGATCGCCACGACGCCGCGCGCGACCCCGAGGCTGCGCAGCACGGCGAGGTGCTCGCGCGTCTGCGGCATCACGCCGTCGTCGGCCGCGATCACCAGCAGGAAGAGGTCGATCCCGGTCGCCCCGGCCACCATCGTCCGCACCAGCTTCTCGTGGCCCGGAACGTCGATGACGCTCAGGCGCCGGCCGCTCGGCAGCACGAGCGGCGCATAGCCGAGCTCGATCGTCATGCCGCGCCGGCGCTCCTCGGGCAGCCGATCGGTGTCGACGCCCGTCAGCGCGCGGACCAGCGTCGTCTTGCCGTGGTCGATGTGACCGGCCGTGCCGACGGTCAGCGGAGCGCCGCCGCCACCCACTCGACCTCCTCGTCGGCCATCGTCCGCGGGTCGAGCAGCACGCGCCCGTCCTGGATGCGCGCGAGGACCGGCGGGTCGCCGGCACGCAGCCGGGCCGCAGTCGCGTCAGGGTTCTCGCTGTGCAGCGCAACCGCCGGGCCGGTCAGCTCCAGCAGCGGCAGCGCCCCGCCGCCGACCTTCGCCACGGCCTGGACGACCTCGCCGCCGATCGCCCGCGCCAGCCGGTCTGCTCGCGTCTCGAGCGTCGCCGGGTCGGTCTCGAGCATCGCGAGCACCGGGATCTCCTGGCGGGCGCGCTCGGGATCGCGGTAGAGCGCCAGCGTCGCCTCCAGCGCCGCCAGCGAGAGCTTGTCGATGCGCAGCGCCCGCGCCAGCGGATGGCGCTTGGTCGCGCCCACC
>DATBDM010000050.1:0-16834 GCA_036269915.1 Solirubrobacteraceae bacterium | reverse complement strand
CCCATGATTCCCTGCCCTTCTCCTCGTTCCGCGATGGCAGTCGCAGTCGAGGTCGAGTTGCACTTGCGTGACGGGGTGCACATTAGGCTGGGGACCGGCCAAAGCTGAATCGAACATGTGTCCAGCCTGGGCCCCTGCCCTGGTGGGCAGGGGCCGTGGCCGGTCATCGGAATTGCCAGATCCCGTGCGGTGGGTGCGACGGGACCGGCCCTCGCAACATTAACTGCGCAGGATCGTCCGCGCCGGACGTGTGTAGCCCGGATGACTGCTCAGCTCGGTCGCAGCCACACGCTCCACGGCGTGACGCTCGCGGTCGCGAGCTGCTCGTCCGGCCACGGATCGTCCGCGAGGCGGGCGTGGACGGCAGCCTCGTCGGGCGCGTCGACGACGAGCAGGACGTTGTCGCCGTCGCCCTCGCCCATCGGCCCGCCGAGCACGACGAAGCCCTCCTCGACGAGCCCGTCCATGAACGCGGCGTGCTCGTCCCAGCCGTCCTGCTCGCGGCGTGAGCGCGAGTGGTCCCACGCCGGCCCGCGGGCACGCTCGACGAGGAAGTAGTCGGCCACGCGAGGAGGCTACGCGACGCCGCAGGTCAGCTCACCAGAAGGGGGTCAGACCCCGTTTATCTAAAGAGGGTCAGACCCCGCGTGTCGGCCGGCTAGGCCAGGGCCTTGCCGACGGCCTCGAGCACGCGCTCGGCCTGGAACGGCTTCACGACGAAGTCCTTCGCACCGGCCTTGATCGACTCGAGCACCTTCGTCTCCTGCCCGAGGGCGGAGCACATGACCACGCGCGCGGCGGGGTCCAGCTGGATGATCTCGCGCAGCGCGGCGAGGCCATCCTTCTCGGGCATGGTGATGTCCAGCGTGGTCACCTCGGGGCGCAGCTCGGCGTAGCGATCGACTGCCTCGGTGCCGTTGCCGGCCTCGCCGACGACCTCGTGGCCACCCTTGATCAGCACGTCGCTGACCAGCTTGCGCATGAACGCGGCGTCGTCGACTACCAGGACTCGGGCCATCGAGCCACCTCCGTTTCTCCTTCAGGGTTCGGGTGTTGGCGGACCGTCTCGATGCGGACGGCCCAATCGGTTCCGTCGACCACCATCAGGCGGCCGGTCGCGAAGAGGGTTCCGTTGACGTACACCTCGATCGGCTCGTCCGCCTGGCGATCGAGCTCGACGACGGCGCCGGAGGGCAGCCCGACGAGCTCGGCGGACGGCATCTGCGTCCGGCCGAGCTCGGCCCAGACGCGGACGGGGATGCCGGCCAGCGACGGGCCGCTCGGGGAGGCCTGGCTCCCCGCCTCGGCGGCGTCGCGGGGCGCCGGATCGTGGACCTCGGCGTCGAGCTCGTCGAGCGCGCGGGTCATGCGGACGACGAACGCGTTCGGGACGAGCTGGACGAGCCGGCACGGCTCGCCGCAGACGGTGAAGCTGATGCGGACGGCGTGGGGGGTGTGCGGGTAGGCGCCGGCCGCCTCGGAGAGCGCCGCGAAGGTGCGCGTCTCGGGCGGGCTGATCTCGACCTCGGTGCCGAGCACCGAGGAGGTCGAGCCCGCGGCTCCGGCCATCATCTGGTTCGCGGCCTCGGCGACGGCGGAGAGCTCGAGCTCCGACAGCGCGGGCGCGTCGGGCTCCTCGGGCTGCTCCATGCCCATCATCGCGGCGGCGAGCAACCGCGCGCCCTCGAGCGGCAGCACGAGCACGTTGCCGCCGGTG
Source organism: Solirubrobacteraceae bacterium (assembly GCA_036269915.1). Classification (GTDB taxonomy): domain Bacteria; phylum Actinomycetota; class Thermoleophilia; order Solirubrobacterales; family Solirubrobacteraceae; genus DATBDM01. The sequence continues at coordinate 15,117 of DATBDM010000050.1, read as the reverse complement.
ACCCCGTCGATATAGGACACCGACGTCGCCACGGCGGGGACCGAGAGGCCCTCGAGCGGGTTGGCGTCGCCGGGGACGACGGCCACGCCGCCGAGCTCGACCTTGCCGGGCGCGAACATCTCCAGCAGGCCCGCGGCCGCCTCGGCCGTCGACTCGCCGAGCTTGATCAGCGCGTCCTCGGTGCTCATGACGGCCTGCGGACGCGCTCGACGACCTGCGCGGCACGGCGCGAGCCGGCGCGCCCCGGCTTGGCGCGATGGACGGGGACCTTGTCGGCGAAGAGGGTGATGCCGCCCTCGGCGGGCGCGTCGAGACGGAGCACGTCGCCCGGCCGCAGCGCGAGCACCTCCTCGATCGGCATCTCACGCGAGGCGACCTCGGCGCGCAGGGTGATGTCGACGCGACCGACGGCGCGGCGCACGGAACGCGCCTCGTCCTCGCCGCGCACCGCGTCGCTGTCGTCGCGGCCGCCGAAGGCGGAGGCCATCGGGGCCAGCGAGGACCACGGGATCAGCAGCGCCATCGTCGAGGAGCCGCCTTCGAGGCGGGCCTCGAGTGTGATCGCGAGCGTCGGCTCGGACACCGGCATCAGCTGCGCGGTCTCGAGGTGCGCGTCGATCTGCTCGACCTCGAGCTCGACGCCGGCCATGTCCTGCCAGATCACCGAGAGCTGGGTGAGGACCCGCGCGTGGAAGTGGCGGGCGAGCGCCCAGTCGATGTCGGTCAGCCGCCGCTCGCGCACGTCGCCGGTCGAGGCGCCGCCGAGCAGCAGCTCGATCGCGCCGAGCACCAGGCTCTGCTCGGAGGTCAGCAGCACGCGCGTGCCGAACGGCTTGGTGAGGGCGATCGTGGCCGTCGAGCCGTCCGGCACCTGCCCGTGGGCGTTGCCCCAGGTGAGCTGCGTCGTGTTGAGCAGCTCGAGCTCCAGCGGCACGCGCAGCTCGGCTGACAGGCGCGTCGCGGCGGTGCGGCAGAACGCCTCCATCGCCCGCTTGAGGCGGCGCTCCTGGTCGGCGGTGAACTTCGTCGGGCGGGTGAAGTCGACGGGCCGCATACGGCGCTTGCGCCCCGCGTTGCGCGGCTCCTCGGGGAGGCGGCCCTCCTTCGCGGCGTCGACGAGCGCCGCGACGGCGTCGTTGGAGAGGACGTGGCCGCTCATGCCGCCACCTCGAAGGCGCGGGTCGGCGCGACGAGCTCCGCGTCCCGGCCGCCGGCCTCGCGCACGGTGACCGTCGTGGTGGCGACGTCGACGCGCACGGTGCGCCCGCGCGAGCCGCCCGTGGCGGAGGCGAGCACCGGGATGCGCAGCGACTCGAGCTGCTCGCGCACGGCGGCCTCGTTGCGCGAGCCGACCTCGAGCGCGGGGGAGGCCGCGAACATGCTGGCGCCGCCGACGAGCACGGCCTCGAGCCGGATCCGGCGCGCGCCGAGGCCGAGGAGCCGGCTGATCAGCTCGGGGACCGCGCGATCGGCGAACTTCAGCGAGCGCTGTCCCTCGGCCGCCTGCGGCAGCACGACGTGCGCCAGCCCGGCCGTGCCGAGACGGCGGTCGAGCAGCGCGAGGCCGATGCACGAGCCGAGCCCGAGCGCGACGAGCTGCCCGCGGCGGGCCGAGACGGCGAGCTCTCCCATGCGAACCATGATCTGATTTGGCTCCATCACCCGAGCCCGAGGCGGCTCAGCAGCAGGTCCACGCCACCCTGGTCGGGCACGAGGACGAAGGACACGGAGCAGTCCTCGCCCTCGACCTCCAGGGCGGAGTCCAGCAGCAGTGCGACGTCGCCGCCGACCGCGTGGCCGGCGAGCACGCTCTCGACGATCGCCCCGAGCATGTCGGTCGCGGTCGCGGGCGGCGTCGGCTCCATCTCGATGCCGGTCATGCCGGCGAGCGCGTTGAGGTAGGAGGTACCGACGACGTTGCCGATCTCGCCCAGCGCGGACGCGGCCAGCTCGCCGGCGGGGTCGACGCCGAGGATCCCGACCAGCCGGCCGGCGTCGGCGGGCGGGACGAGCAGCAGCACGGTGGCGATCAGCCCGCCGGTCACGCCGAGCACGATCCCGGTCACCTCGGACTCCGGCGGACCCGTCGCCTCGACCGCCTCGGCGAACGGCAGCACGCGCGCCTTGGGCACGGAGATGTCGACGACGCGCCCGAGCATGCTCGAGAGCGCGGTCGACGCGGTGCCCGAGCCGATGTTCGCCAGCTCGCGCAGTGCGTCGAGCTGGAGGTCGGAGTACTGGGTGCTCAACGGGATCCTCTCGTTCAGGCGGCGATGGTCAGGGCGGGAACGGCGACGGCCGGGGCGGTCACGGCGTCGCAGTCGACGATCAGGGCGATGCGCCCGTCGGAGAGCACGGCGGCGCCGGTCAGCCCGGAGCCGTCGCCGAGCTCGGACGGGAGCGGGCGCGTGACGAGCTCGCGCTGGCCGACCAGCCGCGAGACCGTCAGCGCGAGCCGGCCGGAGGCGCCGCGGACGATCACGGCGTGGTCGCCGCGGGAGGATCCGGACGGGCCGAAGCGCTCGGAGGCGTCGACGATCGGCAGCACGCCGTCGGACATCACGAGCATCGGGGCGCCGGCGACCGAGCGCACGGCGTGGTCGGCGAGGCGGACGGTGCGCTCGATGCGGTCGATCGGCACCGCGAACGGCGCGCCCTCGGCCTCGACGAGCAACGCCGCCATGATGGCCAGCGTCAGCGGCAGGCGGACCTGCGCGACGGTGCCGCGGCCGAGCTCGGAAGTCAGCAGCACCTCGCCGCCGAGCTCACGGATCGTCGTGCGGACGGCGTCCATGCCGACGCCGCGGCCGGAGATGTCGCTCATGACCTCGGCGGTCGAGAACCCCGGGTGGAACAGCAGCTCGGCGGCGCGCGCGGTGTCGATCGAGTCGATCGCGTCCTCGGCGATCAGGCCCCTGGCGGCCGCGCTGCGGGCGACGCGCAGCGGGTCGATGCCGCGGCCGTCGTCGCGGACCTCGATGACGACGTTGCCGCCGGCGTGGCGGGCGGAGATCTCGAGCGTGCCGGTCTCGGGCTTGCCGGCCGCGACGCGCTCCTCCGGCGGCTCGAGCCCGTGGTCGAGCGCGTTGCGCACGAGGTGCATGAGCGGGTCGCCGAGGGCGTCGACGACCGTGCGGTCGAGCTCGGTGTCCTTGCCGACGAGCTGCAGGTCGACCTGCTTGCCGAGCGTCGTCGAGAGGTCGCGCACGAGCCGCGGGAAGCGCAGGAAGACGGCTTCGACCGGGATCATCCGCACCTGCATGACCATCGCCTGCAGCGCGTGCGAGCTGCGGGTCAGGCTCTGCATCGCCTCCGACAGACCGGGGATGTCGGCCTGGGCGGCGAGCGCCTCGACCTGCGTGCGGTGCAGGACGAGCTCGCCCATGAAGTGCATGAGCTGGTCGAGCCGCTCGGAGTCCACGCGGACGGTCGAGGACACCTTGTGCGCGCGGGGCGCGGGCGGCGCGGCGGCGGGCTTCGCGGTGGGGGCGTCGCGCGCCTCGGCGCTCACGGCGGCGAGCGCCTCGGAGGTCTCGACGCCGGCGACGTCCGGGACCGATGCCGCCGCGTCGGCGAGGTCCGCGTCGCTGCGGTCGGAGACCAGGAAGGCGACGATCTCCGAGCCCGCGAACGTCTCGACGTCCTCGGGCGTGGGGAGGCAGGCGAGCGTCTCGCCGAGCTCGGACAGCGCGGAGAGCACCATGTAGGCGCGCACGCTGGGCATCGGGGCAGCGTCGGCGAGCCGTGCGCAGACGCGCACGACGCGGTTGCCGCCGGCGATCGCGACCAGGTCCTGGGGATCGGCGCCGGCGCGCGCGACCTCCTGCTCGGGCGTGCGCTCGCGCACGAGGCTGCGCAGCCGCTCGATGAGGGGCGCCGGCGCGATCTTCTCCTCGCCGCACTCGTCGATCGCGTCGATCGCGGCGCCGAGCGCGTCCAGGCACTCGAGCAGGACGTCGATGTGGATGCGCGAGAGCCCGCCGGCGCGCTGGCGCAGCAGCTCGAAGACGTCCTCCATCTGGTGGGTCAGCGCCGCCATGCCGGCGAAGCCCATCGTCGCGCTCATGCCCTTCATCGAGTGCGCGATGCGGAAGATCTCGTCGACCGTCTCGCGGTCGTCGGGGCGCTCCTCGATGCGCACGACGGCGAGGTTGAGCTCCTGCAGGTGCTCGCGGCCCTCGGCGAGGAACATCGGGAGGTACTCGGAGGTCTCCACGCTCAGGCCCTGCGGTAGACGAAGGGGGCGGACGAGGTGAGCCCGAGTCCGGCGGGGTCCGCCACGCGCTCGGAGGTGCCGACGACCAGGTAGCCGCCGGGCTCGAGCGAGGCCACGAGGCGCTCGTGCAGCGCGTCGCGCACCTCCTCGGTGAAGTAGATGACCGTGTTGCGGCACATGACCAGGCCGTAGCGGTTGCGCGGCACGGGCATGCGCAGCAGGTCGCCGGTGTGGAAGGAGACCATCGCGCGCAGCGCCGGCTTGGCCTGCCAGCCGCCGCCCGCGGGCTCGAACCAGCGGCCGAGCACGGCCCGCGGCGCGGTGCGGGCGTCGGCGGCGCTGAAGGCGCCGAGCCGGGCGCGCGCGACCATGCGGGCGTCGAGGTCGGTTCCGTGGATCTCGACGCCCGCGCGCTCCCCGAGCGCCTCGAGCGCGGTCGCGGCGAGCGTGTAGGCCTCGGCGCCGTAGGAGCAGCCGGCGCTCCAGGCCCGCACGCGGCCGCGCGCGGCCAGCTCGGGCAGGATGCGGCGGGCGAGCTCGGTCCACTGCGTCTCGTGACGCCAGAGCTGTGAGACGTTGATCGTCACGCGGTCGAGGAGGGCGTCGAGCTCGGCCGGATCGGACTGCAGCCGCGCGGCGTAGAGCGTCAGGTCCGGCGTACCGCGGCGCTCGGCGAAGGTGCGTACGCGCCGCTCCATCTGCCCGCGCTTGTACTGGAGGAGGTCGACGCCGCAGAGGCGCCGCACGCGCGCCGCGAGGCGCGCGAAGTCATCGGTCCCGGTCTCGACGACGCCGCTCATCGGACGGCCTCCCGGGCGATCGCCGCAGGGAGCTCGTCGAGGTCGAGCACCTCGTCGGCAAGGCCCGCCTCGGCCACGGCGCGCGGCATGCCGTAGACGGTGCAGGTCGCCTCGGCCTCGCAGAGGACGCGGCCGCCGGCGGCGCGGACGGCCTCCGCACCCTCGAACCCGTCGCGACCCATGCCGGTGAGCACGACGAGCAGGACGCGCTCGCCGTAGAGCCGGGCGACGTCGGCGATCGTGAGGTCGGCGCGGGGACGCAGGCCGCCGATCGCGGCCTCGTCGGAGAGGACGGCGCGGCGATCGCCGCCGAGGCGCAGGTGGGCGCCGCCGGGCGCGAGCAGCGCGACGCCGGGCTCGAGGGTCTCGCCGCCGGCGGCCTCGCGGACGTCGAGCGGGCTCAGCCCGTCGAGGCGGGCGGCCAGCGAGGCGGTGAAGCCGGGCGGCATGTGCTGGACGATCAGCACGCCGGCGCCCAGCGGGCTGGGCAGGCGCGGGATCAGCTCACCGAGCGCCTTCGGGCCGCCGGTCGAGCAGGCGATCACGACGGCGCGCCGCGCGCCGGTGGCGCGACCGGGCAGTGCGGCCGCGCGGGCGGCCCGGCGCCAGGGAGCGGGCTTGACCGCGGCGACGCGGCGCCGGGCGGAGGCCGCGGCGGCCGACACCTTGCGGCCGAGCTCCTCGGCGAAGGCACCGAGCCCCGCGCCGGGTGCGGGCTTGGCGACGAGGTCGAAGGCACCCTCGGCGAGCGCGTCGACCGCGCGGGCGCCGTGGGCGGGGGTGAAGGCGGAGACGACCACGACCGGGACCGGCTCGGCGCGCCCCTCGCGCAGCGCGCGCAGGACGCTCATCCCGTCCGTGCCGGGCATGGCGAGGTCGAGCGTGAGCGCGTCCGGGCGGTGCTCGGCGCAGGCGGCGAGCGCCTCGTCGCCGTCCCCGGCGGTCGCGACCACGTCGAAGCCCTGACCGTCGAGGGCGTCGGCGAGCACGCGGCGCATCAGCCGCGAGTCGTCGGCCACCACGACGCGCTGGCGCTCGGCGAGCATGGGAGGTCTCGGAGCCGCCGGGTCAGGCGGCCGCCGCGCGGTCCTCGGCCGCGGGGCGCGCGAAGAGGCCGTCGGCATTGAGCAGGATCACCAGGCGGTCCTCGATCTTGGCGACCGCCTCGATGACCTCGCCGCCGTCGGTGGGAAGCGGCTCGAGCTGCTCGGAGGTGACCGTGAGCACCTCCTCGACGTCGTCGACCATCAGGCCGACCTGGCTCGTGCCGGCCTCGACGATGACGATCTTGCCGGGCTCGGTGTCACCCGTGGCGAGCTGCAGCCGGGCGCCGAGGTCGAAGATCGGGATGATCTTGCCGCGCAGGCCGATGACGCCGCGGATCCAGTCGACCTCCGACGCCACCGAGCGGGGCTCCGTGAAGCGGATGATCTCGTGCACGGCACCGATCGGGAGGGCGTACTCCTCGCCGGCGAGCGAGAAGACGACGAGTTGCTGGGCGGACGTCTCGGGCATGTCCACCCCGGAATCGGCCGCGCGGGCCGCGACTTGAGCGGGCGGTCAGGCGGTGCGCGCCGCGGGGTCGGCCGCGACCGCCCGCAGCGCCGGCAGCCGCACGACGAAGCGCGCGCCGCGGCCGTCGAGCGGGGGCTCGAGCGCCACGCTGCCGTGATGGGAGTCGGCCACCGCGCGCACGATCGAGAGCCCCAGGCCGCTCGAGCCGCTGCGGTCGCCCTCGCCGCGGAAGAAGCGCTCGAAGACCTTGTCCTCGAGCTCGGCCGGGATCCCGGGGCCGTCGTCTTCCACCGCGAGCACGATCTCGCCGTCGCGACGCTCGACCGAGGCCTCGACCGCGGTGCCTGGATCGGTGTGGCGCAGCGCGTTCTCCATCAGGTTGAGCACGAGCCGGTGCAGCTCGTCGCGCACCCCCTCCACCTGCGCGCCGGGCTCGGCGGCGACGGAGATCTCGTGGTCGCCGGCGACCGGCTCGAGCTCGGAGGCGGCGTCGGTGACGACCTCGGAGAGGTCGACGGGCTGGTGCGGGGCGGCGCGCCCGGCGTCGGCCCGGGCGAGCAGCAGCAGGTCGCCGACCAGGCGGCGCATCCGCCGCGAGGAGCGCAGCGCCGACGCGGCCGCCTCGCGCTGCTCGCCCTGCAGCTCCTCCTCCAGCAGCTCGAGGTTGGCCAGCACGGAGGTCAGCGGCGTGCGCAGCTCGTGCGAGGCGTCGGCGACGAACTCGCGCTGGCGGTCCAGCGTGGCCTCGGTCTCCTCGCGCGCCTCGTTGAGCGAGTTGAGCATCTCCTCCAGCGTGCGGGCCAGCTCGGCGACCTCGTCGTCGGCCTCGGGGCGGGGCATCCGCACGGAGGGATCGCGCGTGCGCGCGACGCGCCGGGCGGCCTCCGTGAGCTCGGAGATCGGCTCCATCGCGCGGCGCGCGGTCGCGAGGCCGGCCAGCAGGGCCAGCAGCGCGCCGCCGAGGACGCCGATCGCGACGAACAGCCGGACGCGGTTGACCGTCGCCTGGAGGTCCGAGAGCCGGCGGGCGTACTGCAGGTAGACGGGCGCGATGACGTCGCCGTCGATGTTCACGATCCGGGTCTCGACGCGCCAGCCCTTGTCCTCGATCGAGGGCGCGATCACCGGCCCGAAGTCCGGTGAATGCGGGGTCTCGTAGAGCGCGTAGCCCGACCGCAGCACGACGCGGATCGCGGCGCCCTGGGCGGCGGCATAGCTCGCCAGGTTCAGCCCTCCCGAGCTCGGGCGAACGACGGTGTTGCCGCGCACGGAGGCGACGTGCAGGCGCGCGTCGTTGGCGATCCGGTTCGCCGAGTCCTGCACCTGGCGGTCGAAGTCGTCGACGATCCGCCCGGTGGTCAGCACGCCGACGATCACGGCGAAGCCGCAGAGGATGATCAGCGTCAGGAGGGCCGAGCCGCCGGCGAGCCGCCAGCGGATCGGGACGCGCCTATACGCGGAGGACGTAGCCCGCGCCGCGGACCGTATGGAGGAGGCGGGGCTCGCCACCGGCTTCCAGCTTCCTTCTCAGGTTGGAGACGAAGACCTCGATCGTGTTGGTGATCGAGAACGGGTCGTACCCCCACACCTCGTCGAGCAGCTTCTGGCGGGAGATCACCAGCCGCTCGTTGCGCATGAGGTACTCGAGCAGCTCGAACTCGCGCTGCGTGAGGTCGATCCGGCGATCGCCGCGCGACACCTCGTGGGTGTCGGGGTTGAGCATGAGGTCACCCGCCCGCAGCGGGGCCATGCCGCGCGGCGGCCGGCGGCGCAGCAGCGCGCGCAGGCGCGCCAGCAGCTCCTGGCGCTCGAACGGCTTGACGAGGTAGTCGTCCGCTCCGACGTCGAGGCCGGCGACGCGCGAGTCGAGCGCGTCGCGAGCGGTGAGCATCAGGATCGGAACGTCGTCGCCGCCGTCGCGCAGGCGCCTGGCGACGTCGATGCCGTCGAGGCGGGGGAGCCCGAGGTCGAGCACGAGCACGTCCGGCAGGAACGCGTGCGCCTCCTCGAGCGCCTGGACGCCGTCGCCCGCGAGCTTGACCTCGTAGCCCTCCAGGCGCAGCGAGCGCTGAAGGACCTGGGCGATCTCCGTGTCGTCCTCGACGACGAGCACGCGTACTGGGCGGGGCGGTGCGTCCACGGCGAAGATGGTACGGCGAACGCCGCACGTTGCGGTGAACCTTCATCCGGCCATTAGGAGTTCGCAGGAGCGGTTGCGCCCGTGTCGAACCCCCGGGGTGCGACATGAGCGCACGAACCGCCCCTGCCCGCCGCCGCCCCGCTCGCGCGAAAACCGCGAAACGGCGCCCTGCGGCCAAGAAGTCCCGCCTCCCGCAGCTCGACGACCGCCAGATCGACCTGCTCGGCCTCGGCCTGGTCGCCGCCGCCGTCTTCTTCGCCTTCCTGATCTGGCTCGGCTGGGACGGCGGCCGCGCCGGCGGCTGGGCCGTCGAGGGGCTGCGATGGCTCCTCGGCGCCGTCCACTACGCGGTGCCCGTGGCGCTGATGGCTGCCGGGGCGATCGTCGTCCTGCGCGAGTTCCTGCCCGCGGTGCGCCCCTTCCGCGCGGGCGCGCTGTGCCTGTTCGCGGGCCTGACCCTGGGGCTCGCCGCCGGCACGCTCGGCCTCGGTCCGTCCGGCGTGCGCCACGGCTACTGGGACCCCGTGTGGGCCAAGGAGCGCGGGGGCATGGTCGGCGAGGGCCTGTTCTGGCTGAGCTCGACCCTGCTGGGCTCGGTCGGCGCGCACATCATCGCCCTCTTCCTGCTGCTCGCGGGCGTCCTGCTGCTGACCGGCGCCTCGATCGCCGGGGTGGTCAAGGCGACGAGCGACTCCGTCAGCACGACCACGCGCGCGTTGCGCGACTCGCACGCGGAGATGCGCGCCGCGGTGACGCGCACCCGCCGGCGGCCCACGCGCGAGGAGCTGGCCGAGCTCGAGGTCGGGGAGCCGCGCGTGACGCGCCGTCGGGCGGCCCCGCCCCCGGACGAGGTCTCCTGGGACGCCGAGGACGCGCCGGGCGAGTTCATCCCGGGCGTCGACGCGCCGATCGACGACGATGCGCCGACCGGTGAGATCGAGGCGGCCACGCTGCCGCGCGAGCCGGAGGACGAGGACGAGGCCGAGCCCCGGCTCGCGGAGGACCCCGAGACCGACGAGCCCGGGGTCACCCGCGCGAAGGCCGATCCGGAGGACCTCACACCGCAGGGCCGCTATCGCGCCTCGGTCACGGACTCGCCCGACTTCGAGTGGCGCGTCCCGGCGGCCGGCTTCCTCAAGCGCTCCTCGGGGGAGGCGGCGCGCCCCGACACCGCCGGTCAGGAGAAGACCGCCGCCCAGCTCGTCGAGGCGCTCGGCCACTTCGGCGTCGAGGCGCGCGTGATCGGCACGATCGCCGGCCCGCACATCACCCGCTACGAGCTGCGCCTCGCGCCCGGCACGAAGGTCGGCAAGGTCGCCCAGCTCAAGGACGACCTCGCGTACGCCCTCGCGGCGTCGGACATCCGCATCCTCGCCCCGATCCCCGGCAAGCAGGCGGTCGGCGTCGAGGTCCCCAACGCGCGCCGCCGGATCGTCCACCTCGGCGACGTGCTGCAGGCGCCGCCGGAGGGCTGGTCGCCGCTCACCGTCTGGCTCGGCAAGGACGTCGCGGGCCGCGCGATCGGCGCGGACCTCGCCAAGATGCCGCACCTGCTCGTCGCCGGCACCACCGGCGCCGGCAAGTCGGGCGCGGTCAACGCGATGCTCTCCTCGATCCTGCTGCGCGCCACGCCGCACGAGGTCCGGATGGTGCTCGTCGACCCCAAGCAGGTCGAGCTCAACCACTACGACTCGATCCCGCACCTGCTCACGCCCGTCATCACCTCGCCGAAGAAGGCGGCCGTCGCGCTGCAGAACCTCGTGCGCGAGATGGAGCAGCGCTACTCGTACATGTCGCTGGCCCGCACCCGCTCGCTGATCGAGCTCAACAAGGTGCGCGCCTCGCGCGATCAGGCGCCGCTGCCCTACATCCTCTGCGTGATCGACGAGCTCGCCGACCTGATGATGGTCGCGCCGGCCGACGTCGAGGACTCGATCATTCGCATCGCCCAGAAGGCGCGCGCGGTCGGCATCCACCTCGTGCTGGCCACGCAGAGCCCGCGCGTGGACGTCATCACCGGCATGATCAAGGCCAACGTGCCGTCGCGGATCGCCTTCGCGGTGAGCTCGCAGACCGACTCGCGCGTGATCCTCGACCAGAACGGCGCCGAGGCACTGCTCGGCATGGGCGACATGCTCTTCTCCCCGGTCGGCTCCTCGCGCCTGCAGCGCATCCAGGGCGCGTTCATCGACGAGTCCGAGATCGAGGCCCTGACCGACAACTGGCGCCTCCAGGGCGAGCCCGAGTTCCGCGAGGAGCTGCTCGAGGAGGTCGAGCCCGAGGTCGAGGAGTCCGGCGGCGATCCCGAGTTCGACCCCGACGAGGATCCGCTGCTCAGCGACGCGATCCGGCTGGTGGCGGAGATGGGCACCGCGTCGACCTCGATGCTGCAACGGCGCCTGCGGCTCGGCTACACCCGCGCGGGCCGGCTGATCGACATGCTCGAGCGCCGCGGCGTGATCTCCGGCTACGAGGGCTCCAAGCCCCGCCAGGTGCTGATCTCCGAGGGCGACGTCCCGCGCGTGCTGGCGGCGCTCGAGGAGCGCGGGTCGGGCTCCCCCTCGGCGGACGCGCCGCCGCCCGCCGAGGAGGGCGACGAGCACTCCTAGCGGCGCGTTCGTACCCTTGCCCGTGCTCATGCCCGACATCGGCGAGACGCTGCGCGAGGCGCGGATGCGACGCCGGATCGACATGGCCGAGGTGGAATCGGCCACGAAGATCCGGGCCAAGTACCTGCGCGCGCTCGAGAACGAGGAGTGGGACCTGCTGCCGGGTCCCACCTACGTGAAGACGTTCCTGCGCTCCTACGCGGACTACCTCGAGCTGGACTCCCGCCGACTGGTCGACGAGTACAAGGGCCGCTACGAGCATCCGCGCGGAGGTGAGGCGGCGCCCTTCGGCGGCCTCGCCCCGGGTCGCGCGCAGCCGCGGCGCAAGCGCAACCGGCGCCGCGGTCCGAGCGCGCTCGGGCCCGTGCTCGTCGTCGGCGCGATCGTGATCGTGCTGCTCGCCGCGCTCTACGCGCTCGGCAAGTGGTGGCCGGGGTCCGACTCGAACCCCGGCGAGGCCGTCGCCACCCCGACGCCGACCGCCACGCCGGCGGCGAAGAAGCGTTCCAACGCGGCGAAGCAGCGCCGCGCCGCGCGCCGCAGAGCCGCGGCGAGCGCGCCGATCCGCGTGCGTCTTGCCGCCACTGGCGACGTCTACGTCTGCCTCGTCAACGCGAAGGGCAAGGCGCTGGTCGCCGGCCAGACGCTGCGCGCCGGCGAGCGGACCGCGTCCTACCGGGGCAAGCGCTTCCGCGTGACGCTCGGTACGAATGCGGTGCAGATGCTCGTCGACGGCAAGGCCTACAAGGTCGCGGCGAGCGCGAACCCCGTCGGCTACGAGCTGCGCTCGGGGCACAAGCCGCGGCGCCTGTCCTCGGTGCAGCTGCCCACCTGCGCATGAGCGTCCGCGCCGGGATCGTCGTCACCGGCACCGAGGTGCTCTCGGGGATCATCCCGGACACGAACGGGCCATGGCTGTCGGAGCGCCTGCGCGAGCGCGGCGTGCAGCTCGCCCACATCGTCATCGTCGGCGACCGGCCGGTGGACCTGCGGGCGGCGCTCGACTTCCTCGCGCGCGAGGGCATGGATCTCGTGATCACCTCGGGCGGCCTCGGGCCGACCGCCGACGACCTGACCGCGGACGTCGTGGCCGGCTTCGCGGGCCGGGAGATGGTCCTCGACGATGCGCTCGAGGAGCGCATCTGGACGGTCATCAGCTCGCTGCGCACGCGCTGGCGCGGGATCGACGAGGACGCGCTGCGCGCCGCCAACCGCAAGCAGGCCCTGGTGCCCGCTGGCGCGACCGTGCTCGAGCCAGTGGGGACCGCGCCGGGGCTGGTGGTCCCGCCGGCGTCCGGCTCGGGCCCCATCGTGGTCGTGCTGCCCGGGCCGCCGCGTGAGCTGCGCCCGATGTGGGACGCGGCGCTCGCGACCGATGTGCTGCGGGCGGTGCTCGCCGAGGCCGGGACCTACGAGCAGCGCATCCTGCGCATGTTCGGGCTGCCCGAGTCCGAGATCGCCGGCGCCCTGCGCGAGATCGAGGCCGAGGGCGTCCCGCTCACGGACCTCGAGATCACCACCTGCCTGCGCCGCGGCGAGATCGAGATCGCGACGGTCTTCGAGCCGGGGGCCGAGGCCGCCTACGACGCCTTCGAGGCGGCGATGCTCGCGCGCCACGGCGACCGCACCTTCTCACGCGACGGAGCGACGATCGACGAGATCGTGGCCGGGCTCCTGCTCGGGCCGCCGGTGCGCACGATCGGCGTCGCCGAGTCGTGCACGGGAGGGCTGATGGCCGGCCGGCTGACCGATCGCGCGGGCTCCTCGGCCTATGTCCTCGGCGGGCTGACCGTCTACTCGAACGCCGCCAAGTCCGACCTCGCGGGCGTCGCTCCCGAGTTGATCGAGGCCCACGGCGCGGTCTCGCCCGAGGTCGCCGCCGCCCTCGCCGACGGCGCCCGCGCGCGCTTCGACGCCGACCTCGGGATCGGGATCACCGGCATCGCCGGGCCGCACGGAGGATCCGAGGAGAAGCCCGTCGGGACCGTCTGCCTCTCGGTCTCCGAGCGCGGCGGCCGGCGGATCGACCGCACCCTGCACCTGCCCGGCGGGCGCGCCGACATCCGCGAGCGCACCACGACGGTCACGCTGCACCTGCTGCGGCGGCTGCTGATCTCGTGACGCTGCGGCTGTTCGTCGCCCTCGAGCTGCCGCCGTCGGCGGTGGGGGCGCTCGCGGCGTTCCGCGACACGGCGGATCCCGCGATCTGGCGGGCCGTGCCGGACGAGTCGCTCCATGTCACGCTCGCGTTCCTCGGCGCCTCGGATCCCGCCGTGGTCGAGCGGGTGGGGGAGACGCTGCGCGCGGCGGTCGGCGATGCGCCGGCGCCCGCGCTGGCGCTGGGCGGCGCGCTGCTGCTGCCGCCCCGACGCGCGCGCGTGCTGTGCGGGTCGGTCTCGGATCCCCAGGGGGCGCTGGCGGCGCTCCAGGCCCGCGTGGCGGGCGGCCTGGTCGAGGCAGGGGCGCTCGAGCCCGAGTCGCGCCCGTTTCGCGCGCACGTGACCGTGGCGCGGCTGCGGCCGCGCGCGCGGGCGCCCCGGGAGGTCGACGGGGCGGCGGAGCCCGTCGCGTTCGCCGCCGGGCCGGTCACGCTGTTCGCCTCGCACACGCATCCCGCGGGCGCGCGCTACGAGGCGCTCATCTCGGCACGCTTTCGATCCTGATCCGTCACGAAGGCGTCTTGCCCCGTGACGGGGCCGCCGCCAGGCTGGGGTTCCGTCCGATCCCCCACCTAGCGTGCGAGGCCGTTTCAGATGACCGTGCAGAGGAGCATCACCGAATGAGCACCCAGGACACCAAGCGCGACGCCGCGCTTCAGGGCGCGCTCTCGCAGATCGAGCGCCAGTTCGGCAAGGGCACCGTGATGCGCATGGGCGACGAGGGGGCCCAGGTCAAGGTCAACGCGATCCCCACGGGCGCGCTGTCGCTCGATCTCGCGCTCGGCATCGGCGGGATGCCCCGCGGCCGCATCGTCGAGGTGTTCGGCCCGGAGTCCTCCGGCAAGACGACGCTCGTCTACCACGTGATCGCCGAGGCCCAGAAGCTCGGCGGCGTGTGCGCGTTCATCGACGCCGAGCACGCGATGGACCCGCTGTACGCCCAGCGGCTCGGCGTGAACATCGACGAGCTCCTCGTCTCCCAGCCCGACTACGGCGAGCAGGCGCTCGAGGTCGCCGACATGCTCGTGCGCTCCGGCGCCGTCGACGTCGTGGCGATCGACTCTGTCGCGGCCCTGACGCCGCGCGCCGAGCTCGAGGGCCAGATGGGCGACCAGACCGTCGGCGTGCAGGCGCGGATGATGTCGCAGGCGATGCGCAAGCTCGCCGGCAACCTCAACCGCACGCAGACGCTGTGCCTGTTCGTGAACCAGATCCGCGAGAAGGTCGGCGTCATGTTCGGGTCGCCCGAGACCCAGCCCGGCGGCCGCGCGCTGAAGTTCTACGCGTCCCAGCGGCTCGACATCCGCCGCATCGAGACCCTCAAGGAGGGCACCGAGGCGGTCGGCAACAAGGTCCGCGTGAAGGTCGTCAAGAACAAGGTGGCCGCGCCGTTCCGCCAGGCGGAGTTCGACATCGAGTTCGGCCAGGGCATCTCGACCGCCGGCTGCATCCTCGACCTGGGTATCGAGCACGGCATCGTCACGAAGTCCGGCTCGTTCTTCTCCTACGGCGACGAGCGGCTCGGCCAGGGCCGCAACAACGTCAAGGCCTACCTCAACGAGCACGTCGAGGTGGCCAAGGAGATCGAGGGCAAGATCTACGACGCGCTCGGCCTCGGCGAGCAGGACCTCGTGCAGCCGATCGAGCACGAGGACGACGTCGAGGTTCCCGAGATCGC
>DATBDM010000049.1:0-15598 GCA_036269915.1 Solirubrobacteraceae bacterium | reverse complement strand
GGCAACGGCAAGACGCTCAAGACGGTGCACTCGCCGATGTTCGGCGAGCACGGCTAGGCGGCCCGACGTGGACGACGAGCGGGCACGCGAGCTGATCGAGACCGTCGACGGGCGGCTCGAGCGGGCGGAGGCCGACCCGGTCGCCCTGGAGGTCGTGGAGGCGCTGCTCGCGCTCTACGGCGAGGGGATGCGGCGCATCGTGGAGGGCGACGCCGTGCTGGCCGAGCGGCTGGCGGCCGACGAGCTCGTCTCCCACCTGCTGCTCGTGCACGACCTGCACCCGGTGCCCGTGCGGGAGCGGGTGCAGGCGGCCCTGGACGAGGTGCGCCCGTACCTGGACTCCCACGGCGGCGACGTCGAGCTGCTGGGCGTCGAGGGCGGCGTCGTCACCCTGCGGATGGCGGGCTCGTGCAACGGCTGCGCGTCATCGGCGGCGACGCTCGAGCTCGCGATCGAGGAGGCGATCCGCGGCCACGCGCCGGAGGTCGAGGAGGTCCGCGCGGAGGCGATGGAGCCGGCGCCGAAGCTGCTGCAGATCGAGCTCCCGCGCGCACCCGCCACGTCGCGCCCGGCGTGGTCGATGGCCGGCGGCGTGCCGGAGATCCCCGGCGGGGGCCCGGTGCTCAAGACGGTGTCGGGCGAGCCGGTCCTGTTCGTGCGCCTGGGCGAGCGCTACTACGCCTACCGGCCGGATTGCCCGGCCTGCGGGCAGTCGCTCGAGTCGGCGGCGCTCGACGGGGCGCGGCTCGACTGCCCGGGCTGCGCGACCGCCTTCGACGTGCGCCACGCGGGCCGCAGCGCCGACCCCGAGGTGCACCTCGACCCCGTCCCGCTGCTCGTCGACGAGGACGGCCTCGTGCGCGTCGCGCTGGGATCGGCGGTGGCGCGTTGACGACCGTCACCCGCCTGAACCGCCTCGCGCGTGACGCGGCGCAGGCGCGCGAGGCTCGGTCCGAGGCCGCGGTCGAGCGCTGCGACCTCTGCAACGCGCCGATCGCGCCCGGGCACCGGCACCTGCTCGACCTCGAATCGCGCGAGCTGCTGTGCGCCTGCCAGGCCTGCAAGATCCTCTTCGACCGCGGGGCGGCGGGTGGCGCGCACTACCGGCTCGTCTCCGACCGGCGCCTGCGGCTCGAGGGGCTCGAGCTCGACGACGCGCTCTGGGACGGCCTGCGGGTTCCGGTCGACATGGCCTTCTTCTTCGACTCCTCCCGGGCCGGGCGGGTGCTCGCCTTCTACCCGAGCCCGATGGGCGCGACGGAGTCGCAGCTGTCGCTGCCCGCCTGGGACGAGCTGGTCGCGCGCAACCCGGTGCTCGAGACGATGGCGCCCGACGTCGAGGCGCTGCTCGTCGACCGCGTCGGCGGCGCGCATCGCCACTGGCTCGTCGGCGTGGACGAGTGCTACGCGCTCGTCGGCGTCATCCGCACGCGCTGGCGGGGTCTGAGCGGCGGCACCGAGGTGTGGGGCGAGATCTCCGCGTTCTTCGACGCGCTCGACGCGCGGTCGGAGCCGGCCACGACAGAGGAGGGACGATGGCAGAGCTGAACACGGGCAAGCCCGACGTCAGCCCGGACGCGCCTTCGCACGTCAAGGGCGTCAAGTACGGCAACGCGATCGGCAACTACGACCGCCAGACCGGCATGCTGCCCGACGGCAAGCGCACGGCGGAGGCCGCCACGGGCGTCAACGCGAAGGCGCGCAACCCGATCGATCCGCGGATGCCCAACCTGCCGCCGGCCTGATCGTGTCCGCGCGGCTTCCGCTCGCCTTCGCCGGCGCGGTGCCGGAGCTCGACTTCGCGGTCCTCGACGCGGGTCCGCTCGCGCACGCCGCGGTGCCGGCGCTGCGCTTCGACGTGCGCGTGAGCTGCCGCGGCGGCGAGGCGATCCGCTCGGTCGTGCTCGAGACGCAGATCCAGATCGCCGCGCGCCGGCGCGGCTACGACGCGCAGACCGAGACGCGGCTGTACGAGCTGTTCGGCGAGCCGGAGCGCTGGGGCACGACGCTGCGCACGCTCTTGTGGACGCGGGTCACCCAGGTCGTGCCGGCGTTCACGGGCGAGACCGTGGTCGAGCTCGCGGTGCCCGTGACCTACGACTTCGAGGTCGCCGCGACGCGCTACCTCGACGCGGTCCGCGACGGCGACGTACCGCTCGAGCTGCTGTTCGGCGGCACGCTGTTCTACGCCGGCCCGGACGGGCGCCTCCAGACCAGCCGGGTGGCCTGGGACCGCGAGGCCGAGTACCGGATGCCCGCGCGCGTGTGGCGCGAGACGATGGAGCTCCACTTCCCCGGCAGCGCGTGGCTGCGCCTGCACCGCGACACCTTCGACCGGCTGCAGGCGTACAAGTCGCGCCGCGCGCTGACGAGCTTCGACGCCGCGCTCGACCAGCTGCTGGAGGATGCGTGAGCACCGACCCCGTCCGCCGCATCGCCGACGCCGTCCTCTACGAGGGCTACGTGCTGTGGCCCTACCGGCGCTCGGCGCTCAAGAACCAGCGGCGCTGGACCTTCGGCGGCGTCTATCCCGCCGCGCACGCCGCACGGCACGGCGACGATCGCTGCGAGCTGCGCGCGGAGTGCCTGCTCGAGGGCGACCCGGACGCCCGCGTGGCGATCCGCTTCCTCCACGTCGTACAGCGCCGCCCGACCCGCGCGGGCGAGCCGGTCGACCAGCTCCGCATCGGCGACGAGCGCCACCTCGCCTGGGACGAGGCCGTCGAGCGCGAGTTCGAGCTCGGCCTCGGCGGCTCGTGCGCCATCGACGTGCCCGCGGGCAGCGAGCGCGAGCCCCTGGGCGGCGAGGACGCGATCGTGCGGTCGTGGGCGCGCCTGGCGGGCAGCGTGCGGACCGAGGCGATTGAGCTGTCGCCCGGCCTGCACCGGATCACCGTGCGGGTGCGCAACGACAGCCCGTTCGCGGGAGGCGGTCGCGAGGCGGCGCTGCTGCAGACGTTCTGCTCGACCCACGCGGTGCTGCGTGCGACCGGCGGGGCGTTCGTCTCGCTCACCGATCCGCCGCCCGAGCACGCGCAGGCCGCCGCCGCGTGCGTCAACGAGGGGGTCTGGCCCGTCCTGGCCGGCGAGCCGGGCGACCGCTCGACCGTGCTCGCGTCGCCGATCATCCTCGAGGACCACCCGCAGATCGCGCCCGAAAGCCCGGGTGACCTCTTCGACGGCGGCGAGATCGACCAGATGCTCGTGCTCAACATCCTCAGCCTGACCAAGGAGGAGCGGCGTGACATGCGCGACGCCGACCCGCGCACGCGCACGATCCTCGAGCGCACCGAGGCGCTCTCGCCGGAGGAGCTGATGCGCCTGCACGGCGCGATCCGCGAGTTCGGGATGGTGCGCCGGTGAGCGTCGACTTCGGCGGCTGGGAGGCGCTCGAGCGGCCGGGGCCGGACGCCGTCGACGTCGGCGGCGTCGAGGTCCGGCGCGGCTCGCGGGTGCGGCTCGCCCCGCGTCGCGGCGGCGACGTCTTCGACCTCGCGCTGGCCGGCCGCACGGCGATCGTCGACGCGATCGAGTCCGACATGGACGGCGGCGTGCTGCTCGCGGTGACTGTCGACGACGACCCGGGCCGCGACCTCGGCGAGGACCGGCAGCCCGGCCACCGGTTCTTCTTCTCGGCCGAGGAGGTCGAGCCGCTGCCCGACGCTCCGCCCGCCGCCGCGGAGGCCGGGACCTCGCGCGTGCTCGTGGCCGGGATCGGCAACGTCTTCCTCGCCGACGACGGCTTCGGCGTCGCGGTCGCCGACCGGCTCGGCCGCGGCCGGCTGCCCGCGGGCGTCGACGTCGTCGACTACGGGATCCGCGGCATGGACCTCGCGTACGCGCTCGCCGACTACGACCTCGCGATCCTCGTCGACGTCGCGCCGCGCGGCGGCGCGCCGGGCAGCCTCTACGTGATCGAGGCCGACCTCGAGGACCGCGGCGTGGCGCCCGAGGCGCACGGCATGGATCCGGTCAAGGTGCTGGCGCTCGCGCGCGAGCTCGGGCCGCTGCCGGCGCAGGTGCTCGTCGTCGCGTGCGAGCCGCGCGTGGTGATGACGGGCGAGGAGGAGGACATCGTGGTCGAGCTCTCCGAGCCCGTGCGAGCGGCGGTCGAGCCGGCTGCCCGGCTCGTGCTGCGGCTGCTCGAGGAGCGCCGGCCGAAGGCACGGCGAAGGACGGAGGAGCCATGAGCAAGAAACCGGTCGCGCTGATCGGAGCGGTCGCGGCGGTCGCCGCGGCGGTCGTGTCGTCGGCGGCCGACATCCGGCGCTACCTCAAGATCCGGTCGATGTAGGGAGGGGCATGCACCGCATCAAGGTCAAGGTCGCCGAGGGCGCGCTCGACGCCAACGACACGATCGCCCGCGCCAACCGCGAGGACTTCGACCGCGACGGCGTCGCCGTGGTCAACCTGATGAGCGCGCCGGGCGCGGGCAAGACGACGCTGCTCGAGGCCGTCGTCCGCGCCGGGCTCGGCGACGTCCGCGCCGGCGTCCTCGAGGGCGACGTGCAGGGGAGCCTCGACGCCGAGCGGCTCGCGCACCTGCACGTGCCGGTGACGCAGCTCAACACCGGCAACGGCTTCGGGGGCGAGTGCCACCTCGACGCGAACATGGTGCGCTCCGCGCTGCCGTCGCTGCCGCTGTCCGATCTCGACCTGCTCGTGATCGAGAACGTCGGGAACCTGGTCTGCCCGGCCGAGTTCCGCGTCGGCGAGGACGTCCGCGCGATGGTCTGCTCGGTCACCGAGGGCGAGGACAAGCCGCTCAAGTACCCGCTGATGTTCCGCGCCTGCGACCTCGTCGTGATCAACAAGATCGACCTGCTGCCGCACCTCGACTACGACCTCGACAAGCTCATCTACCACCTGGAGGCGGTGCATCCCGGCGTCGAGCACCTCGCCGTGAGCGCGCGCACGGGGGAGGGGGTGGAGGCGGTGCGGGACTGGTTCGCGCGCGTCGCGTCGCGCACCGGGGCGGCCGTGTGAGGGCGGCGCCGCCGGACACGCCCGCCGCGGCTCGCGTCGCCGCCGGCGCCCAGTTCTTCGGCAGCCAGGAGGAGCGGCTCGCCCGGCTCTGCCACGCGATGGCCGAGCGCTTCGCCCGCGGCGGCCGGCTGCTGGCGACCGCCGCGTCGCCGCAGGACCGCTCGGACGCCCGCCACGTCGCGGTCGAGTTCGTCCATCCGGTGATCGTCGGCAAGCGCGCGCTGCCGGCGCTCGCCCTGACCGCCGAGGGCGGCCCGGCGGCCGCGCAGCTCGCGCTGCTGGCCGAGCCCGAGGACATCGTGATGGCCTTCGGTCCCGCCGATCTCGGCGAGGTCCGCGCGCTCGGCTGCCTGACCGTGGCGTTCGCCCCGACCGGCGCCGAATCCGAGCTCGAGCCGGCGGTCGCCGATCCCTGCGTGCGGCAGGAGCTCGTGGAGACCACCTACCACCTGCTGTGGGAGCTCGTCCACGTCTTCTTCGAGCACCGCGGCCTGCTCTCCGGTCGCGACGCCGGCCGTACCCACGACAGCGGCGCGTCGAGCTTCCTCTACCCGTTCCTCGGCGAGACGGAGACCGACCTCGACGCCGTGCTCGACGACGTCCGTCGCTCGATCGCCGTCAAGGCGCGCGAGATCGGCGCGCTGCGCACGCAGACGCTCGAGGAGGGCGAGGCGTCGCTCGCCGCCGCCGCGGCGGGGCTGCGGGCGCGGTTGGACGCGGGTGGCCGGCTGCTCGTGCTCGGCAACGGCGGGTCGGCGACCGACGCGATGGACGCGGCCGCGGATCTGCGCTCGCCGCCAGGGCCGTGGCCCGCGCGACCCGTGATCGACCTCACCGAGGACGCGGCGATCCTCACGGCGCTGGCCAACGACATCGGCACCGACGCGCTCTTCTCGCGGCAGGTAATCGCGCACGGCCGCGCCGGCGATGCGCTGCTGGCGTTCTCCACCAGCGGCGGCTCGGGCAACGTGATCACCGCGCTGGCCGAGGCGCGGCGGCGCGGGCTGCTGACGATCGCCTTCGTCGGCTATGACGGCGGTCGGATCCGGGGCGACCGGCTCGCCGATCACGTCATCGTCACCCGCTCGGAGCACATCCCGCGCATCCAGGAGGCGCAGGCCAGCGCGTGGCACGTGCTGCGCGAGCGGCTCGAGGCTGCGCGGTGAGCGCCGTGGCGGGCGCGCGTCGCGTTCGCGCCCGCGTCGACGGGACGGTGCAGGGCGTCGGGTTCCGGCCGTACGTGCACCGGCTGACCCGTGAGCTGGGCCTCGGCGGCTTCGTGCGCAACGACGAGCACGGCGTGCTGCTCGAGGTCGAGGGCGCGCCCGAAGCGGTCGCCGCGTTCCTCGAGCGGCTGCCGCGCGATGCGCCTCCCCTGGCGCGGATCGAGCGGGTGGAGCCGGTCGACGTGCGGCCGCTGGGCTCGCGGGAGTTCGCGATCGAGGCGAGCGCGGTGGCCGGGTCGGCGCGGGCGCAGGTCGCGCCGGACGTCGCGACCTGTCCGGACTGCCTGCGCGAGCTGCGCGATCCGGCCGACCGCCGGTACCGCTATCCGTTCGTCAACTGCACGAACTGCGGGCCGCGCTTCACGATCGTGCGCGGCGTCCCGTACGACCGCGCGCGCACGACGATGGCCGGCTTCGCGATGTGCGACGCCTGCCGCGCCGAGTACGAGGATCCGGGCGACCGGCGCTTCCACGCGCAGCCCAACGCCTGCCCGGTCTGCGGGCCGCGACTGCGGCTCGCCGGCGGCGGCTCCGGCTCCGGCGATCCGCTGACGGTCGTCGCGGAGGCGCTGCGGGCGGGCGCGATCGTCGCCGTGAAGGGCCTCGGCGGCTTCCACCTCGCCTGCCGGGCCGACGACGAGCGCGCGGTCGCGACGCTGCGCTCGCGCAAGCATCGCGAGGACAAGCCCTTCGCGCTGATGGCCGCCGACGTGGGGGCGGCGGCGGAGCTCGCGGAGCTGAGGGAGCAGGCCACCGCGCTGCTGTGCGGGCCGCAGCGGCCGATCGTGCTCGCGCCGCGCCGCGCGGATGCGGCGGTCGCCGCGGCGGTGGCGCCGGGCGCGCGCGAGCTCGGCGTGATGCTGCCGTATTCACCGCTGCACCACCTGCTGCTCGAGGACGCGGGCACGACGCTCGTCATGACCAGCGGCAACGTCTCCGACGAGCCGATCGCCTACGAGGACGAGGACGCCCTGGCGCGGCTGGCCTCGATCGCCGACCTGTTCCTGCTCCACGACCGACCGATCCACACCCGCACCGACGACTCGGTGCTGCGCGTCGTGCGCGGCGGCCGCCCGCAGGTCCTGCGGCGCTCGCGCGGACACGTGCCCGCCGCGCTCGACCTCGGCGTCGACGCGCCGGTGCCCGTGCTCGCCTGCGGCGCCGAGCTCAAGAGCACGTTCTGCCTCGCCCGCGGGCGCCGCGCCTGGGTCGGCCATCACGTCGGCGACCTGCGCAACGAGGCGACCTGGCGGTCGTTCACCGAGGGCGTCGCGCACTTCGAGCGTCTCTTCGCGGTCACGCCGCGCGTCGTCGCCCACGATCTCCATCCCGACTACCTGTCGACGCGCTACGCGCTCGAACGCTCCGAGCTGGCGCCGATCGGCGTCCAGCACCACCACGCGCACCTGGCGGCGTGCCTGGCCGAGCATGGCGTCGCCGGGCCGGCGGTGGGCGCGATCTTCGACGGCGTCGGCTGGGGGCTCGACGGCACCGCGTGGGGCGGGGAGCTGCTCGCCGGCGACCTCTGCGACTTCGAGCGCGTCGGGCACCTGCGGGCCGCGCCGCTGCCGGGCGGCGACCGGGCGGCGCGCGAGCCATGGCGGATGGCGTGCGCGTGGTTGGTCGCCGCGGGGGAGCTCGAGCCGCCGGTGCCGGGCGCGCTCGCCGGGCGCGTCGATCCCGCGCGCTGGCGGGCGGTCGCCTCGATGGCCCGCTCGGGCGCGGCGGCGGCGCCGACCACGAGCGTCGGCCGGCTGTTCGACGCCGTCGCCGCGCTGTGCGGGCTGCGGCTGGAGAACCGCTACGAGGGGCAGGCGGCGATCGAGCTCGAGGCGGCGGCGTGGCGCGACGAGCGCGGCAGCTACGAGCTGCCGGTGGCCGGAGCCGAGCTCGACGCGCGGGCGCTCGTGCGCGCGGTCCGCGACGACGTCGCCGCCGGCGCGCCGGTGGGCGCCGTCGCGGCGCGCTTCCACCGCGGCCTGGCGCGGGCGACGGCGCACTGGTGCGCGGGGGCGGCGGCCGCGCGCGGCTGCGAGACGGTCGTCCTGTCCGGCGGGGTGTTCCAGAACGTGCTGCTGCTCGAGGCGACGGCCGCACGGCTCGAGGGCCTCGGACTGCGGGTGCTCACGCCGGAGGCGCTGCCGCCCAACGACGGCGGGATCGCCTACGGCCAGGCGGCGGTCGCCGCGGCGCGGCTCGAACGTGGGATCGTGGGCTGATGCAGGCGCTCGATCAACGGCTCGCGGATCTCGGCGGCGGGAGCTCGCTCCTGCTGGCGCTGGTCGCCGCGGTGCTGCTCGGGCTGCGCCACGCCACCGACCCCGACCACCTCACCGCGCTCTCCACACTGGTGCTGGGCGAGGACCGGGCCGGCGGCGGGCGCCTCGCGGGGAGGCTCGGCGCGGCGTGGGGCGCCGGGCATGCCGCGACGCTGGTCGCGCTCGGGCTGCCGGTGGTGCTGTTCGACCTGCGGCTGCCCGACCCGGTGCAGCGCGGGCTCGAAGCGCTCGTCGGGGTGATCATCGTCGCGCTCGCGGTGCGGCTGCTGGTCCGCTGGCGGCGCGGGCGCCTGCACAGCCACGCCCACGCCCACGGCGGCGTGGTCCATGCCCACCCGCACGTCCACGAGGCGCCGCAGGGCGTGCACGGCTCGCACGACCACGCGCACGCCGAGCAGCTCGGCCGCACCCCACTGGCCGCCTTCGGCCTCGGCCTCGTCCACGGCGCCGGCGGCTCGGCCGCGGTCGGCGTCCTGCTCGTCGCGGCGGTCCCGGGCCGCGCGGCGAGCGCCCTTGCGCTGGCGTTGTTCGCGGGCGCCTGCGCGCTCTCGATGGCCCTGCTCTCGGCGGCCTTCGGCCGCGGCCTGGCGGCCGGCCGCGGAGCGATCGTCGAACGCCTGACCCCCCTCCTCGGCGTCGCGGCGCTGGCCTTCGGGACGCTCTACGCCGCCACCGCCCTCGCCTGACCGCGGAGCGCGGGGGTCTGACCCCCTTTACCTAAACGGGGTCTGACCCTCTTTAGCTAAAGGGGGTCTGACCCCTTTGGGAGGTTGGTCGAGGGTTGGCTAGCGGCCCGCGAACTCCGGCGGGCGCTTGTCGCGCACCGCGCGGGCGCCCTCGGCGAAGTCCTGGGTCGAGGCGCAGCGCTCCTGTAGCGCGACCTCGAGCTCGAGCGTCGTCGAGAGCGCCGGGCGGGCGCTGGCGTCGAGCACGCGCTTGGCGAGGCCCACGGCGACCGGGGCGCAGGCCATCAGCTCGTCGACGAGGCCCTGGGTCGCGGCGTCCAGCCCGTCGGCCGGCGCGACGCGGTTGACCAGGCCGATCCGCTCCGCCTCGGCGGCGTCGATCAGCTTGCCGGTCATGATCAGCTCCTTGGCGCGGCCCAGGCCGACGACCTGCGGCAGCCGCGAGGAGCCGCCGACGTCCGGGATCAGCCCGAGCCGCACCTCCGGCATGCCCATGACCGTCCCCTCCGCGGCCACGCGCAGGTCGCAGGCCAGCGCGAGCTCCAGCGCCCCGCCGATGCACGCGCCCTGCAGTTGCGCGACCACGGGCTTCTCCATCGTCTCGGCGATGTTCCAGGCCTCGATGCACGCGCGCCGGAACGGCCGCAGGGCGTCCGCGTTGCCGCCGAGGTCCGCGAGCGCGTTCAGGTCCATCCCCGAGGAGAACATCGGGCCTTCACCGCGTAGCACCACGCAGTGGGTCGCGGTGTCGTCGGCGGCCGCGCGCAGCGCCTCGCCCACGGCGAGCACGAGATCGGCGTTGAAGGCGTTGCGCTTCTCGGGGCGGTTGAGCACCACGTGGCGGACCGCGCCGCGCTGCTCGGTCAGGACCAGGGACATGCGGCCGGAGGCTACCGGCCGCCCGCAGGCGGGTAGGCGACGCGTATGAGCCCGATCGACTCCCGCCGCCCGCTCGCCTACGAGGCCACGGAGCGCCTTGCCGGCGTCGCTGCCCTCGATCCGCCCGCCGATGCGATCGCGGGCGTCGTCCGGAAGGCGCTGCCGTCCGGCACGGTCAAGGACGCGCTCAGCGGGTCCTGGCTCGGCCACGCGCTGCACCCGCTGCTCACCGACGTCCCGATCGGGATGTGGACGAGCGCGCTGACCCTCGACTGGGTCGGCGGCAAGGACGCCCGGGAGGCCGCCGACCGGCTGATCCTGCTCGGGCTCGGCGCCGCGGTCCCGACGCTCGCGTCCGGCTGGTCGGACTGGACGGACTCCTTCGCCGGCAACGACGCGGTCAAGCGCGTCGGGCTCGTGCACGCGGCCTCCAACGCCACCGGCGTCGCGCTCTTCGCCGGCTCCTACGTGGCTCGTAAGCGCGGCTCGCGCGGGCTCGGCAAGCTGCTCGCGCTCGCCGCCGGGAGCGCGATGGGCGCGGGCGGCTTCCTCGGCGGGCACCTGTCCTATGCGGAGGGCGTCGGGGTCGACACGACCACCTTCGAGCACCCCGGTCCGGACTGGCACGACGCGATCGAGGCGTCCGCGCTCGCCGAGGGCGCGCCGCAGCTGGCCGACGTCGACGGCGTCCCGGTGATGCTCGTGCGCGACGGCGGCGAGGTCTTTGCGCTCTCGGATCGTTGCGCCCATCGCGGCGGCCCGCTGCACGAGGGGAGGATCGAGGACGGCTGCGTCCACTGCCCGCTGCACGACAGCGTCTTCCGCCTGCGTGACGGATCGCTGGTCCACGGCCCGTCCGCCTATCCCCAGCCCGCGTGGGAGACGCGCGAGCGCGCCGGCCGGATCGAGGTGCGCCCCCTCCCCGAGTAGGCTCCGCGGGCCATGCCCGCGCTTCCCGAGCTGCTGCGCCCACCGCCGCACCGCGGCCCCCTGATCGCGGCAGGCGCCGTGCTGCTCACGCTCGGGCTGGCCCTTGTCGAGCTGCGCCTCGGCGGCTCGATCGCCGCCGGCGTGCAGTTGCTGTTCCTGGCCGCCGCCTCCGCCGCGCTGCTCGGGCTCGGGCTCCAGGCGCCCAACGAGGAGGGCCGGCCGCCCGCCTACCAGTCCGTGCTGCTCGTCTGCGGCCTCCTGGTGCTCTACCCGGCGTTGCTGCGCCTGGCCAAGGTGCTCGGCGCCGGGCCTGGGCAACTGACGACCGGCGCCGTCGTGTGGACGGGCGCGGTCATGACCGCCGTCTCGGCGTGGACCGCCGCGCGCTGCCACTCGGCGATCTGCGCGCTGATCGCCGCGGTCGCCGCCGGTGTGACGGTGGTCGAGGCCGTCGACTGGATCTTCCATCCGGGCTCGTTCACGCTGACCCGCTGGCTGCTGCTGGTGCTGGCGATCGTCCTCGTCCTGCTGGCGCTGTGGCTGCGCGGCCGCTACCCGCGCCACGCCGAGCTGCTGATCGACGGGGCGGCGCTGGCGATCCTCGCCATCGCGGTGGAGGCGATCGTGACCAGCGTGATCGGGTCGCTGGGGCTCTTCGGCGGGTCGCCGGCGGCGCCGCTGCCGAGCTTCTGGGAGCTGGTCGTGCTCGTAGCGGGCTGTGGGCTGGTCGCCTACGGGGCGATCGACCGCGCGTGGGGCGCGGCGTGGCTCGGCGTCGCGAACCTCGTCGCCTTCCTCGCCGCGACCACGTTCGGCCACGACTCCGTGCGCTGGTGGCCGGTGATCCTGCTCGTCCTGGGCGTCGGCACCATGGCCGCCGGGCTGCGCCCGCGCTCGCCGCTGCCGCCCGAGCCGGACGGCTACCGCAGCGGCGAGCACGTGCTGCGCGTGCGCGACGAGCGCGGCCCCTCGGGCTGAGCGTCGCTCCGCTAGCCTCGCGGACGCCATGACCGACGCACAGCACGTCGACGAGGCCGTCGCCCGCGCGCACGCGGGCGGGCCCGAGCGCCACCACGAGAAGGCGCTGCAGCAGGGCAAGCTGCCCGTCCGCGAGCGCGTCGCGCGCCTGCTCGACGAGGGCTCGTTCTCCGAGGACGCCCTGCTCGCGAACTGGGAGGCGGAGGGCCTCGGCGCCGACGGGGTCGTCACCGGCCTGGGGACGATCGGCGGACGCACCGTCGCGCTGATGGCCAACGACCCGACGGTCAAGGCCGGCTCCTGGGGCCCCAAGACCGTCGAGAAGATCCTCCGCATCCAGGAGGCCGCGCTCTCGCACCGCGTCCCGATGATCTACCTCGTCGACTCGGCCGGCGCGCGCATCACCGAGCAGGTCCAGATGTTCCCCGGCCGCCGCCACGCCGGCCGCATCTTCTTCAACGAGGTCCGCCTCTCCGGCGCGGTCCCGCAGGTCTGCGTGCTGTTCGGGCCGAGCGCCGCCGGCGGCGCCTACATCCCCGCGTTCTGCGACGTCGTGATCATGCGCGAGGGCAACGCGTCGATGTACCTCGGCTCGCCGCGGATGGCCGAGATGGTGATCGGCGAGAAGGTCTCGCTCGAGGAGATGGGCGGCGCGAAGATGCACACCGGCGTGTCCGGCTGCGGGCACTTCCTCGTCGGCTCCGACGAGGAGGGCATCGACCTCGCCAAGCGCTACCTCGGCTACTTCGGCGGCAACTGCGACGAGGAGCCGCCGACCGCGCCGCCGGCGCCCCCCGCGCCGGACGCCGCCGTGATCCGCGAGCTGATCCCGGCCGACGAGAACAAGCCCTGGGACATGCGCGAGCTGATCGGCGCGGTGGTCGACGAGGGCTCGTTCCTCGAGGTCCACAAGCGCTGGGCGAAGGAGCTGCTGGTCGGCTACGCGCGGCTCGACGGCCGGGTCGTCGGCGTCGTCGCCAACCAACCCAAGTTCAAGGGCGGCGTGCTCTTCGTGGACTCCGCCGACAAGGCCGCGCGCTTCATCTGGACCTGCGACGCCTACGGCATCCCCCTGCTGTTCCTCTCCGACGTGCCCGGCTTCATGATCGGCACGCAGGTCGAGCGCCAGGGCATCATCCGCCACGGCGCGAAGATGATCTCGGCCGTCTCGGAGGCGACCGTGCCGAAGCTCTGCGTGATCGTGCGCAAGGCCTATGGCGCCGGCCTCTACGCGATGGCGGGCCCGGCGTTCGACCCAGACGCGACGATCGCGCTGCCGACGGCGAAGATCGCGGTGATGGGGCCGAGCGCCGCCGTCAACGCCGTCTTCTACAACCAGCTGCAGGCGATCGAGGACGAGGACGAGCGCGCCCAGCGGCGCGCCGCGCTGATGGCGGAGTACGCCGAGGGCGTCGATCTGCTCAAGCTCGCCTCGGAGATGGTCGTCGACGCGATCGTCCAGCCCGAGGACCTGCGCGACGAGCTCGTGCGCCGCTTCGCCCGCTACTCCGGCAAGCACCGCGAGTGGCCGGCTAAGCGGCACGGCCTCCCGCCCGTCTAGCCCTCCCGGCTCGCGAGCTCGGCATCGAGCGCGTCGACGACGGCCAGGGCGAGATCGAGCGCGGCCTCGAGCTGCGCGTCGTCGATCTCGTCGGCCTCGATCGCGGCGTCGCGGGGCGAGGCGACGGCGATCGCGGGCAGCCGCCGCGCGCCCGCGGGCGGCCGTGGCGTCCGCTTCGGTGCCGCGAGGCCCAGCACCTCGGCCGCGCGTGTCCCGGCGGCGCGCAGCTGCCCATGGCGCGCGCCCCAGAACGGCGGCGCCGGGCCGAGCGGGCCCAGCTCGAGGACCACCGTCGCATCGGGGCGGGCGCGGTCGGCGCGCAGGTGCGAGCGCAGGCTTCGCGGACCCGCCTCGCGCGCGCCGACGAGCAGCACCGCGGGCGCGAGCGCGCGCGGCGGCTCGCGGCGCAGCTCGGCGAGCAGGGCGAGCGCCAGCGCGGTGCCGGCGGCGCGGCCGGCGCCGGGCGTCCACGGCTTCGCGCGTGCCTCCCACAGGGCCGCCGCGCCGATCAGCAGCACGATGGTGGCGAGCAGCGCGACGATCCCCAGCCAGCTGCCGTCCACGTCGCGCGTGCGCGCGACCGCCGTGAGCGCGACGACCAGCGCGGCGAGCGCCAGCCACGCCGCGGGGTGACCGCGGACGTTCTCGAGCCGGCGGGCGAGCGCCGTCCGCGCGCGCGGCGCGTCATAGCCGGCCGCGATCAGCAGCGTCACCTTGCCCGGCCGCGGGACCGTGAGGACGTGCTGGGTCGCGCGCCGCACGGCCAGCAGCGAGAGCGGCGCGGCCCGGCCGGTGGCCTCGATCGCCAGCGAGAGCGCCGCGACGCCGGCGGCGATCGCGGCGGCCAGCGGGAGCGTCACCGACAGCAGCGCGGCGATGACCGCGAGCGCGGCGTGCGCGGCGATCGAGGCCTGGCGCTGCGGGCGGACCCAGCGCGCCTCGACGAACGCCTCCTCGCCACGGGCGCGCAGCTCGTCGTGCAGCGCCCCGGCGGCGCGGCGCTCAGCGTCCGTGCACGCGCCGCGGCCGCGCACGGCGCACAGCGCGTCGATGACCGACCCATCCATGGCGCGGGAGGATCACAGGTGCGCGGGCGGTAGGGTCCCGCCGCATGGACGCCACCGATCTCGCCTTCGCCGGACTCGAGCGCCAGGCCGAGCTGATCCGCAGTGGCGAGGTCGGCTCGGAGGAGCTCGTCGAGCTCTACCTCGAGCGGATCGCGCGTCTGGACCCGAGGCTCAACAGCTACCGGATGGTGTTCGCGGACCGGGCGCTGGCCGAGGCGCGGCAGGCCGACGGGCGCGCGCGGGCGGGGGACACGCGGCCGCTGCTCGGCGTCCCGATCGCGATCAAGGACGACATCGACATCGGAGGCGAGGTCACCGCGATCGGCTCGGACGCGGTCGATGGGCCGGCGCCCGCCGACGCCGAGGTCGTGCGCCGCCTGCGCTCCGCCGGCGCGGTGATCCTCGGCAAGACCAACGTCCCCGAGCTCACGATCACGCCCTTCACCGAGTCGCCGACGTTCGGCGTCACCCGAAACCCCTGGGACCCCGAGCGCACGCCGGGCGGCTCGAGCGGCGGCAGCGGCGCGGCGGTCGCCGCCGGCCTGTGCGCGGCCGCGCTCGGCTCCGACGGGGCCGGCTCGATCCGCATCCCCGCCGGCTGCTGCGGGCTCTTCGGCCTCAAGGCCCAGCGCGGCCGCGTACCGACCTCGCCGGCCGAATCGCCGTGGCACGGGATGGCGATCTGGGGCCCGCTCACCCGCCGCGTGATCGACTCCGCGCGCTTCTACGACGTGATCCGCGACGGCGGGCGCCCGTTCGCCGAGGCGGCGCGGCGCGACCCCGGCCGGCTGCGGATCGCGCTGGCTCCTGCCGCCCCGCCCGGCAGCGGCGTGAGCGCCGACGCCGAGCAGCTCGGCGGGTTCGAGAGCACCGCGTCGCTGCTGCGCGAGCTCGGGCACGAGGTCGTCGAGCGCCCGCTCGACTACCCCACGAGCGCGGCGGCCAACGTGCTCGCGCGCTACCTGAACGGCATCTACGTCGAGGCGCGCGCGAAGCCGCACCCCGA
>DATBDM010000048.1:0-11523 GCA_036269915.1 Solirubrobacteraceae bacterium | reverse complement strand
CGCCGCCGCCGCCGCCTCCGCCTCCGCCGCCCGACGAATCGCTGCTCGATCCGCACGCGGCGGCGCCGCCCGCGAGCAGCGCCCCAGCGGCGACGAGCGCGAGCCATTTGGGCCCGAACCGGCCTGGACGCTTGGCTTCCGACATGGTGACCTCTCCTCCCGAGGCTTCTGGGCGGCAGTGGGATCCTGCCCCCACCTGTGGGCGACGGTACCGGCCGCGAGGGCGTTTGACAAGAAACGTTCTCTGGCGATCTCCCGTTGACGCCGCAGGTATCTTCGTTAAGTCGTGAAAACGTTTCGACACAAGGACCCGTGACGCCCCGAGGCGGTCGCCGCGGCGCGCGCCGGGCGACCATGCGCGAGGTCGCGGCGGTTGCCGGGGTGAGCCTCAGCACCGTCTCGCGAGTGGTCAACGGCGCCGAGGTGAGTCCTGATCTCGCCGGGCGCGTGCGTGACGCGATGGCGCTGCTGAACTACCGCCGCGACCTGACGGCGAGCATGCTGCGACGCACCGACCGGTCGTCCGCCACGATCGGCGTGCTCCTCGAGGATGTCGCCAACCCGTTCTTCTCGGCGTTGCAGCGCAGCGTCGAGGACGTGGCCTCCCATCGCGGCGTGCTGGTCTTCGCGGGCAGCTCGGACGAGGACCCTGCCCGCGAACGCCGGCTCGCCGGTGAGCTGCTCGCGCGCGGGGTGGACGGGCTCGTGATCGCGCCGACGGGCGGCGACGACAGCTACCTGGCACGCGATCAGCAGGCCGGCGTCGCGCTCGTGTTCGTCGACCGGCCGCCGCGCTTCATCGACGCCGACGCGGTCATCAGCGACAACGCGGGCGGCGCGGAGCGGGCCGTCGAGCACCTGATCGCCGCCGGCCACCGCCGCATCGCCTTCCTCGGCGACCGTACCGAGATCCACACGGCGCTCGAGCGCCTGCGCGGATACCGCCGTGTGCTCTCCCGCCACGGGATCGCCGAGGATCCGGCGCTCGTGCGCGACCCGCTGCTGCGTCCTGAGGATGCTTTCCGCGTGACCCGGGAGCTCCTGCTCGCCTCGGATCCTCCCACCGCGCTCTTCACGAGCCAGAATCTGCTGACGATCGGCGCCGTCCGCGCGCTGCACGACCTCGGGATGGAGCGATCGGTCGCGCTGGTCGGCTTCGACGACATCACGCTCGCCGAGGTGGTCGCGCCGGCGCTCACCGTCGTCGCCCAGGATCCCGTCGGCATCGGCCGTGCCGCCGCGGAGCTGCTCTTCGCGCGGCTCGACGGCGACGACAGCCTGTCGCGCACCGTCGTCATGGCGACGACGCTGGTCCCCCGCGGCTCGGGAGAGCTTGCTCCCGCCGTCGAGCCCGCGGCCGGCGCCCAGTAGCCGCTGGTGATGCGGCTCCCGGCGTTGTACGCTTCTCACCAGGTTGTTGACTGACTAGTCAATCTGGAAGGAAGCACGTGGTCGATTTCACGCTCACCGACGAGCAGAAGGCGCTGCGCGACATGGCGCACGACTTCGCCGAGAAGGAGATCCGGCCGGTCGCCTGGGAGTTCGACAAGGACGGCACCTGGCCCCAGCAGATCCTCGAGAAGGCCTGGGAGCTCGGGCTCATGAACTCCCACATCCCGGAGGAGTACGGCGGTCCCGGCGTCTCGGCGCTCGAGGGCGCGTTGATCGAGGAGGAGCTGGCCTGGGGCTGTTCGGGCATCGCCACCTCGATCGGCGCCAACGGCCTCGCCACCGCGCCGCTCGTGATCGGCGGCACCGAGGAGCTCAAGAAGCGCTACCTCGGGATGCTGACCGAGGAGCCGATCTTCTCGTCGTTCTGCCTCACCGAGCCCGACGCCGGGTCCGACGTCTCGGGCATGCGCACCACCGCGGTCCGCAGGGGCGACAAGTGGGTGATCAACGGCTCGAAGTGCTTCATCACCAACGGCGGCTACGCGTCCTTCTTCACGGTCTACGCCAAGACCGACAAGGAGGCCGGCCACCGTGGCATCTCCTGCTTCCTCGTGCCCAAGGACGACACGGTCACGGTGGACAAGAAGGAGGACAAGATGGGTCAGCGGGCCTCCAACACCGCGACCATCTCCTTCAACGAGACCGAGATCCCGGCCGACCACCTGATCGGCGCCGAGAACAAGGGCTTCAAGCTCGCGATGCAGACGCTCGACACCACTCGCCCGGGCGTCGCCGCCATGGCGACCGGCATCGCGCGCTCGGCGTTCGAGTTCGCGACCGCCTACTCGAAGGAGCGCGTCCAGTTCGGCGTGCCGATCGCGATGCACCAGGCGATCCAGTTCATGATCGCCGACATGGCGACCAAGGTGCACCTCTCGCGCCTGGCCACGTGGAACTCGGCCGTCCTGCTCGACCAGGGCCGCCGCAACACGCTCGAGTCATCGCACGCCAAGCGCTTCGCCGCGGACACCGCGATGGAGGTCGCCACGGACGCGGTCCAGGTCTACGGCGGCTACGGCTTCATCAAGGACTATCCCGTCGAGAAGCTGATGCGCGACGCGAAGATCATGCAGCTCTACGAGGGCACGTCGCAGATCCAGCGGCTCGTGATCGCCCGCGAGACGCTGCTGCCGCGGCGTGTGGAGGAGCCCGCCGCGGTCTGAGACCCCGTTCCTGAGCCGATCGTGATGGGACCTTCAGGCTCCCTTGAGGTTGCACTGAAGCTCCACTGAGGCATCCGTGGCGTAATGGTGGAGCGCATGGTCGACGCACACGTCGCGGAAGCGCCGCCGCCCCATACCGAGGGCCCCCATCCCTCTGGCGGCTGCGGTCCGCGGCGTAGGTGAGGGGCCGCCACATCAACCTCCCGAGGCGGCCCCTCACCAACCTGTGG
The DNA here is from genome assembly GCA_036269915.1 of Solirubrobacteraceae bacterium. Taxonomy (GTDB): domain Bacteria; phylum Actinomycetota; class Thermoleophilia; order Solirubrobacterales; family Solirubrobacteraceae; genus DATBDM01. The sequence goes on along the minus strand of DATBDM010000048.1, from coordinate 8,678 downwards.
GCCCCGCCCGGGCGTCTGAAGCGTTTCCCCCGAACGCGACGCCCGGGCGGTGAGCCCACCCATTCCCCGCGTCCGTCCGCGAGAATGCCGCGCGATGGCCGTACCGTTGTGGGGCGATCCCGCCGACTGGACGAACCCGCCGCCGCTGCGCGGCGACGTCCGCGCGGATGTCTGCGTGGTCGGCCTCGGCGGCTCGGGCCTGGCGGCGGTCGGCGCGCTGCTCGACGCGGGAGCGACCGTCGCCGGCGTGGACGCCGGCCCCGTCGGCGGCGGCGCCGCGGGGCGCAACGGTGGCTTCCTGCTCGCGGGCGCGGCGCCCTTCTACCACGACGCGGTCGCGGCGTGGGGTCGCGAGCGCGCCGCGGGCCTCTACCGCGAGACGCTCGCCGAGATCGACCGCCTGGCGCAGGAGCTCGGGCCGGAGATCGTGCGGCTGGTCGGCAGCCTGCGCCTGCCGGGGGACGACGAGGAGGCCGAGGACTGCTCGTCGCAGCTGGCGGCGCTCACCGCGGACGGCTTCGCCGCCTCTGCCGCGGAGGGCGGCGTGCTCGTCGGCGGCGACGGCGCCGTCGATCCGCTCGCCCGCTGCCGGCGGCTCGCCTCCCGGGCACTGGAGCGCAGCGCGCGGCTGTTCGCGGAGTCGCCGGCGCTCGCCATCCGCGGCGATCGCGTCCAGACGCCGTCGGGGGCGGTCGACTGCGGTGCGGTCGTCGTCGCGGTCGACGGCGGGCTGGAACGCGTCCTGCCGGAGCTGGCGGGCCGCGTGCGGTCCACGCGGCTGCAGATGCTCGGCACGGCGCCGGTCGCACCACGCTTCCCGCGGCCGGTCTACTTCCGCTGGGGCTACGACTACTGGCAGCAGCTGCCCGACGGGCGCGTCGTGCTCGGCGGCGGCCGCGACCGGCACGTCGACGCGGAGTGGGGAGCGGGCCCGGAGCCGAGCGCGGAGGTCCAGGACGGCCTCGAGGCGCTCCTGCGCGGGCCGCTGGGCGTCGAGGCGCCGGTGACACATCGCTGGGCCGGCGTCGTCGGCTACACGGACGACTTCCTGCCGGTGTTCGAGGCGGTCCGGCCGGGCGTGCTGGCGGTGGGGGGACAGAACGGGCACGGCAACGTCATCGGCTCCGCGGCGGCCCGCGCGGCGGCGCAGATCGCGCTCGGGGAGCCCGCGCCGCCGCTTGCCAGGCTGCTCCGGCCGGAGATCTGGGACGATGGCTCGACCTCAAGTACAACCTGAGAGTCGCGAGATTACGGTGAAGCGAACCTTCGGGGGGACATAAGCGATGCGGCGGATACGGGCCTCGGTCGTCGTTCCCGGCCGCGCGGAGGAGGCGGAGGCGCTGTGGCTGGACTCGAGCCGCTGGGCGGCGTGGATCGACGGATTCGCGACCGTCGATCGCGTCGATCCGGGGTGGCCGAGGCCCGGCTCGCTGCTGCGCTGGGTCTCGGTGCCGCGCGGCCGCGGGCTCGTGCAGGAGCGCGCGGTCGCCTACGAGCCGGCGCGGCGGATCGAGCTCGAGGTCGAGGACGAGCAGCTCCGCGGCGTGCAGCGGACGCTGTTCGCGCCGGAGGAGGACGAGGTCCGCGTGACGCTCGAGCTGGAGTACGAGCTCAAGGAGCGCACGTTCCCGCTCGTGGACCGCTTCTTCGTCCGTCGCGCGCTGCAGGACGCGCTCTCCCGCACGGTCACCCGGTTCGGCCACGAACGCCGCGCGGAGCTCGATCCGGTGGTCTAGGGTCCCGCTGATGTTCGTCTTCAAAGCCGCGGTCGTCGGCGCGGGCGTGATGGGCGGTGAGATCGCGCAGGTCATCGCCTCCGCGGACATCCCCGTCGTGCTCAAGGACGTCGACCAGCAGTTCGTCGACGCAGGCCTCCGGCACGCGCGCAAGGTCACCGAGGGCCAGGTCGCTCAGCTCGTCAAGAAGGGCAGGATCACCGAGGAGCAGGCGAGCGAGCAGGTCGAGCGCACGCTCTCGCTGATCACCGGCACGACCTCCTACGACGGGTTCGGCGACGTCGACGTCGTCATCGAAGCCGTTCCCGAGCGGATGGAGATCAAGCAGGCCGTCTTCGCGGACCTCGACGCCGCCACGCCGGGCCACGCGATCCTCGCCTCGAACACCTCTGGGCTGTCGATCACCGAGATCGGCGACGTCACGCAGCGGCCGGACAAGGTCGTCGGCTTCCATTTCTTCTGGCCCGCCTCGCGCATGCGCCTCGTCGAGGTCGTCGAGGGCGACGACACGTCGCCCGAGACCGCGCAGGCGGCCGCCAACTTCGCCCAGGCGATCCGCAAGACCGCGGTGCGCTGCGGCGAGTGCCCGGGCTTCGTCGTCAACCGCATCCTCGTCTCCACCGTGAGCGAGATCTGGCGCTACCAGGACGAGACCGGCACCGACGTCGAGGCGCTCGACGCCTTCATCGCCGAGCGGGCGCAGATGCCGATGGGCCCGTTCCGGGTCGCCGACATGTCGGGCCTCGACACGGTCGTCAAGGTCGCCCGCGACCTGCGCGACGCCTATGGCGACCGCATGTACGTGCACTCCGGGATGGAGGAGAAGGTCGCCGCCGGCGACCTCGGCGCCAAGACCGGGAAGGGCTTCTACGACCATGGCTGACCCGACCACGACCCCGCAGATCGACGAGGGCGTTGCGGACCGCTTCCAGCTGAAGGCGCTCGTCGAGGCCTGCCTCGTCGTCGAGGAGGGCATCGCGGGCGTCCGCGACGTCGACCTCGGGATGATGATGGGCACCGGCATGGTCCCCGGGCCCTTCGCGCGCGCGGACTTCCGCGGCCTCGACGACGCCCTCGCCGCGCTCGAGCGCGGCACGGAGGAGTGGGGGAGCGCGTTCGAGCCGCCGCTGCTGCTGCGCCGGCTCGTCGCCCAGGGGCGCCTCGGCGCCAAGAGCGGCCAGGGCTTCTACCCCTACCCGCAGCCCGACGCCGGCTACGAGCAGGCGCCGGTCAAGCTCGACACGCGCGGCGCGATCGCGATCCTGTGGCTCGACAACCCGCCTGCGAACTCGCTTGCGCCGCAGGTGATCGAGGCGCTTCAGGGCGCATGGGACGCGATCCAGGGCACGAATATCCGCGCGCTGATCATCGCCTCGCCGAACCCGGCGCTGTGGTGCGCCGGCGCCGACATCAAGGCCTTCACGCAGCTCGACGCGCAGGGCGGGCGCGGGCTGCTCGACGCCGCGCACGCGCTGTTCCGCGGCTGGGAGCAGTCGCCGATCATGACGATCGCGGCCGTCAACGGCGTCGCGCTCGGGGGCGGCTGCGAGATGGCGATGGCCTGCGACGTCCGGCTCGCCGGCTACTCGGCCGCGTTCGGCCAGCCCGAGATCGGCCTCGGCATCATCCCCGGCTTCGGCGGGACGCAGCGGCTGCCGCGGCTCGTCGGCCCCGCCAAGGCGCTCGAGATGAACACGACCGGCGAGCCGATCTCCGCCGAGGACGCGTACGAGCACGGCCTGGTCAACCGCGTCGTCGCCGACCACGAGCTGTTCGACACCGCGCTGAGCTGGGCGCACAAGTTCGCCGGCCAGGCGCCGGTCGCGCTCGCCAACATCAAGCGGGCGTCGCACAGGGCCGACCTCGACGAGGGCATCGAGGCCGAGAAGGAGGGCTTCATCGCGGCCTTCACCTCCGACGACGCCCGCGAGGGCATCTCGGCCTTCCTCGGCAAGCGCACGCCGAAGTTCAAGGGCTCCTGACCGGGTGGCGGACGATCGCGCTCGGCTCGCGGAGCTGATCCGCTGCGCGGGCTCGGTCGTGGCGCTCACCGGCGCAGGGATCTCCGTGCCGTCGGGGATCCCCGACTTCCGCTCCCCGGGCACGGGGCTGTGGGCGAACGTGGACCCGATGGAGGTCGCGCACATCTCCGTGTGGCGCTCCGACCCGGCCGGCTTCTGGGCCTTCTACGGGCAGCGCTTCGCCACGCTCGAGGGCAAGCAGCCCAATGCGGCCCACCGCGCTCTCGCCGCGCTGGAGGCGGGCGACCGGCTCGACGCGGTGATCACGCAGAACATCGACGGGCTGCACAGCGCGGCCGGGACGCGCGAGCTGATCGAGGTGCACGGGTCGATCCGCAGCGCGTCCTGCCTCGCCGACGGCCGCTCCTATCCGCTGGCCGAGACGCGCCGCCGGCTCGCGGACGCCGCGGACGGCATCCCGCGTTGCGACTGCGGCGCGCCGCTCAAGCCCGACGTCGTGCTCTTCGGCGAGATGCTCGACGAGGGGGCGATGACGCGCGCGGGCGAGCTGGCGGAGGGCGCCGACCTGATGATCGTCGTCGGCTCCTCGCTGGAGGTGTATCCGGTGGCGGGGCTGCCCGAGCTGACGCTCGCCGCCGGCGGTCGCCTCGCGATCGTCACCCGCAGCGAGACGCCGTTCGACCGCGTCGCGGACGTCAAGCTCGAAGGCGACGTGGTCGACGAGCTCGACGCCGTGCTCGCGGCGCTCGGCTAGTCGGCGGCGCGGGCGCGCAGGGCGGCTTCGAGGCGGGCCAGCGCCTCCGCCACCGCGGCCAGCTCGCGCTCGCCCAGGCCGCCGCCGAGCGCGGCGGTCGCCGCCGCGGCGACCGGCTCGACATGGGTAGCGAGCTCGTCGAGGCGCTTGCCCAGGTCGCGATGCCCGCGCCAGCCCTCGAGCTCGGAGAGCGCCGCGCGCAGCGCGACGTCGAGCTGCAGGGCCGCCTCGCGACCGCGGCCGCGGTCGAGGTCGGCCCGGGCGCGGAGCGCGAGCTCCTCGCAGGCCAGGGCGGCGTCGCGGCCGCCGAGCAGCGCCGAGGCGCGCTCCTGCGGGACGAGCATGCGCCGCCCCGGGCCGCGCGCCGGCGGCAGCTCGCGCGCGGCGTCCCACTCCCCGTCGGCGACCGCCTGGCCGGAGCCGTAGCCGATCCGCGTGACCAGCGCGCGCGCCGGGTCGGGGTCCGCGGCCCAGGGATCGGCCGCGGCGACGCGGCGGGCGGCGACCGCGCGGGCGAGCACGAGCAGCGACTCGGCGAGCAGCGCGTCGCGCCCGTCGCCCAGGGCATGCGCGAGCCAGGCCTCGGCGGCGTCCTCGCCGTCGAGCGCGCTCGCGCCGATCACGGTCGCGCGGGTCACCTCCACCGGCGTCACCGCAGGGCCGGGCTCGGCGCGGCGCGTCCGCCGCCGGGCGCCGGGGGAGAGGCGCACGCGGCGCGGCGCCTCGATCCCGCTGATGACCAGCACGTGGCGGACGTCGTCGCCGGCGAAGCGGCGGATCGCGTAGCGCCCCGGGTCAGGGCCGAGGCGCCCCGGGAACTCCCACTGGACGAACCCGAAGCGGCTCCCGGGATCGGGCCCGGACGCCGTGCTCAATCGCCCAGGTGCGCGCCGCCGCGGCCCTTGACCGGTGTCGCGTAGCGCGATGGCTTCGCGCGCACGGTCGGCTCGCTGAGCTGGCCCAGCCGGGTCACGAGCCGCGTCCACTGGCCCGGTCGCAGGATCGAGCTCACCTGGCGCGCGAGCTTGGTGTTGTCGCCGAACATCGGATGGAAGCCGACGTGGATGTGGTTCGCGTGATCGGCCATCGACAGCGTGTTGTCCGCCCCGGGGAAGGTCATCAGCGAGATGATCTGGTGCGGTCGCATCGTGCCCTGCAGCGTCAGCAGGCGGCGGATCACGAGCTCGGTGATCGACCCTGGACCCTGGTGGCCGAGGATCGGGATGCCGTTGATCGCCGCGATGTCGACCGCGTCGCCGGTGGAGTGCTCGGAGACGTTGCCCGAGACGGTCATCAGGCTGTGGCCGCACTTGAGCGCCGAGATCGTCGGCTTGAAGCCCGACGCGGCGAGGAACTCGATCGTCGCCAGGACCCGGCGGTCGATCTGGCCGGTCTGGATGTCGCTGCGGCCGCAGTCGTAGATCTGCACGCGCGGGTCGTTGAGCACGCGCTGGGCGAGCGCGTCCTTGCCCATCAGCAGGATCTGGCCGATCGACGGCGCGTCGGCGCCCATGAACGGGTTCTTGCCCGCGGCGCGGTAGATCGCGGTCGTCTCGAGCAGCTTCCAGCCGTCGAGGATCGGCTTCGGGTCGATCCGCGGCGCGCCCTTGCCCGCGGGGCGGATCTCGAAGGAGACGTGGGGGGCGACGGCCGGCTGGACCTTGCCGATGTGGCCGAGGATCGTGCCCGCGACGATGTGGGCGCCCTTGCGCATCGGCTTGAGGCGGACGTCCTTGCGGTCGAGCCCGAAGACGCGCTTGAAGTAGCCGGCGATGCTCGGGTCGCCGTCGACGCTGCCGCTGCGCTGGAAGACCTGCTGGGCGCCGCCGGCGTCGGCCGCGTTCGGCCGGTGCGGGTGCGCGAACAGCCGCTGCTTGGTCGGGGCGCTGCGGCTCACCGCGGACTGCGGGCGCGTGCGCGCCTTCGGCGCGGCCTTGCGCCGGGTGGCGCGGCTCGGCGCCTTGGTCGCCGCCTGGCGGGTGGCGGAGGCGGCCTCGGACGGCGCGGCGTCCTTGCGCGGGAGCTTGAGCTCCTTGGTGATCTCCGCCTGGGTCACCGACTGCGGCTTGGGCGCCGGGTAGCGCCTCACGACGTCGCCCAGGTGCGCGTACGTATACGTATTTCCGTAGACGTCCTGCAGGACGACGAAGTGCCCGCGCCGCTTGGTGCTGCCGGTCCGCACGATGCGGCCGTCCTGCGTGGCGACGACGCGCGAGCCCTTGCGGGCGAAGATGTCGATCGAGCGGCGCTGCGCGGACTCGACCACGACCGAGGGGTTGGTGCGGCGCTGGCCGCGCGTGTCGCGCTTGGTGAGGCTGTCGGCGTAGCGGGCATTGGCGTCGACCGGGAAGCGGCCCTGGGTGAGGCCGGTGAGCGACCCGACGAGGTTGGCGGGCAGGCCGGCGATCACCCGCGCGCGCATGAGGACGGAGTCCACGTACCAGGTCGCGTGGTTGTAGGCGAAGATGGCGCGGCGCAGATCGTGATCGGCGCCGGCGGCGCGCAGGTAGCGCGCGGCGGCGAAGATCGCGTCGGCCGGGTTGAACGGATCGCGCTGGCCGTCGCCGTTGGCGTCGACGCCGTACATCTTCCACGTGGAGGGCATGAACTGCATCCAGCCCTCGGCGCCCGCGGAGGAGATGTTCAGGTTGCGCCCGTAGTCGGTCTCGATCTCGTTGATCGCGGCCAGGACCTCCCAGCGCACGCCGTACTGGATCCCGGCGGCCTGGTAGATCGGCAGCAGGAACGGCGGGATCCGGAACTTGTCGATGAAGAAGTTCGGCACGCCGATCGCGGCGGGGCCGGGGATCGCGAGCGAGAGCGTCGGGTTGGCGAGCGTCGGGGTGCCGTCGGGCGCCTGGATCGCGTTCGGGTTCGTCGCCTTGGCCTTGGCCCTGGCCTTCTTGGTGGCGCGCGAGGCGGTGTCCTTCGCCTTGCGGACGACGCGCCCGGCGCCGCCGGCCTGGTTACCGGTGGTCGAGCCGGTGCTCCCGGAGCCGACCGAACCGCTCGAGGTGTTCCCTGAACCCGTGGTCGAGCCTTGCGGCGCGCTACCGCTCGAGCCGCTGCCGGAGCTGCCGCTCGATCCGTTGCCGCCCGGCGTGGGCGAGGGAGTCGGCGTGCCGCCGACGCTCGGGGCCGGCGGGACCGTCGGGGCGGGCGGGACCGTGGGTGCCGGCGTCGGGGTGGCGATCGGGCCGAGATCGACGACGTTCTGCACGGGCGCGGAAAGCGGGGGCAGCGAGCTCGCGGCCGAGCCACCGGGCGGCACGTCGACGTTGAGGGTCATGACCTGGCCGGTAACCAGCGTCACGCGCACCTGGTGCATCTCCGCCGACGCGGATGCGACGAGCACCCCTGCGTACAGCACGGCAGCCAACAGCGCGATCACGACTGGCCTGCGACCTGTCATCCCCGGAATGAGTCCCCTCCTGCAGCGCCAGCGCGCGGCCCTCGACAAGGCTTTGACGCTACTGGTCGCCTGTTGGTTTCGCAATTTGGAACGGTGTGATGGCACCGTCTCTTGCGCATTTCGACGTATTTGGCGTCCATCGTGTCGCACTTCGACCTCCACTCGAGGTCGAGGGTACGGAATCCCACCCCTGCTCACCTCCGCCCCTGCGCTAGCTTCCCCGCGGTCTGCGACCGACGAAACCCGGGAGACCGACCATGGCAGAGGACAGCGGGCAGGGCGGGTTCAAGGACCGCCTCGCCCGGCAGAGCGAGGACGCGCTGGGCCGGCTCGCCCAGGACCTGCTCGAGAACCCGATCGTCACGAGCACGCTCTCGCGCGCCTTCGAGGCGCGCGAGCGCGCTGTACAGGCGCAGGAGACCGCGATGAGCGCGCTCAACATCCCGTCGGCGGCCGACATCGAGCGGCTGACGCGCCGCCTGCGCTCGGTCTCCCAGCGCATGGAGGGCATCGAGGAGGCCGTCGACCGCGTCGACGAGCGCCTCGAGGCGATCGGCCGCGCGCCCGCCGCGGCGATCGACGACCGTCTCGCCGCGATCGAAGCGCAGCTCGTCCGGCTCGGCACCGAGCTGGCCCACCTGACCGCCTCACTCGACGCGGGCCCGTCACCCGTGCCGCGCGAGCAGGAGCGACTGGTCGTCGACGCGCAGGGCTCGTCGGCGGCGAAGCCGAAGCCCAAGCGCGCGGCGCGGGCGAGGAAGAGCTCCTGAGTCGCGGCGCCTGACGAACGTCAA
>DATBDM010000047.1:0-2795 GCA_036269915.1 Solirubrobacteraceae bacterium | reverse complement strand
TGCTCGCTCTGATGCTCATAAACCACGCGCGCCTGCCGGCGCGATTCGATCTCGAGGGCCGGATCGTCACGCTCGACCGCCAGGACCGCGGCCTGTGGGACACGCGCGAGATCGCGGAGGGCGTCCGCGTCCTGCAGTCGGCGCTCGCGATGCAGACCGACGAACGGCCCCCCGGCCGCTACCAGATCGAGGCCGCGATCGCCGCCCTGCACGACGACGCGGCGAGCGCGGAGGAGACCGACTGGCCGCAGATCCTCGCCTGGTACGACGACCTCGTCGCCCTCAGCACCGACCCGGTGCGCCAGGACCCCGCCGCGGTGCTCGGCCGCGCGGTCGCGGTCGGCCACGTCCTCGGCGCCGCCGCCGGGTTGCGCGAGACGGACCGGCTGCGCGAGGTGATCGGCGACCGGCACCGCTGGCACGCCGTCCGCGGCCACCTGCACGAGCTGGGCGGCGACATGCCCGCCGCCACCACCGCCTACGCCGAGGCCGCCCGCCGGGCCACGAACGTCGCCGAGCGCGACCACCTGGTCCGCCAGGCAGCCCGCGCGCGGGCTGCCGAGCTAGCGTCGAGCGCATGACGATCCGACGCATGGACCGCGTGGTGGGGCTCACTCCCCCGACGCCGCTCGCTCGGGATCGGATGCGACGGGCCTGTGTGGTCCGCGCGGTCGCGTGACCGGCGCCGACGCGCTCTCCATCGGCGGGCGCTGCTCGCGAGGGTGCTGCTCGTACCAGCGGGCGTAGCGCGCGGCGAGCGGCGCGGCGGTGAGTCCGTGGGCGAGCACGGAGAGTCCGACGGTGAGGTAGATCGCGTGCTCGATCAGATGCTCGTGCGGTAGCCCGGACTCCTCGACCACGATCACCGCGAAAACGATCGACGCCAGCCCGCGCGGCCCGAACCAGCCCAGGAAGCCGAGCGTCGGAGCTCGGGCGTGCGACCCCGCCATCGCGATCGCGACGGGAATCATCCGGACGACTGTGAGGCTCAGGGCGGCGTAGAGCGCGAGCTGCCAGCTCAAGTTGGTCAGCGCGGGGCCGAGCAGTATCGCGCCGAAGAGCACGAAGGTGACGCCGTTGAGCACAGCGCCGACCTCCTCGGTGAACCGGTTGAGCTCCTCGGGATCGCTCCCGAGCGCGAGTCGGAACACCATGCCTGCCACAAATGCCGCGATGAACCCCGACCCGTCGGATGCGCTGGCGATCCCGTAGGCGAGCGCGGCGCCGGCGGCCGGGATGACCTGCCGCCACGCGGGCGCGATCAGCCCTCGCCGACCCGCCTGGGTGACGATGATGGCGATCAGCAGGCCGGCGACGATGCCGCCCAACACGCCGTAGCCGATCTCCTCGAGAAGCAGCGTGGCGGGGCTGCGGCCGCCCGCGATCTGGGATTGCACGTCGGCCGCGGCCACCGCGGCGAACAGCAGCGGCACGCAGATGCCGTCGTTCAGTCCGCTCTCGACGTTGAGGCCCTGCCGAATACGCTGCGGCACGCGCGGCTCGGTGACCACCGCCTGGCCCAGCGCGGCGTCGGTTGGCGCCAGCACGACCGCCAGGATCACCGCCTCCTCGGTGCTCAGCTCGCCGAACACCGCGGCGGCAGCCACGGCGCCCAGCAGGATGGTCAGCGGCAGGCCGATCCCCAGCAGCCGCAGCGGCACATCGACCGTGCGCCACAGCGCACCGAGGTCGATCCGCGACGCGTCGGCGAACAGCACGAGCGCGAGCGTCGCCTCGGCCAGCCCGCGCACGGTCGCACTGGTGCTGGCCACGTCGATGCCGTCCAGCGCGTGCGGCCCGAGAAGTAGTCCAAAAGCGACGAAGAGGATCGCCGGCGTGAGCGGCGTGCCGGACAGCCGTTGCGAGATCGCGGCGACCCCGAGCAGCGCGAGCGCCACCAGGGCGAGCGACCATCCCATTCACGAGCTCCCTTCGGTCTTCCCGACGGCGCTCACGGCTGGTCCGGAGATCCCGGGCCAGCACGGGTCTCCGCTGGGTCGTCGCCATCGCGGAAGGCGACAGCGATCTCCTCGCGCCGGTCCTGGCGCGTCGCCTGAGCGAAGCGCCGGAGCGCGCGGCGATCCGCAGGCTCGAGATCCCCGGCCAACGAGCGCGGCCACAGCCGCCAGCGCAGGACGACGTTCACCTCTGCCGCCATGAGGAGCAGTTGCGCTCCCAGCCAGAACCAGGAGAGCAGCCCGATGACGAGCGCAAAGGTGCCGTAGACCGCGCTTGCGTCGGAGATCGTGTGGTTGACGTACCAGCCTCCGGCCGCCTGGAGGAGCAGCGCGCCGATGGCCGCCACCGCGACGCCCGGCAGCAGGTCGCGAATGCGCCGCGGCCGGGGCGTCAGCAGCGCGAAGACGGTCAGAAACACCAGCACGTTGACACCGAGGGAGCCGAACACGGCCGCCAGCCGTTCCATCGCCGGATCGAGTCCGCCGCCGGCGGCGGCCCCGGCGGCAACCGTGGCGGCGACGAGTGTCGCCCCGATGACCAGCAACACCACGAGCCCGCGCGCTCGCGCTCTAAGTCCGCTGGGCTGCTCGAGCCGCGGCACGTCCCAGATCTCCGCGAATGCCGTGCCAAGGGCGACGGTCACGCCGAGGCCCGCCCACAGTGCCCCGGCGAAACCGAGGACGAGCGCGATGCCGCTCCCCGTGAGCGGATGTACCTGGTCGCGCAACTCGCTTCCGATCACCGGGATACGTCCGACCACCGTTTCGACGATGTCGTCACGGAGCGAGGGGTTGCTCTCGAGGACGAAGCCGAGGATCGACGTGAACGCAAGCAGC
>DATBDM010000046.1:0-3081 GCA_036269915.1 Solirubrobacteraceae bacterium | reverse complement strand
CCGGCGACCCGGCGCATCTCCTCCTCGGCCTCCGCGGCCGTCACCGGCTCGCGGTAGGAGTCCGGCGCGGTCAGCGCGTCGTAGACCTCGGCGACCGCGAGGATGCGCGCGACCATCGGGATGTCGTCGCCAGAGAGGCCGTCGGGGTAGCCGCGGCCGTCCATCCGCTCGTGGTGGGCGAGCACCGCGGTGGCGACCTCGCCGAGGCCCTCGACGCGCAGCAGCACGCGGGCGCCGTCGGCGGGATGGCGCTCGATCAGCCGCCGCTCGTCCGGATGGAGCTCCGAGCGGCCGAGCAGGAGGTGGTCGGGCAGCGCCTGCTTGCCGATGTCGTGCAGCAGGCCGGCGGTGTGCACGACCGCGCACTCGCGCTCGGACAGCCCGGCGACCCGCGCCAGCTCGTGCGCGTAGCGAGCGACGGCCGCGGCGTGCCGGGCCGCGCTCGGATCGCGCAGCGTGAGCGTCTCGAGCAGCAGCGCGAGCATCCCCTCGTGGCGGACGTCGAGCTGGTCGTTGCGACGCTCGACCTCCTCGCCGTGGGCGTGGCCTTGCAGGAGCGCGCGCAAGAGCAGCTGGCAGACGCCGAGCGCGACGCCGAAGAGCCCGATCACGCCGGCGCCGTAGAGCTCGAAGCCCCACACGGCCATCGCGGTGATCGACGCCGTGGCGAGCTCCCAGGGCAGCACCGGCAGGTAGACGGTGCGGAAGAGCTCCTTCAGCGAGCCGCCGCGCAGCCACACGGTGTGGCCGGCGATCATCGTGAAGTTGAGGACGTTGGCCCCGATGAACACGGCGAAGACGATCAGGGCGTAGCCGCCGCGGCCGAGCGCCGGCGAGCCGTGCACGGCCATGAGCAGCATGCCGCCGAGCAGCGGGAACGTCGCGTGCGTGGCGAGGTTGTTGAGGAGGTAGGTACCGCGCGGCCGCGGGCGGCTGCGGAAGCCGTCGACGGCGGTGGCCGCCAGACCCAGCGCGACGGCGGGCGCCGGGCCGAGCGTGGCCATCGCGAGCACGATGCCCAAGAACGACCCGCCGATGCGGAAGCGCTTGGCGTCGAGGACGATGAAGTCCGAGCCGAGGACGAGCACGGCGAGCAGGCCGACCATCGCCAGCGGCGACCACTGGTCGGCGTCCGAGACGAGCACGGTGGCGGCCACGGCGACCGCCAGCAGCGCTCCCTGGGCGAGCACGGTCGCGCGCCTGCGGCCCTCGAGCGGAACCCGCGGACCGGGGCGCGGAGGGGCCTGAGGGGTCGCCGAAGCGCGGTCGCGGAGCGAACCGGGAGCGGTTTCGTGGTCGTTGGCGCCGGCCGCGCGCATGAGCGCGAGCGACCAGGCGACGATCACGAGCCACAGGACGACGGCGAGCCAGACGAGCACAGCCCCTCGGAAGGTAGTGGTCGCAGGCGCTTTTCGCCAGGAGTCACGCGGGCGTTACCACGTTCGGGTGAGCGTCGCGAGGTGGCGCGGATCCGCTCGTGCCTCACTCGCTCCTCATTCCGGGCGGAAATCCGCAACGTGCGCGAGACCCGACGTGGCGCCGCTTGCGGGGCAGGGCACAATGCAAGGTGTCGGATCCGGGCCGGCTCCCCAGGAGCGGGCTCGGCGACCATTCGATCCTCCGCGAGGGGGTGCCATGCGTTGTCCGAAGCTCCAGGAGGGTGGCCATGAGCTGGCGCAACTAGTTCGCGATCGTCCGCGCCCATCTTCGAACGCAGAGAGGAGAACGTCGTGAGCTGGCGCAACTAGCGTTCCCAGGCCGCAAGGACGCGAGGCGGCCCGGAGAGAGGCACCCGGGCCCACTTCGCGGTCCAGCTACCGTTTGATGGGCAATGCCACAGGTGCTGGACATCGAGCAGGCCGTCCTGCTCCTGGAGATCGACCCGCCGTTCGACAAGCGAGACATCCAGCTCGCCCGGCGTCGGATGGCGAAGGTGTGGCACCCCGACATCGCACCGCCCGGCAAGCAGCTCGAGCACGAGCGGCACCTGAAGGCCGTCAACGAGGCGGCCGACACGCTGGAGCGCCTCGCGGAGGAGTCCCGCGGCGGGCGCGTCACGCGCAACGCCGTGAAGGTCGGCGCAGCGGCAGCGCGCAAGCGGCGCGCCGAGGAGGGTGCGCGCGCGTACGCCGAGGAGCAGCGCCGGCGGGCGGCGAGCGCCGACCAGCAGAAGCACGACCCGTTCGGCTCGCGCGTCCCCGACCACTCGGTAGTCCACCGCTACGCGCGCTGCCTCTCCTATCCCGAGTGGGGCGTCGGCACCGTCAACGGCATCTACTTCACGGGCGACGGCGACGACGTGCAGCAGTGGGCTCGCGTCGGCTTCCAGGTCGGTATCCGGACGGTGCCGGCCGGTTCGCTGCAGTTCGTCGACTTCGCCAAGCCGGATCCGGGCGCCGAGCGCGTGCAGCGCTTCATGACGGCGGCCAAGCACGCGCTCGCCGAGGGCGACTTCGCGCTCGCCGCGCGGCGGCTCGTGTTTGCGCGCGACGCCGAGCCGCGCAACACCGCGGTGCTGCGGCTGCTGACGATCGCCTACTGGCAGGCCGGCGACTTCTCCGCCGCCGCCCGTGCCGTGCGCGACTGGGCGCGCGAGGAGCCGGGCCGCCCCGCGCCGCACCGCTACGCGGCGCGCATCTACGAGGACATGGGCTCGCTCTCGCAGGCGGTCGAGTCGGCGCAGCGCGAGGTCCGCGCCGCACCATCCGACGCGTCTGCGTGGGAACGCCTGGGGCGCCTGCGCCTGCGGACCTTCGACCGCGTCGGCGCCCGCGAGGCGCTGGAGGAGGCCCGGCGCCGCGGACCCACCGAGCAGGGCCTCCTCGATCTCGCGCTCGTCGCGCATCTGGCCTCGGACATCGGGGCGGAAGTGTCCGCATGCGAACAAGCCACCGAATTGGCCCCGGATTCTCCGGTCGCCTGGTCCCGGCTCGCGCACGCGCTCGCGCGCACCGACCGGATCCGCGACTGCGTCGCGGCCTGTGACCGCGCGCTCGCGCTCGAGGACGACCCCGAGGTCCGCAACCTGCGCGAGCAGGTCCTCGCCGCCGCCCCGCGCGAGCTGGGCGAGCGCGCGGCGGC
>DATBDM010000045.1:0-18181 GCA_036269915.1 Solirubrobacteraceae bacterium | reverse complement strand
TCGTCGGCGCAGCTCGCGCCGAGATCGACGCGACCCAGCTCGCTCGCGCCGAGCCACGCCTCGATGCTGCGCACGCCCGAGTCGGCGTCCGACGCCTGCAGCGAGAGCGTCGCCGCGCCGCGCTGCAGCGTGCCGTCGAGCAGGCTTCCGCCTGCGCGGACGGCCGGATCCTCGGACTCCTCGAGATCGAGCGACAGCCCGCGGACGACCAGCCCGGGAGAGCTCCAGTTGCACCATCCGGGCCCGTCGCGCGGCGAGCACCAGAGCTGCAGGTAGATGCCGCGCGTACCGGCGGGCGTCCGAAGGCGGTCCGCCGCGTCCGGCCGTGTGCCGTCGCCGCTGTCGATCTGCCGCAGCAGCGTCTCGCCCGCCCATACCGTCGCGTACGCCGGGTCGCTGCTCGGCGACTGCGGCGTCGCGGTCCAGTCGAGCCAGAGCCCGTCGATCGACGTGTGCGCCGTCGCCTCGGGGAGCGTCAGGAACATCCGCGCGAGGCCTTCGTACGGCAGGCGGTAGTTGGGCGTCACGAAGGCCATCCGGCCGGCCGAGGCACCGCAGCTCGAGTCGATCCAGCCACCGGTCGTGCGCCACAGCGGCGCCAGCATCGCGCGCGGCGTCCACGCGGCACCGTCCCAGGCCGCGCACTGCGAGATGCGGAAGGTCCCGCCGTGTGCCGCCGGGGCGGCGGCGAGCCCCCACAGCGCCGCGAGCGCGACGCCACCGAGTACGGCCAGACCGCGCCGGCGCGCGAGCGCGCGCCCGCCGGCCTCGCGGAGCCTCACGCCGCCTCCAGCGCGGGCCGCACGCGCGCCGCCGGATCGGCCCGGCCGTCGGCGAACTCGACGCCCTCCGCCTCGAGCCGGCGGCGGACCTCGGCGGGGTCGCCGAGCGCCGTCGCCCCGACGCGGCCGTCGGAGCACAGGACGCGGTGCGCGCCCGCGTGCGGGTGGCGGACGAAGCGCTGGTTGAGCGCGCGCGCGTGCTGGTCGCCGCCGCCGGCGGCTCGGGCGACGTCGCCGTAGCTCATCCACGCGCCGCGCGGGATGCCGTCGACGATCTCGCGCACTCGATCGGGGTCCATGGTCCCTGCCTCCTCGGGTCGTTGACTCGAGGGAGATAGGGCACGACGGGACGGGTTCGTCCCAGCGTGGGCGAATCGGCACAGTCATGGTGCAGATTCGTTGCGAAGTGCGCCCCATGCAGGCAAAAGTGCCCTGCACAATGGGCACATGCCCCTACGTGATCGACTGCTGGTACAGCGTGAAGCCGATCGCCGCGCAGACGGCCGCGACGATCCAGAAGCGCAGGATGATCTTCGTCTCGGACCAGGCCTGCAGCTCGAAGTGGTGATGGATCGGGGCCATCAGGAAGACCCGCTTGCGGAACGCCTGGAACGAGAAGACCTGGATCAGCACCGAGAGCGCCTCGATCACGAAGATGCCGCCGAGGATGATCAGCAGGACCTCGGTCTTGGTCATCACCGCCATGCCCGCGACCGCGCCGCCGAGGCCGAGCGAGCCCGTGTCGCCCATGAAGATCGATGCCGGGAACGAGTTGAACCAGAGGAAGCCGACGCAGGCGCCGACGAGACATCCCGCGACCAGCGCGAGATCGGTCTGGCGCGTGGTGAAGGTGATCGCGATGTACGCGAGCAGCACGATCGCCGCGCAGCCGGCCGCGAGGCCGTCGAGCCCGTCGGTGAGGTTGACCGCCGACGATGTGCCCGCGACGACGAGGTAGATGAAGACCGGGTAGAGGATCCCCAGGTTGATCGAGGCGTCGACGATGCGCAGGTTGACCGTGTCGGCGAGGTCGGCGCCCTGCGTGGCGCAGAGCCACAGGCCGATGGAGATCAGGACCGTGACGATCAGCTTCGTGCGGCCGCGCAGGCCGAGCGAGCGGCGCCGGGCGAGCTTCGTGTAGTCGTCGGCGAAGCCGAGCAGCGCGCAGGCCAGCGCCGTGCCGAAGACGCCGACGGCACGCCAGTCCCAGTTGGTCAGCAGCACGAACGGGACGGTGACGGCGGTGAAGATGATGATCCCGCCCATGGTCGGCGTGCCGGCCTTGGCGTGGTGCTCCTGCGGTCCCTCCTCGCGGATCTGCTGCCCGAACTCGCGCGCCCGCAGGAACTCGATGAACTTCGGCGCGAGGAAGACGCACATGAGCAGGGACGCGGTCCCCGCGATCAGCACCTCTCCCATCAGCGGCCGCCGTCCACCGGAGCGCCTGCGCCGGCGCGCTCCCGCAGCCGCGGAGCGACGACCGAGAGGCCGACGCCGTTGGAGCCCTTGACCAGCACGAGATCGCCGGGACGGACGAGCTCCGCGGCGAGCTCCGCGCCCGCGGCGGCGTCGGGGGCGGCATGAGCCTCGCCGGCGAACGCCTCGGCCATGGCCGCCGCACGCGGCCCGACGGTCACGAGCACGTCGACGCCCGTCCGCCGCGCTTCGGCGCCGATCTCGCGGTGCAGCGCGTGCTCCTCCGCGCCGAGTTCGAGCATGTCGCCGAAGACCGCGACGCGGCGCCGGGCGGGGTCCTGCGTCGCGAGGTCATCGAGAGCGGCACGCATGGAGAGCGGGCTGGCGTTGTAGCAGTCGTCGAAGACGGTGATCCCGCCCGCCAGCTCGATCCGCTCCCCGCGGCCGGCGCCGAAGACGACCTCCATCGGACCGTCCGGGGTGACCCCGACGGCCCGTGCCGCCGCGACGGCGGCGAGCGCGTTGCGGCGCTGATGGGCGGCGGTGAACGGCAGTTCGATGGCGACGCGCTCGCCGCGGGCGAGGATCTCGCCGCCTGGCTCGGCGGCCCAGTCGACGTCGCCGCCCGGCCCGAAGGTGACCGTGTCGAGCTCCGGGCGCAGCCACGGCTCGAGGAGCGGCTCGCCCGCGGGGATCACCGCCGTCCCGCCATCGCGCATGCCCAGCAACAGCTCGGCCTTCGCGCGGGCGACACCCTCCAGCGACCCGACCTGCTCGAGATGGACGGCGGCGATCGTGGTGATGACGCCGACGTCGGGCTCGCAGATCGCGGTCAGCGTCGCGATCTCGCCGAAGCCCCGCATGCCCGCCTCGAGGACCAGCACCTCGGTCCCGGCCGGGGCGGCGAGGATCTCGAGCGGCATCCCGATGTCGGTGTTGAAGTTCGCGCGCGACGCGACGACCCGCCGGGAGGGCGCGAGCATCGCGGCGATCAGCTCCTTCGTCGAGGTCTTGCCGACCGAGCCGGTGACCGCGACGACCTGCGCGCCGAGGGCCCGTCGCCAGGCGCGCGCGAGCGTGCCCAGCCCGGCGAGCGGATCGGCTGCCGCGAGGATCGCGCCACGCGTCGCGCTGGCGTCGTCGGCGAGCAACGCCCGTGCGCGCTCGGGCGTCACGAGCACGCCCCAAGCGCCCGCGGCGAGCGCGCCCGCGGCGAACTCGCCGCCGTCGACGCGCGTACCCGGCAGCGCGACGAAGAGGTCGCCCGGACCGGCGAGTCGCGAGTCGATCAGCGTCCGCTCGGGGCTGCCCTCGGCGTGGCGCGCGAGGTCCGCGCCCGCCGCCTCGGCGATCCGCCCGGCGTTCCAGTCCCTCATGCGCGCGTGCCCGTCCGCAGCGCCTCGCGCGCGACCGCGACGTCGTCGAACGGCTCCTTGCGCCCGCCCGCGAACTCCTGGCCCTGCTCGTGACCCTTGCCCGCGATCACGATCACGTCTCCCGCCGCCGCCATCGCGACCGCCCGCCGGATCGAGGCGCGGCGATCGGCGTCGTGCTCGACCTGCGCGGCGGTGCCCCCGGGAACGCCCGCGAGGATCTCGGCGATGATCGCGTCCGGGTCCTCAGAGCGCGGGTTGTCGGAGGTGACGAGCGCGACGTCGGCGAGCCGCGCCGCGATCTCCCCCATCAGCGGCCGCTTGGCGCGGTCGCGGTCGCCGCCGGCGCCGAAGACGGCGACGACGCGGCCATCCGCGAGATGGCGCGCCGCGCGCAGCGCGTTCTCGAGCGAGTCGGGGGTGTGCGAGTAGTCGACGAGCACCGCGAACGGCTGGCCCTCGTCGACCGGCTCGAAGCGGCCGGGCGCGCGGGCGGCGTCGGGAAGCGCCGCGGCGATCATCGCGGCCTCGACATCGAGCGCGCGGGCCGCGGACCAGGCGGCGAGCGCGTTGAGCACGTTGAAGTGGCCCGGGAGGCTGATGGAGACGGGGAAGTCGCCGTCGGGCGTGCGCGCGGTGAACGACGAGCCCGCGAACCCGAACTCGAGGTCGGTGGCGCTGTAGTCGGCCTCGCGCTCGATGCCGAACGTGATCGTGCCGGCGAACTCGTCGGCGAGCCGGCGGCCGTAGGCGTCGTCGGCATTGGCGATCCGCGCGCGCGTCAGCTCGGAGGCGAACAGCCGCCGCTTGGCCTGGAAGTAGTCCTCCATCGACGGGTGGAAGTCGAGGTGGTCCTGCGTGAGGTTGGTGAACACGGCGGCCGCGACGTGGATGCCGTCCGCGCGCCGCAGCTCGAGCGCGTGCGAGCTGATCTCCATCGCGCAGGCGACGTCCCCGCCGTCGCGCATGGCGCGGAACGAGCGCTGGAGGTCGATCGCCTCGGGCGTCGTGCGCACGACGGGCTGCTCCTCGCCGCCGATCACCGACTTGACCGTGCCGAGCAGGCCGCACTGCCGCCCGGCCGCCTCGAGCAGCGAACGCACGAGGAACGCCGTCGTGGTCTTGCCGTTGGTGCCCGTGATCCCGCAGACGTCGAGCTCCGCCGTCGGATCGCCGAAGAAGCGGGCCGCGGCGCGCGCCATCGCCGCGCGGACGTCGTCGACGACCACCTCGGGCAGCCCGAGGCCGAGCGGATGGGTGACGACGAGCGCGCTCGCCCCGCGGGCGACCGCGTCGGGCGCGAAGTCGTGCCCGTCGCGGGTGAAGCCGGGCACGCAGAAGAACACCGTGCCGGGCTCGACCGCGCGATTGTCGAAGGCCAGTCCGGTGACGGGCACGCCGTCGGGCCCGTCCCCGAGGAGCTCGCGGAGGGTCATGAGGCGGCAGTCTACGAAGCGGGCAGGCGGCGCCGCGCGCTCGCGAGCCGTCGAGCCCTCACGCCGCGCTCAGACCGTGAGCACCCGGGTGAGGATCGCCTCGGAGTCGATTCCCGCCGGCAGCGTGCCGAAGACGCGGCCGTGCGCGTCGCCGAGCCGGCCGGCGCAGAACGCGTCGGCCACCGCCGGCGGCGCGGTGCGCACGAGCAGCGAGGCCTGGAAGGCGACGGCGAGGTCCTCGACCGCGCGGCGCGCGAGCCACTGCGCGTCCGCGCCGGCGAGGGCGCCCAGCGAGGCCGGCAGCGCGTCGAGGTGCACGTCGAGCCGGGGGTCGGCCCCACGCGCCAGCTCGCACTCGGCCAGGAACGCGGGCAGCCCCGCGGGCTCGCGGACGAGCGCGCGGAGGACGTCGAGGCTCATGACGTTCCCCGAGCCCTCCCAGATCCCGTTCAGCGGCGCATCGCGCAGCAGTTGCGGCATCGGCGACTCGGCGACGTACCCGTTGCCGCCGAGGCACTCGAGCGACTCGGCCGCGTGTGGCGTCGCGCGCTTGCAGATCCAGTACTTGAGCACCGCGGTCGCGAAGCGGCGCAGGGCCGTGTCACTCTCGTCATAGGCGCGCGCGATGCGCAACGCGGTCGCCGTGGCCGCCTCGGACTCGATCGCGAGGTCGCTGAGCACGTTGCGCATCAGCGGCTGGTCGACGAGCCGCGCGCCGAAGGCGGAGCGGTGCCGGGCGTGCCAGAGCGCCTCGGCGACCCCGCGCCGCATGCCGGCAGCCGAGCCGATGATGCAGTCGAGGCGCGTGTGGGTGACCATCTCGATGATCGTCGCCACGCCGCGGCCCTCCTCGCCGAGCAGCCGCGCGGGCGCCGCGCGGAACTCGACCTCCGACGACGGCAGCGAGCGCGTGCCGAGCTTGTCCTTGAGGCGCTGGAACTCCATGCCCGGGCCGCGCTCGAGCAGGAAGCACGACAGGCCGGCCGGAGCCTGGGCCAGGACGAGGAAGACGTCGCACGGCGGATAGGAGCAGAACCACTTGTGGCCCGTCAGCTCGAACCAGCCGCCGCCGGCCGGCTCGGCGCGGGTGGTGCCGGCGCGCACGTCCGAGCCGCCCTGCTTCTCGGTCATCGCCATCCCGCACAGCGACCCGTGCTCGTAGTCGGGCAGGGTCAGCCGCGGCTCCCACTCGGCCGCGAGCTCGGGGTCCACCCGCAGCGCCGGCACCGCCGAGTACGTCATCGACACGGGGCAGATGACGCCCGCGTTGGCGTGTGTCCAGAGCAGCTCGAGCGCGGCGCGGGCGACGTGGGCCCCGGCACGCGCGTCGCGCCACGGCAGGCTGTGGATCTCGCGCTCGACCGCGCCGCGCAGGAGCCAGTGCCAGCTCGGGTCGAGCTCCACCTCGTCGATGCGATGGCCGAAGCGGTCATGGGTGCGCAGGACTGGCTGATTGCGCTCCGCGCGGCGCCCGTGCGCGAGCGCCTCGGCGGATCCGGCGACAGCACCCGTGTCGCGCGCACGGTCGAGCGCCCACGCGCCGCCCTCGCGCTCGAGCGCCTCGCGCAGCGGCAGGTCGGCGTCGAAGAGGTTGACGTCCTCGAAGGGGACCGACTGGTT
This sequence comes from Solirubrobacteraceae bacterium, assembly GCA_036269915.1. Classification (GTDB taxonomy): domain Bacteria; phylum Actinomycetota; class Thermoleophilia; order Solirubrobacterales; family Solirubrobacteraceae; genus DATBDM01. The sequence goes on along the minus strand of DATBDM010000045.1, from coordinate 11,554 downwards.
GACCACCTCGTGGGTGGCGCTAGGCCTGGTGGGCGTGCTCATGGCTCCTCACGGCGGACAGGACGAAGTGCTGCAGGCCGGCGACGAGCGCGTCCGCGCCGGTCTGCCGGCGAGCCAGCGGCCCGACGAGCGCCTCCGACAGCGCTCCGACGATGGCGGCCGCGAGCAGATCGGCGTCGCCCGGCTCGATCTCCCCGCGGGCCTGGCCGTCGCGCAGCGCGGTGGCGAACAGGTCCGCGTAGGCACGGCGGAAGACGAGCCGCTCGGCCTCCACCGCCGGGTCGACCGGCTCCGCGATCAGCGCATAGGCGCGCACGGGCTCGGCGAGCGCGCGGCGGACGAACGCCTCGACCCACGCGGCGAGCCGCTCGGTCACCGGCTGCCCGCGGGCCGCCATGCCGCGCAGCACGTCGACCTCGGCCTGCGCGCAGCGTCGGAAGACCTCGGCGAGCAGATCACTCTTGGAGGGGAAGTGGCGGTAGACGCTGCCGGTCGCCACGCCCGCGCGGCGGGCGACGCCGACCACCGACGCCGACGCGTAGCCGCCCTCGGCCAGCTGCGCCATCGCGGCGTCGACGATCAGCTCGCGGGCGGCAGCGAGGCGGGCACGGGTGCGCTCGGTCGGGCGATACGGCACATCAACAGTGAACCACGGTTCACCTCTTCGTGCCACCCGCCCGGCCGACGGCAGCGCGGCGCGCCCGCGAGCCCCGGCGCCGCGCTCAGTTCGGCGGGATGCCGAGATAGGTCAGCGCGAACGAGGTGATCTTCTTCCACGCCGGCGCCGCGACGGTGCCGCCGTAGATGTCGCCCTGCGGCTCGTCGACCATGACCGCGACGAGCAGCCTCGGGTGCGCGGCGGGCGCGAAGCCGACGAAGGACGACACGTACTTGCTCTCCGAGTAGGTCCCGGTCTGCGGATCGACCTTGTTCGCCGTACCGGTCTTGCCGGCCAACACGTAGCCGGGGATCGCCGCGCCCGAGGCGGTGCCGCCGGGCCCGAGCACGCCCTCGAGCATCTTGCGCAACGACGCGGAGGTCGCCTCGGAGATCACGCGACGGCCCTTCGGCTCGGGCGTACCGCGGTTGCCGACCGCCTCGACGATGTGCGGCGTGCGCAGGATCCCGCCGTTGGCGATCGCCGAGTAGGCCGTCGCCATCTGCAGCGGCGTCACCGCCTCGCCCTGGCCGATCGGCAGGTTGCCCATCGAGGAGCCGGAGTACTTGTCGAGCGGAAGGACGATGCCCTGCTCCTCCCCCGGCAGGTCGATGCCGGTCGGCTTGCCGAACCCGAAGCGCCGGACCCACTGGTCGAAGTGCGCGGCGCCGAGCCGCTGGCCGATCGTGATCGCGCCGACGTTGGAGGACTGCTCGAGGATCTGCCGCGTGGTCAGCGTCGCGTAGCCGCGCGGTTCGGCCTCGCCGATCGTCCGGTCGGCGACCTGGATCTGCGGCGCCAGGTCGAAGGAGGTGTCCGGCGTGACCTTGCCCTCCTCGAGCGCGCCCGCCACCGTGAACGCCTTGAAGGTCGAGCCAGGCTCGTAGGTCGCGCCGATCGCGCGGTCCTGGCGCGCGTAGGCGGGCGCCGATCCCGGGTCGTTCGCATCGACCTGCGGCCAGTTGGCCAGCGCCTTGATCGCCCCGGAGTTGGGATCCATGACAATCGCCGTCGCGCCCTTCGGCTGGTAGGTCTGGCCCACCTCGGCGAGGACGTCCTCGGCGCGCGTCTGCAGGTCGGAGTCGAGCGTGAGCCGGACGTCCTGGCCGGGGATCGCCGGCTTGACGTCGTGCATGCGGATCGGGTCGCCGAGCGCGTCCTTGACCATCTGGCGCTGTCCGTCGGAGCCGTGCAGGTGCTCGTCCTGGGAGTACTCGAGCCCGGCGAGGCCGTTGGCGTCGGTCCCTACCTGGCCGAGCAGCTGCGAGGCCATCCAGGTGCGCGGGTACACGCGGCGGTACTTGGGGATGAACTCGAGCCCCTCGATGTTCATCGCCTGCACGCGCTCGGCGCGAGCGGCGGGCACGTCGTGCGCGAGGTAGACGAAGCCGGTGTCACGACGGGCGAGCGAGCGCAGCAGCACGTCCTCGGGCACGCGCAGCGGCTTGGAGAGCTTCGCGGCGAGCGCGGGCGCGTCCTTGACGAGGTACGGGGTGGCGGCGATGGTCATCGCCGGCTTGGAGACCGCGAGCTCGACGCCGCGGTCGTCGGTGATCGAGCCGCGCCGCGCGGGCACGGTGACGTCGACCTGCTGCTGGCTGGACGCGGCGTGCTTGAGCGTCCCGGCCTTCACGACGCCCAGCCAGGCCGCCTTGCCGGCGCCGAGGAGGAGCATGCCGGCGAAGACGGCGAACAACAGCCCGATGCGGCGCTCGATCAGCCGCACCGGCTCAGCCCTGGCCGCTGGCCGCGGAGGTCGCCGCCGCGGTGGCGGCCGAGCTGGTGGTCGATGGGGTCGTCGTCGACGTCGGGGTCGAGGTCGACGTCGGGGTCGTCGTCGTCGACGACGTCGACGTCGGGGTCGAGGTCGAGGTCGACGTCGGGGTCGTGGTCGTGGTCGGCGTCGTCGTAGTCGTCGGCGTCGTCGTGCCGGTCGCTGTCGTGGTGGTGGTCGGCGTCGTCGTCGTGCTCGACGGCGTGCTCGCGGCGCTCGTGCCCGTCGCAGCCGTCGTGGCGGCGCCGTGGCCGCCGGCCGCCATCAGCGCCTGGGCGGCCGCGCTCGGCGCGGTCATGCGCTTCGTGGCGAGCGCGGCATCGCGGGACGGGCGGACGTTGAGGTAGCGCACGTCGCCCGCGGGCGGGAAGACCATGTTCTCCTTGGCCGCGTTGCCCGAGACGCGCTGGCCCGAGGACAGGCGGGCGATGTTGGCCTGCATGTCGGCGTTCTGGCGCTCGAGCGTCGCGCTGGCCTCGACGGCGCGCGAGATGCCGGAGTTGAGCTTGAGCAGCGAGACCTGCATCGCGACGATCCCGCCGAGCAGCACACCGATCACGACGATCCAGCCGCGGGAGCGCAGCAGGCCGTCGACGACGCGATGGTCGGGCAGGCGCCCGAGGCGCTCGAACGCCGACGTCCGCTGGCGCGTGCGCGGTAGCGCGCGACCGCCGGCCAGCGCGCCGGCGGGCACGCCGCCGATGCCTCGCAGCGGATGCGCGGTCCGGACCGGTGACGCGGGGCCGGAGACCCGCCGGTGGTGGCGGGGCGCGGCGCTGCGACCGGCGGCGGTCCGTGCGTGGGTCGGGCGGGCGTGGGTGCGACGGGCGGTCTGCGTGGGCACTAGCGCTCCTCTGCAAGCTTGCGAGAGGCCCTCAAGCGGGCTGACTTCGACCGGGGGTTGGCGGCGATCTCCCCCGGTGTGGGGACGACCGAGCGGCGGAACACCGGCTCGGCTTCGGGCGTGCGCCCACAGGCGCACACCGGCAGGTCGGGCGGGCAGATGCAGCCGCGCGCCCGATCGGCGAGGAAGCGCTTGACGCGCCGGTCCTCGAGTGAGTGGAAGGAGATCGCGGCGAGGCGGCCGCCGGTGCGCAGCGCCTCCCATGCGAGCGGGAGCGCCTCGTCGAGCTGGCCGAGCTCCTCGTTGACCGCGATGCGGATCGCCTGGAACGTGCGCTTGGCGGGATGGCCGCCGCCGAAGCGCGCGGGCGCGGGGATCGCCGCCGTGATCGCGTCGACGAGCTCGAAGGTAGTCGTCAGCTCGGCGTCGGCGCGGCGGCGGACGATCTCCGCCGCGATGCGGTCGGCGTAGCGCTCCTCGCCGTACTGGCGCAGCACGCGGGCGAGCCGGCGCCGCTCCCAGGTGTTGACGAGCTCGCGCGCGCTGAGCGTCTGCTCGGGATCCATTCGCATGTCGAGCGGCGCGTCGTAGGCATAGGAGAACCCGCGTTCGCGCGTGTCCACCTGCATCGAGGACATCCCGAGGTCCATGTAGACCATGTCCGCGCGGACCCCCTCCTCGACGAGCGTGCGCAGGCCATGGGCGAAGTCCGCGCGGACGAAGCGCGTGGTGCACGCGACGTCGGCGGCGAGCCGGGCGAAGGATTCCTCGGCGAGCGGGTCGCGGTCGATCGCGACCAGCGTGCCGGTGGGGCCGATGCGGTCCGCCACGAGGTGCGCGTGACCGCCCGCACCGAGGGTGCAGTCGATCGCGATCTGGCCGGGGCGCGGGTCGAGCGCCTCGATCAGCTCACCGGCGAGGACCGGGACGTGCGTGCGGGGCATGTCAAGCAGGATGGCCAAGGGACTCGGTCAGGTCAGACGCCCGCGAGGCGAGGTCGGAGTCGTAGGCCTCCCAGGCCGAGCGCGCCCAGAGCTCGAGGCAGTCGCCGGCGCCGGTGACCACGACCTCGCGGTCGATGCCCGCGTGCGCCAGGTGCCGGGGCGTCAGCATCACGCGGCCGGCCGAGTCGAGCTCGGTGTCCGTCGCCCACGCGTGGAACATCCGCTTGAGCTCCCGCGCCTGCGAGGAGAGCGGGTTGAGCCCCTGCAGCGCCGCGCCCGTCAGCGCCTCGTAGGTCGAGGCCGGATACAGCGAGATGCAGGGGTCCGAGCCCTGGACGAGGAACACCCCACCCGCGAGGGCGGCGCGGAATCGCGCCGGCACCGTCAAGCGGTTCTTGGCGTCGAGCGAGTGTTCGAAGGTGCCGTGAAAGGCCAAGGCGCATGTTCCGACAAGCGAAGGGTTCAGTCGATCCGGAGTGGCGGAGTGGGAGGAGCCCCGCCACCCCGGACCGGCTTCGCACCGGGAAGGTACCCCACTGCGTCCCACTCTGCAACACAATTGTCGTCATCCGTCCCACCAGACTTGAGCCCCTGTGTGGCATCTGCGGAAAAGAGGCTGATTTGCAGGGATGATCTGGTGGGTCGCGGTGGTGAGAGTGCGCCCCGAAAGACCGCACGGGTCGTTGCAACGCCGGTCGCTGCAACGTGGCTTGCGCCCGAGGAAGGCCATGCTTACCTGCGGGGGACGGTGTGGGAGGACCTGTGGCGTCGTCTACGAAGGCGCTCGCCTTCAAGGAGCCGCCGAGCGCGTCAGCTCCCCGTGAGCGCGGGCAGCAGGCCCGCGGCCACCAGCAGCAGGACGGACGGGACGAGCAGCAGCGCGATGACGAGCTGGATGCGCGGAGAGGCGCGCGCGGCGGCCTCCGCGGTGCGCGCCGCCGCCGCAGCGCGGGCGGCGCGGGCCTGGGCGAGCAGCGCGGCGTTGAGCGGCGCGCCGTGACGATCCGCCCGGCGCAGCGCCGCGCACAGCGCCGGGATCCCGTCGCCCGGACAACGTCGCTCGAGCTCGTCGAGCACCGTGGCCGTCGGCAGGCCCAACGCCCGCCGCCCCGCGACGCGCCGCAGCTCTGCCGCCAGGACGCCCGGATGGCGCCGGCCGACCTCGGCGAGCGCGCGCATCGGCGCGAGTCCTGCCGCGAGCGCCACGCGCAGGAGGTCGAGCACGTCGGCCAGCTCCGCGTCGACCGCGGCGGCGCGGCGCCGGGTGCGGCGCCAGAGCCACGGCCCGGGCGCGGCGTGGGCCGCGGCGGGAGCGAGGACGACGAGAGCAGGGCCGAGCCGGCCGGGCGCGGCCCAGGCCAGGGGCAGCACGCCCGCGAGCGCGACGAGGGCGGCGCCGGCCCGGATGGCGGCGAGATCGGCAGCCGAGGTCGTAAGGCCCGCAGCGGCGAGTCGTGCTTCCAGCCCACGGTCGGAGCGTCGCGAGCCGCCGCCGCCCGGTGCGGCTCCGGCGACCCGCCGGCCGAGCGCGGCGAGTACCCGCGTGGCGGCGGCCGCGCGGAGCTGATCGCGTGCTTCTCGTGGCCCTCGCCGCGGGCGTGACGCGAGCAGCTCCACGAGCGCCGCGCCGCCGATCCCGGCCGCCAAGGCGGCGAGCAGGACGGCGATCACGGCGCGTCCCCGGTCACGACACGGTCCTCGCCAGCCGCCGGACGGTGACGACGGCGACGAACTGCAGCACGAGGGCGAGCGCCATCAGCGCCGCCGACATGGGCCGCTTGAGCAGCCCGGCCACGAAGCCGGGGCTGGCGAGCTCGGCCAGCACCGCGGCCCCTGCCGGCAGCACGAGCACGATGCGGGCCGTCGCCCGCGCCTGCGCCGTCGCCGCTCGCGCCTGGAGCTCCGCCCGCGCGCCGGCCTCGAGCGCCTCGGCGTGATCGCGCAGCAGGCCCACGAGGTCCCCGCCCGCGTCGCGCTGGAGGAGGATGCCGGCGACCAGCGCGTCCCATGCGGGCGCGCGCGCCCGTCGGCGCAGCGACTCGAGCACGGCCTCGGTCGGCGCGCCCAGCGCCAGGGCCGCCGCGGCACGGCGCAGCTCGGCACCTGCCGCTCCCTGGAGCCCGTCGCCGGCGACGGCGATCGCGCCCCGCACGGCGTGACCGGCGGCCAGCGCATCGGCGAGCGCGCGCGCGGCGCCCGCGGCGCCCGCCGCGACGGCACGCGCGTAGACGCGGCGGCGCGCGCGCAGCGCCGCGGTCGCGAGCAGCGGGCCGGCGAGGCCCGCCGCGAGCGCGAGCGGCGGCCCTGCAAGCAGCCAGCCGGCCACGGCGAGCACGGCCGTGGCGAGGAGGGCGACGCGCCGCCGCTCGGGCGCCGTCGCCGCTCGGCCCTCGCGGCCGGCGCGGGCCACGGGCTCGATCGCGCCGGCGAGCGCGGCGAACGGACGCGAGCCCTCGACGGCGGCGAGCAATTCCCACGCGCCGGTGACGGCGAGTGCGGCAGCGACGGCGGCGAGCAGCGGCGTCATGCCCCCTCCAGCCGCGCCGCGAGCGCGTCGGTCAGGACCGCGCGCCAGCGCTCCCGCCCGCCGCGCCAGGCGTAGAGCTCGCGAGCGGCGGCGCCGCCCGCGACGCGCACGACCTCGGCCACCGACACCACGCGGCGGGCGCCGTCCGCCGCGCGGGCCTGGCAGACCACGAGGTCGAACGCGTCTGCGACCTGCTCGCGCAGCGCGGCATGCGGCAGCCCGAGCCCGGCCATCAGCGCGAGCGTCTCGATGCGCCGCAGCGCCTCGGCCGGCGAGCCGGCATGCACCGTCGTGAGCGAGCCCTCGTGGCCCGTGGACAGCGCGGTGAGCATGTCGAGCGCCTCCGGCCCGCGAACCTCGCCGACCACGATCCGGTCGGGGCGCATCCGCAGCGCGTTGCGGACGAGGCGGCGGATCGTCACCTCGCCGCGGCCCTCGAGATTCGGCGGCCGCGCCTCGAGGCGGACCACGTGCGGCTGGTGCAGGCGCAGCTCGGCGGCGTCCTCGATCGTCACGATGCGCTCGCCCGGATCCACGAACGAGGACAGCGCGTTCAGCGTCGTTGTCTTGCCGGAGCCCGTGCCGCCGCAGACGAGCAGCGTGCAGCGCGCGCGGACCGCGCGGCCGAGCAGGTCCAGCAGCGCGCGCGGCAGCGTGCCCGCCGCGACGAGGTCGTCGGGCGAGAAGCCGCGCGGGCGGAAGCGCCGGATCGTCAGCGCCGGCCCGTCGAGCGCCAGGGGCGGCACGACGACGTTGACCCGCGAGCCGTCGGGCAGCCGGGCGTCGCACAGCGGCTCGGCCTCGTCGACGCGGCGGCCGAGCGGGGCGAGGATCCGCTCGATCGCCTCGCGCAGCTCCGCGTCGCTGGCGAACGCCACGTCCGTGCGCTCGAGCCGGCCGGCCCGCTCGACCCAGACGGGAGCGGTGCCGGACACCATCACCTCCTCCACCTCGGGGTCGGCGAGCAGCGGCTGAAGCGGACCCAGGCCGACCGCGAGCTCGGCGACGCGGTGCGCCAGCGCCGCGCGGCCGTCCGGCGCGAGCGCGCCGGCCTGCTCGTCGACGAGCGAGCGGATCCGAGCGCGTAGGTCGGCGCCCGCGGGCGAGTCGCCCGCGTCGGCAAGCAGGTGCTCCCTCAGGTCGGCGGCGAGTCGGTCGAGTGGCTGCACACCACTCGTAGGCGCGCGCGCCGGGTTCTCGCCCCCTCAGGCCGCGACGTCGAGCGCGAGCGTGTCGCCGTCGAGGCGCGGGCGCCGGATCGCCCGGCCCTCGCGGCCGAACGCGAGCAGCGCGTCCCAGGGCGGCAGCGCGAGTCGCTCGGCGGACCACGCCGGCTGCGCCCAGCGGCGCTCGAGCGCCTGCGAACGCGCGGCCGCGCCGGCGCGCCACGTCTCGGCGAGCGCGTCGTGGTCTCCCGCCTCGAGCACGTCGGCCAGGCCTGCGAGCTCCATCGAGAGCGCGCGCAGCGCGTCCGCGACCGGCTGCCGGTTGGCGTCGAGGATCGCGCTCCACAGCGCCTCGTCGGCGGCGGCGGTGCGGGTCATGTCGCGGTAGGCGCCGCCCGTGAGCGCGGCGGCGAGCCCCGACCCGGCCGCCCGCGCGAGCGCCATAGCGGCGACGTGCGGCGCGTGGCTCGTGTGCGCGACGGCGGCGTCGTGCTCGGCCGCGTCGCAGACCAGCAGGCGGCCGCGCAACGGCTCGAGCGCCGCGGCGAGCGCGCACAGCGCCCGGACCGGCGCGTCCGGGCGCGGCGGACACGCGGCCCAGACCGCGTCGCGCAGCAGCGCGGCGTCCGCGGCCGCCCAGCCCGCGCGCTCGCTGCCCGCGAGCGGATGCGCCGGGACGTAGCGCTCGAGCGCCTCGCCGCCCGCCTGCGCGGCGACCGCGGCGAGCACCGGCGCCTTGACCGACGCGGCGTCGGCCACGACCCCGCCGCCGGCGAGCGCCGCGACGACGGCGTCGGCGGTCCGCGCCGGCGGCACGCAGACGATCACGACCTCGCACGCGCGCGCGAGCGAGCCGGCGTCGGTCGCGACCGCGCAGCCCGACGCAGCGGCGGCCGCCGTCACGTCCGGATCCGCGTCGAAGCCGGCGACCTCGGCGCCGGCCTCGTCCAGTCCCCGCAGCAACGATCCGCCGACGAGGCCGAGGCCGAGCACCCCGGTCCGCGGCGCCGCCGTCACTCCCGCACCCGCCCGAGCATCGCCTCGTACGCGGCCTCGTCGGCGTGCGCGTCCTGCGCCGGCCGCGGCGGGCGCGTCGGGTCCTCCGCGTAGGAGCCGAGGAAGCGGACCTCGCCGGGCAGCCGCAGCAGCCCGAGCACCGCGTCGCGCAGCACAGGATCGCCGATGTGGCCCTCGCACTCGATGAAGAACACGTACTCGCCGAGCGAGACCTTCGTCGGCCGGGACTTGATCGCCGTCAGGTTGATGCCGCGCACCGAGAACTCCTGCATCAGCCGCACGAGACTGCCGGGCTCGTCCGAGCGCGGGAGCAGCGCGAACGCGGAGCGGTCGCGCCCGCTCGGCGGCGGGCAGATCTGGCGCAGGACGACGAAGCGCGTCTCGGCGCGCTCGGCGTCCTCGATCCCGTCCTCGGCCAGCACGAGGCCCGCGAGCTCGCCGGCGATCCGCGGCGCGATCGCCCCCCACCCCGGCCGCGGCGACTCGGCCAGCTCGCGGCAGGCCGCGGCCGTGCTCGGCGCATCGCGCGTCTCCAGGCCGGCCTGGGCGATGAAGCCCGCGCACTGCAGCAGGCCGAACGGGTGGCTCGCGACGCCGACCAGCGGCGCGTCATCGCCCGGCGCGCGGAACAGCGCGAACGAGATCGCCAGCACGCGCTCCCCTGCGAGCAGGCAGCGCCGACCGGCGAGGATCTCGTCGAGGTTCTCGCTGACCGGCCCTTGGAGGGAGTTCTCGAAGGCGACGATCCCCGCCGCGGCGGTCCCCTGCTCGACGGCCTGGACGACGGCCGGCGCGGTGCGCAGCGCGACGAGCTCGTCGCCGGGCGCGGCGACGTCGAGCGCCGCCTGGTGGGTGAAGGTCCCTTCCGGGCCGAGGTACGCGAGGACCGCCATGCGGCGGCGAATCCTCGCAGCTGGGCGATCACGGGCGCGCTCCCAGGTCCGCGCCCACGCGCACGCCGCCGCCGTGGCGACGATCGCCCGGCGCGCGCACGAGCAGCCGGATCTCGCGCGCGAACGACTGGGCCGCTGCCAGGAAGACCGCCTGGCGCACGCCGACGCGCAGCGTCGCGGCGACCAGCGGGCCGCTCGCGTCGCTTCCCCGCGACGTCTCGGCGGCCGAGGCGCGGTGTGCCGCGAGCACCTCGACGTCCTGCAGCGCGAGCTCGGCCCCGCCGGCGGCGCCGGCCGCGTCACCGTCACGGGTGACGAGCACGTCGACACGCGCGCCGGGCACGACCTCGCCTGGCGGTCCGGCGGCCACGACGTCGGCCGCGCGCTCGCCAGCGCGCAGCGAGGGCGACGCCGCGCCCGGCGCGAGGGCGAGGCCGTCGGCCGTGACGAGCCCGCCGGCGGGCACCGCGACGGCGAGCCGGCGCCCCACGAGCGCGTCGGCCGCCGCGAGCGCGCCGGGCAACACCCAGCGCGCCGGGATGCGCCGGACCGCGAGGTCGGCGCGGGCGAGGCGGCGGCCGCCCGCCAGCGCCCGGCCGGCGACGACGACCGGGACGGGCGGGCCGAGCTGCGCCCGGACGGCCGCCTCCCGGCGCGCGACGTCCGAGCCGGCGAGCGCGCCGAGCACCAGCGCGAGGCCGAGCAGCAGCGCCGCGCGCCGGCGGCGGCTCACGGGCGGCCCACCGGATCGAGGCCCGTCGCCGCGGCGGCGGGCAGCTCGAGCACCAGCCGGGCGCCGCGCGGCGACGGACCGGCGGCGAGCCGGCCGCCGTAGCGCGCGGCGACGGCGGCCGCGACGCCGAGTCCGTGGCCGCGGCGACCCGTCCGCCGGCGCGCGGCCGCGACCAGGGCGTCGACGGGAGCGGGCAGCCCGGGGCCGTCGTCGGTGACCTCGACCCGGACGGCGTCGCCGAGCGCCCGCACCCGCACCCCGACCGCACCGCCGCCGTGCTCGACGGCGTTCGCGACCAGGTTCGCGCAGGCCTGGGCGAGCCGCAGCGGCTCGCCGCGCGCCCACAGTCCGTCCGGCGCGTCGAGCTCCAGCCGCGCACCGTGCGCGGCGGCGAGCGCCTGCCAGGACTCGCTCGCGCTCGCCACGAGCGCGCCGACGTCGACCGGCCCGGCCGCAGCCGCTGCCGCCGCCGCGCCCGCCGAAGCCTGCCGGCGGCCGACCGCCAGCTCCTCGAGGACCAGCGCCGCACGCCGCAGCTCGTGGCCGACCGCCGCGGCGCGCGCCGCGTGCTCGCCGGTCGCGAGCGCCTCCAACCCGAGCAGCGCCGCGCACAGCGGCCCGCGGATCTCGTGCCGCGTGCGGGCGAGCGCGACCGCGGCGGACCGCTCGCGCCGCGTGGCGCCCGCGAGTCCGGCGAGCGCGAGGGCGAGGGCGAGGGCGAGCAGCGCCGTCATCGCGCCGGCCCGTCAAGGAGCTTGTAGCCGAAGCCCCACACGTTGATCACGAAGCGGTCGCCCTGCACCCCCAGCTTGCGCCGCAGGCGGCAGGCGTGCGAGTCGAGCGTGCGCGTCGCCCCTGGCGAGCGGAAGCCCCAGACGTCGCGCAGCAGCTCCTCCTTGCCGAACACGCGCCTGGGCTCGCAGGCGAGCGCGTGCAGCAGCGCGAACTCCTTCTGCGCGAGCTCGACGCGCGTGCCGCGCAGCCGCGCCTCGCGCGCG
>DATBDM010000044.1:0-23100 GCA_036269915.1 Solirubrobacteraceae bacterium | reverse complement strand
CGCGTGCGCCCGCTCGACGAGTCCCAGGTGGCTGATCGGCGCCCGTTCGGGAACGGGCTCGCCGGGATACGCCCCCCTCCCGGCGTCGGGCTCGAATTCGGAGATCAGCACCGGCACACCGGTGATCGCCTCGAACGACGTCTTGCCCACGAACTGCTCGCTGGCCGGCGTCTGGATCACCCGGACTGCGTGGCCGGCCTTGATTGCCAGCCGCGCGGTCTCGAGCGCCTTGTAAGCCGCGATCCCGCCGCTCACTCCGAGGAGCAACCGGGCCACTTCGCTTGGCCTACCGGTAGTGGTACTTCAGCTTGCCCTGAGCGACCTCTTCGAGCGCGATCGTCAGGTAGTTCTTCGAGCGTGTCTCGACCATCGGCGGCGGGAACTCGTCAAACGTTCCCTCGCCGAGGTTGTGGTAGTACGAGTTGATCTGCCGCGCGCGCTTAGCGGCCACGATCACGCTGGCGTAGTTCGAGTCCACGTGTTCAAGGAGGCGGTCGACGCGAGGGGAGATCATTCCCTTCAGTCTAGCTTCAGCCGCGCTCGAGCTCGCCACGTACGAGCTCCTCGAGCGCCGGGACGGCGTCCTCGAGCCGGTCGTTGACGATCACGTGGGGCCAGTCCCCCTGGGCGCCGAGCTCGTCGCGGGCGGCGGCGAGCCGGGCCTGGACCTGGTCGGGATCGTCGGTCCCGCGGGCGATCAGCCGCGCGCGCAGCGCGTCCTCCGACGGCGGGGCGATGAAGATCCGCACGGCGTCGGGCATCGTCTCGCGCACCTGGCGCGCGCCCTGGACCTCGATCTCCAGCACGACGGGCGCGCCGCGCTCGAGCCGCTGCTCGAGGTCGGAGCGCAGCGTGCCGTAGCGACGGCCGGAGTAGCCGGCGTGCTCGACGAACTCGCCCTCGAGCACCCGCCGGTCGAACTCGGCGTCGTCGAGGAAGTGGTAGGCGACCCCGTCCTCCTCCCCCGGCCGCGGCTCCCGCGTGGTCGCCGAGACCGACAGCTCGAGCTCGGGGATGCGGTCGAGCAGCGAGCGGATCAGCGTGCCCTTGCCGACGCCCGAGGGCCCGGTGATGACGAAGACCCGCGCCAAGACGCTCAGGGCGCTAGCGGCGCAGCATCGAGACGAGCTCGGTGCGCTGGCGCTGCGAGAGGCCGCCGATGGTCTTGCTCGGCGAGATGCGGCACTGCTGGAGGACCTTGTTGACCTTCACGCGGCCGTACTTGGGAACCGCCAGCAGCATGTCGAAGACCTTGGCCGTCTCGACGTAGTCCGGCGGGTCGAGCAGCAGGTCGTGGATGCTCCGCCGGCCGGACTTCAGATCCCGCTTGAGCTGGGCGCGCCGCGTGCGGATCTGGTTCGCGCGCTGGAGCGCATCCATGCGCTGCTGCAGGGAGCGTTCAGGGGCAGCCACGATCGGCTTGGCGGGCGTCTTGGTCGCTGGCGGCATGGGCGGCGAGTCTACATCTCCTTCACGGACCGGCAAGGGCCAAGGGCACGAATTCGCCTCGACCTCAAGTTGAGGTCGAACCGCATGGAGACGAGTTTACGGTAATGGGGATGTTTGCAGGCACTTTGGCGCGAATTCTGCTATGGCAATCCCAGGCGCCAACTCGGCCGCCACGCGGGCTCCCGCGAGCGGGTCGCGGAACGACTCGGTGCCGACCGCAACGAGGGTCGCGCCGGCGTCGAGGAGCGCCCGCGCGTGCGGCCCGCGCGAGACCCCGCCCATCCCTACGATCGGCAGCGACACCCGCGCCGCGACCTCGCCCAGCAGGGCCAGCGCGAGCACGCGCACGGCCGGGCCGGAGACCCCTCCGGTGCCGCCGCCGAGCCAGGCGCGGGTCGGATCGCGCGGATGCGCCACGGCGCCGCGCAGCGTGTTGATCAGCGACACGGCGTCGGCGCCGTGCGCCTCGGCGGCCGCGGCGACCTCGCCCGGCGAGGTGCAGTTCGGCGTCAGCTTCACGATCAGCGGCTTGTGCGTGTGCGGGCGGACGGCGTCGAGCAGGCCGGCGACCTCGCCCGGGTCGGCGCCCATCAGCATCCCGGTCTTGACGTTCGGGCACGAGACGTTGAGCTCGAGCGCCGCGACCTCCTCGCGCGCGCCGAAGGCCTCGACGAGCGTCGCGACCTCCTCGCTGGTGAAGCCCATGATGTTGACGATCAGCGGCACGGGCAGCGCGGCGAGCTCGGGCAGGTCGTGCGCGAGGTAGCCCTCGAGCCCCTTGTTCGGCAGCCCGATCGAGTTGACCATCCCCGCGCCGAGCTCCCACAGCCGTGGCGGCGGGTTGCCCTGGCGCGGCGCGACCGTGACCGTCTTGGAGACGAAGGCCGAGAACGGGAACTGCTCGAGCAGCGCGTCGCCGAACGCGCGCCGCGCGGCGATCGCGTCGAAGGTCCCCGAGGCGTTGACGATCGGGTGGGCGAGCTCCAGGCCGCAGAACTCGACGCTCACGGGTGGGTCACCTCGTCGAGCTCGGCCGCGTCGAGCACCGGGCCGTCGACGCACAGCCGGACGTATCCGGTCCTGGTCGGCACGACGCACCCGAAGCAGGCTCCGTAGCCGCAGGCCATGCCCGACTCGAGCGCGAGCTGCGCGGGCACGCCCGCCTCCGCGCACAGCGCTCGCACCGCCTCGAGCATCGGCGGCGGCCCGCATGCGTAGACCTCGGCGTGGGCGTCGCGGCCGAGCTCGGCCGACAGGAGGTCCGTGACGAGCCCCTGATGCCCGACCGAGCCGTCATCGGTCGCCACCCGGGCGCCGTCGATCAGCGCCGCGCCCGCGGCGTGCTCGGCGTCGCGGAAGCCGAGCAGGACCAGTTGATCCTCCAGCGCGTCGCTCCAGATCGCCAGCGGCGCCGTGCCGACGCCGCCGCCGACGAGCAGCGGGCGGCGCCCGTCGCGGGGAGGCGCGAAGCCGCGTCCGAGCGGGCCGAGCAGCCACAGGCCGTCGCCCGGCCCCAGCTCGGCGAGCCGCTCCGTCCCCGGCCCGACCGCCTCGAGCATGAAGTCCAGCCTGCCGTCGGCGTGGCGGCGCATGACCGAGAAGGCGCGCGGCAGGAACGGGCGCTCGTCGTCGCCGCCGCCCCACCGCTCGACGGCGGCGAGCATGTAGAACTGGCCCGGATCGGGCGCCGGCCTGTCCGGGTCGGCGGCCGAGACGACCACATAGGCGCCGAAGCGCTCGGCGGCGACCACGTCGGCCCGCCGGCGCCCGAGCGGGGCCAGCGTGCGGTCGGCGATCACGGGGTGCTCACCCCCGCCTCGGCCTGCGGCCTCGTCACCGCTTCGCTCGCACGATGCAGCTCCTGCAGGCTGACGACCGGCGGTGCGCCCGCCCGGGCGGCGGCGATCGCGCGCGCCGCGGCCATGCCGCCCGACATCGTGGTGATGCACGGGATCCCGCGCGCCACGGCGGCCCGGCGGATCTCGTAGCCGTCCGAGCGCGCGGCCGTGCCGGTCGGCGTGTTGATGACCAGCCCGACGTCGCCGCCCTCGATCCAGTCGACCACATGCGGCGAGCCGTCGCCGATCTTGTTCAGGCGCTCCACCGGGATCCCCATGCGCGAGACCGCGGTCGCCGTCCCGCGCGTCGCGGCGATCCGGAAGCCGAGGTCGTGCAGCTGCGCCGCGATGCCGACGGCGGCGGCCTTGTCGGAGTCCGTCACCGAGAGGAACACGGTCCCGCCCGTGGGCAAGCGCGCGCCGGCGGCGGCCTGCGCCTTCGCGAAGGCGGCCGGGAAGTCGGCCGCGACGCCCATCACCTCGCCGGTCGAGCGCATCTCCGGCCCGAGCAGCGCGTCCGCGCCGGCGAAGCGGTCGAAGGGCATGACCGCCTCCTTGACCGAGATGTGGTCGCCCGACGGCTCCTCGGGCAGCGTCATCGCCGCGAGCTTCTCGCCGAGCATCACGCGGCAGGCGAGCTTGGCCAGCGGCTGGCCCGTGGCCTTGGAGACGAACGGCACCGTGCGCGAGGCGCGCGGGTTGGCCTCGATCACGTAGAGCTCGTCGCCCATCACCGCGTACTGCACGTTCATCAGCCCGACGACGCCGAGAGCGAGCGCCAGCTCGCGCGTCGCGTCGCGGATCTCCTCGAGCATCTCGCCGCCGAGCGAGTGCGGCGGCAGCACGCAGGCCGAGTCGCCGGAGTGGATGCCGGCCTCCTCGACGTGCTGCATGATGCCGCCGATCCAGACGTCCTCGCCGTCGCAGATCGCATCGACGTCGACCTCGATCGCGTTCTCCAGGAAGCGGTCGAGGTAGATCTCGCGGCCGTCGCGGGCCACCCGGCGCAGGTAGTCCTGCAGGCCGTCGACGTCGTAGACGATCTCCATCGCGCGGCCGCCGAGCACGTAGCTGGGCCGCACGAGCAGCGGGAAGCCGACCTCGGGCGCGCGCACCAACGCCTCCTCGGCCGAGTGGGCGGTCGCGTAGGGCGGCGAGGCCAGCCCGAGGCGCTCGAGCAGGCCACCGAAGCGCCCGCGGTCCTCGGCGAGGTCGATCGCGTCGGGCTGCGTGCCGAGCAGCGGCACGCCGGCGTCGGCGAGCCCGGCGGCGAGCTTGAGCGGGGTCTGGCCGCCGAACTGGACGATCACGCCCTCGGGCTGCTCGGCCTCCACGATCGCCAGCACGTCCTCGTGGGTGAGCGGCTCGAAGTACAGCCGGTCGGAGGTGTCGTAGTCGGTCGAGACGGTCTCCGGGTTGCAGTTGACCATCACCGCGTCGCGACCGGACTCGCGCACGGTCATCGCGGCGTGGACGCAGCAGTAGTCGAACTCGATGCCCTGACCGATGCGGTTGGGGCCCGAGCCGAGGATCAGCACGCTCGGCTTCTCGCCGCGCACGACCTCGGAGATCGCGGGCGGCCGCTCCCAGGCCGAGTAGAAGTACGGCGTCTCGGCGGCGAACTCGGCCGCGCAGGTGTCGACCGCGCGGTAGGTCCGCACCCCGGCGAAGACCTGCTCGGGGGCGACGGCGAGCTTGCGCAGGTGGCGCAGGTACCAGAGGTCGATGCCGGTCCGGGCGCGGATCTCCTCCTCCCCCACTCCCCGGCTCAGCAGCTCGAGCACGATGTCGTAGCGATCGGCCGAGGGCGTCTCGAGGCGCTCGAGCAGCGCGTCGTCGCCGCCGGCGAGGTCGGGCGCGGAGTCGAGCTCGCGCGAGCGCATCGCCTTGCCGAACGCCTGCTCGAAGGTGCGCCCGATCGCCATGACCTCGCCGACCGACTTCATGTGCGTGGTGAGCCGCTCGTCGACGCCCGGGAACTTCTCGAAGGCGAAGCGCGGCCACTTCACGACGCAGTAGTCGAGCACCGGCTCGAACGAGGCCGGCGTGACGCGCGTGATGTCGTTGGGGATCTCGTCGAGCGTGTAGCCGACCGCGAGCCGGGCGGCGATCTTGGCGATCGGGAACCCGGTCGCCTTCGAGGCCAGCGCGCTCGAGCGCGACACGCGCGGGTTCATCTCGATCACGACGATCTCGTCGGTGGCGGGGTTCACCGCGAACTGGACGTTGGACCCGCCGGTCTCGACCCCGACGGCGCGGATCACGGCGATGGCCTGGTCGCGCAGCTTCTGGTACTGGCGGTCGGTCAGCGTCTGCTGCGGGGCCACGGTGACCGAGTCGCCGGTGTGCACACCCATCGGGTCGACGTTCTCGATCGAGCAGACGACGACCACGTTGTCCGCGCCGTCGCGCATGACCTCGAGCTCGAACTCGCCCCAGCCGAGCACGGACTCGTCGATCAGGATCTGCCCGATCGGCGAGGCGGCGAGGCCGCGGTCGACGATCTCCTCGAAGTCGGCCTCGGTGTAGGCGATGCCGCCGCCGCGGCCGCCGAGCGTGAACGCCGGGCGGATGATCAGCGGCAGTCCGAAGGCGTCGAGCGCGCGGCGCGCGTCGTGGGCGTCGGTCGCGATCGTGTTGCGCGCGGTCCGCAGCCCCGCGGACTGCATCGTCGCGTCGAACAGCTCGCGGTCCTCGGCGCGGTTGATCGCGTCGTAGTTCGCGCCGATCAGCTCGACGTCGAATCGCTCCAGCGTGCCGTCCTCGTAGAGCGCCTTGGCGAGGTTGAGCGCCGTCTGGCCGCCGAGCGTCGGCAGCAGCGCGTCGGGGCGCTCGCGCTCGATCACCTGGGCCACCGGCCCGGGCAGCAGCGGCTCGACGTAGGTCGCCGTCGCGAACTCCGGGTCGGTCATGATCGTCGCCGGGTTGGAGTTCACGAGCACGACCTCGTAGCCCTCCTCGAGCAGCACCTTGCAGGCCTGCGCGCCCGAGTAGTCGAACTCGGCGGCCTGCCCGATCACGATCGGCCCGGAGCCGAGGACGAGGATCTTCTGGATGTCGTCGCGGCGCGGGATGTCAGCCCACCCCCCCGGCCTTCTCGATCTCGGCGATGAAGTCGTCGAACAGCCCGACCGAGTCGTGCGGGCCTGGCCCGGCCTCCGGGTGGTACTGGACGCAGCCCGCCGGGACGTCGAGCAGCCGGATGCCCTCGATCGTGCCGTCGTAGAGGTTCACGTGGGTCAGCTCGGCCTCCCCGAGGTCTGACTGCAGGCGCTGGCCGGGCTCGCCCTTGACCGCGAAGCCGTGGTTCTGCGCGGTGATCGCGATGCGGCCGTCGCGCAGGTCCTTGACGGGGTGGTTGCCGCCGCGGTGGCCGAAGCGCAGCTTGAACGTCTCCAGGCCCACGGCGCGCGAGAGCAGCTGGTGGCCGAGGCAGATGCCGAACACCGGCTTGCGCGCGACGAGCGTGCGGATCGTGTCGACCAGGTAGCCGAGCGCGGCGGGGTCGCCGGGGCCCGGGACGAGGAAGTAGCCGTGCGGGTCGCGCGCCAGCAGCTCCTCGGCCGGCGTCGTGCACGGGTAGAGCTCGAGGGTGGCGCCGCGGTCGGTGAAGTTGCGGATGATCGAGCGCTTGATGCCGGTGTCCAGCGCGATGATCGTCGGGCCGTCGCCGGAGCCGGCGTAGACCGTCGGCTCCCCGATCGTGACCTCGCGGGCGAGGTCGCGGCCGGCCATCGATGGCTCGGCGGCGATCCGCTCGCGCGCCTCACCCTCCCGCATCGACGCGGGGAAGATCCCGCCGCGCATCGAGCCCTCGTCGCGGATGTGGCGGACGAGCGCGCGGGTGTCGACGCCCGAGATCCCCGGGACGTCGTTGGCGGCGAGCCAGTCCAGCCAGCCCTGATCGGAGCTCGGCGCGTCGGTCGTGTTGACCGCCTCGCGCATGATCGCTCCGGCGGCGTGGATGCGGTCGGACTCCATCGCCGCCTCCGAGACGCCGTAGCTGCCCACGTGCACGTGCGTGAACGTGATCAGCTGGCGGGCGAAGCTCGGATCGGTCATCGACTCCTGGTAGCCCGACATGGCGGTGGTGAAGACGACCTCGCCGCAGACGTGCCCGCCCGCCCCGACGGCCTCGCCGTCGAACCGCGTCCCGTCCTCGAGGAGCAGGTAGGCGCTCACGCGGCACCGCTCCGCGTGCAAGTGCCGTTTCGCTGTGTATGTCGTCCAGTCGCGATCATGCTGCGGAAAGTGCGAAGGAGCGCTCCCGGTAGGCGACGCCGCCGGCGGCGAGCGTGGCGAGCACGCGACCCTGGAGCCGGCGACCGGCGAAGCAGCAGTTCTCCGAGCGCGACTCGTAGCCGTGCTCGCCGACCTCCCACTCCGCGTCGAGATCGACGAGGCAGACGTTCGCGGGCTCGCCGACGGCGATCCGAGGCGTCGGCAGGCCCATCAGAGCAGCGCCGGCCGAGAGCTTCTCGACCACCAGCGCGAGCGGCAGGACGCCCGGCAGCACCAGGTCGGTGTAGACCGCCGCGAAGGCGGTCTCGAGCCCGGTGGTGCCCATCGGCGCCTGCTCGAACGGCACCTCCTTCTCCTCGCGCGCATGCGGCGCGTGGTCGGTCGCGATGCAGTCGATCGTGCCGTCGCGCAGTCCCGCGATCAGCGCCTGGCGGTCGGCCTCGGCGCGCAGCGGCGGGTTCATCTTGCGGCGCGTGTCGAGCGCCTCCAGCAGCGCCTCGTCGGTCATCGTCAGGTGGTGCGGCGAGGCCTCGCAGCTGATTCTGACCCCGCGCGCCTTGGCCTCGGCGATCGCCTCGACCGACTCGCGGGCGGACAGGTGCTGGATGTGGATCCGGCCCTCCTCGTAGCGCGCGAGCGCGGCGTCGCGCGCGATCAGGGTCGACTCCGAGACCGACGGGATGCCGGTGAGCCCGAGCCGCGCGGAGACGGTGCCCTCGTGCATGACGCCCGTGCCCGACAGGGTCGGATCCTCCTCGTGCAGCGCGATCACGCCGCCGGCGAGGCGCTGGTACTGCAGCGCCATGCGCAGGATCCCCGCCCGGTGCACGGGCTTGCCGTCGTCGGTGAAGCCCAGCGCGCCGGACGCGCGCAGCTCGTGCATCTCGGTGAGCTGCTCCCCCGCGAGGCCGCGGGTGACGCTCGCCATGAAGCCGACGGGGACGCGGGCCTCGCGGCGGGCGGCGTCGCGCAGCGAGCGCAGCACCGGCGCGGAGTCGACGGTCGGGTCGGTGTTCGGCATCGCGACGACGGCGACGAAGCCGCCGGCCGCGGCCGCGCGCGTGCCCGAGTCGAGGTCCTCCTTGTGCTCCTGTCCCGGCGTGCGCAGGTGCACATGCGGGTCGACGAACCCGGGCAGCAGATGCCGGGCCGCCCCGTCGAGCACCTCGGCGCCGGCCGGCGCCTCCAGCGAGCCGGGGGCGCCGATCTCGGCGATCTCGCCGCCCCGGATCAGCACGTCCTGCGGAGCGTCGATGCCGGTGCGGGGATCGAGCACGTGAGCGCCGCGGACGAGCAGCTCCGCGGGCCCGAGCGGGCGGTGGTCGAGCACGCTCATGCCGGCTGCGGGGCCGGGTAGGACGAGACGGCCTGCGGCGAGGGCGCGCCGCGGCCCGCGAGCAGCTCGTAGAGCACCGCCATGCGCACGACGACGCCGGCGGCCACCTGCCGGCCGATCATGGCCTGCGGCGAGTCGATCACCTCGGCGGCCAGCTCGACCCCGCGGTTGACCGGGCCCGGGTGCATGAGGACCTGGCGGGCGCCGAGCCGGCGGCCGTCGATCTGGTAGACGCTCGCGTACTCGCGCAGGCTGGGGACGAACGAGCCGCTCATGCGCTCGTGCTGCATCCGCAGCGCGTAGACGACGTCGGCCTCGCCGAGCCGGTCGAGCGTGTACTCGACGTCGCAGCCGAGCGCCTCGGCGATGCCGCGCGGGATGAGCGTCGGCGGCCCGCAGACCGTCACGCGCGCGCCGAGCTTGGTGAAGGCGAGGATGTCCGAGCGCGCGACGCGCGAGTGCAGGACGTCGCCGACGATCCAGATGCTCAGCCCGTCGAGCTTGTCGAAGCGCTGCAGCAGCGTGTGGACGTCGAGCAGCGCCTGGGTCGGGTGCTCGTGCTTGCCGTCGCCGGCGTTGACGACCCCGGCGGTCGTCCAGCCGGCCACGAGGTTCGCGGCGCCGACGTGCGGCGAGCGGATCACGATCAGGTCGGGCTGGTAGGCGCTGAGCGTCTGGACGGTGTCCTTGAGCGACTCGCCCTTCTCGACGCTCGAGCCGCTCGACACGAAGTTGATGACGTCGGCCGACAGCGACTTGGCGGCGAGCTCGAACGAGGAGCGGGTGCGCGTCGAGGCCTCGTAGAAGAGGTTGAGCACGCGGCGGCCGCGCAGCGCGGGAACCTTCTTGATCTCGCGCTCGGAGACCTCGGTGAAGGAGCGGGCGCGGTCGAGGATGCGCTCGATCGCCGCGCGGTCCAGGTCCTCGATCGACAGCAGGTGGCGCATCAGGCGTAGGCCTCCTCGAGCTCGACGATCGCCACCTCGTCGACGCCGTCCTCCTCGGCGACGCGGACGTTGACCCGCTGCGAGCGGGCGGTCGGGAGGTTCTTGCCCACGTAGTCGGGGCGGATGGGCAGCTCGCGGTGGCCGCGATCGGCCAGGACCGCGAGCTGCACGCGGTCGGGACGTCCGTAGTCGAACAGAGCGTCGATGCCGGCACGCACCGTGCGACCGGTGTAGAGCACGTCGTCGACCAGCACCACCGTGCGGCCCTCGAGGCGGAACGGCAGGTCGGACGCGCGGACCGACGGATCGGCCGGCCGGGTCGCCACGTCGTCGCGGTAGAAGGCGATGTCGATGTCCCCGCGGGGGACGTCCTCCCCCAGCGCGTGCTCCACCAGAGCGTGCAGGCGCGTGGCCAGGTGCGCTCCGCGACGGTGGATGCCGACCAGGGCGATCGACCGGCCGGCGTTCTTCTCGACGATCTCGTGCGCGATCCGGACCAGCGTCCGCCGCACATCGTCCTCGTCGAGGACGACTCTCGCTGCGCTCACTCGGTTCCTTCCTGGCCTCTCAGGACCTGGTTAAAGGGACAGTCCGGAGGCTAGCAACGGGCGCGGCGGCTAGTGTCGTCCCGTGAGGGACCTCCCCGTCCTGCTCGCCGCCGACGACGACCCCCAGGGGCTCGCCCGCGTCCGCACGGAGCTGGAGCGCCGCTACGCCGGGGACTATCGCATCGAGTGCAGCGGCTCCGGCGCCGCGGCGCTGGCCGCCCTGGAGCGCCTGCATGAGGAGGGAGCCTCCGTCGCGCTCGTGCTCGCCGACCAGTGGATGCCCGGCCTCACCGGCGCCGAGCTGCTGTGCCGCGCCGGTCAGCTGCATCCGGACGCGCGCCGCGCCCTGCTGATCGACTGGGCCGCCTGGGGCGACCCGGACACGGCCAGGGCGATCCTCGAGGGCATGGCGCGGCGGGACTTCGACTTCTACGTGATCAAGCCGTGGCGCGCGCCCGACGAGCTCTTCCACCGCCTGGTCACGGAATTCCTGCACGAGTTCTCGCGCGCGGACACGTCGGGCCCGTCGCAGATCGCCGTCATCGGGCGCCAGTGGTCACCGCGCGTGCACGAGCTGACGACGCTGCTGACCCGCAACGGCGTCCCGCACGTCTTCCACGACGCCGAGAGCGAGCGCGGCGCGCGGATCCTCGCCATGCACGGGCGCACCGACGCCGGTCGCGAGCCGCTGGTCGTGCTGCTCGACGGCCGCTCCCTCGTCGATCCCTCCAACGTCGAGCTCGCCGCCGCCTACGGAGTGCCCACCAGCCTGCCGGGCCGGCGCGACTACGACGTGATCGTGATCGGGGCGGGGCCCGCCGGGCTCGCCGCCGCCGTATACGCGACCTCCGAGGGACTGCGCACGCTCGTCGTCGAACGCGAGGCGATCGGCGGCCAGGCCGGCTCGAGCTCGCACATCCGCAACTACCTCGGCTTCGCGCGCGGCGTGACCGGCGCCGAGCTGGCCCAGCGCGCCTACCAGCAGGCCTGGGTGTTCGGCACCCAGTTCCTGCTCATGCACGAGGTCGTCGCGCTCGTGCCCGGAAGCGAGCGTCACACGATCCGGATGGAGGACGGATCCGAGGCCACCGGCCGGGCGGTCGTGCTCGCCACCGGCGTCGCCTACCGGCGCCTGGACGCGCCGGGCATCGCCGAGCTGACCGGCGCCGGCGTCTTCTACGGCGCGGCGGTCGCCGACGCGTACGCGCTCGGCGGCCAGGACGCCTACGTGGTCGGCGGCGGCAACTCCGCCGGGCAGGCGGCGATCCACCTGGCGCGCTTCGCCTCGCAGGTGACGATCCTCGTGCGCGGCGAGTCGCTGGCGGCGAGCATGTCGCGCTACCTGATCGACGCGATCGACGCCGCGCCCAACATCTCCGTGCGCCACCAGGCCGAGATCACGCGCGTGGCGGGCGACTCGCGGCTGGAGCGCGTGACGATCCGCGACCGCGAGTCGGGATCGGAGTCCGAGGTCCCGGCCGGCGCGCTGCTCATCCTGATCGGCGCGGTGCCCGGCCTGGACTGGGTGCCGCCCGCGGTCCAGCGTGACCGGTGGGGCTATGTGCTCACCGGCACCGCCGTCACCGGGACGGCCGGCCGGCCACTCGGGCGCCCGCCGCTCATGCTCGGCACCAGTGTCCCTGGGATCTTCGCCGTGGGCGACGTGCGCTCCGGCGCCGTCAAGCGCGTCGCCTCCGCTGTCGGGGAGGGGGCGGTCGTGATCAGCCAGGTCCATGAGCACCTCACGGCCGGCCGCTCCCCGGCTCCGCGGGCGGGAGCGCGCGCCTGAGCGATGGCCGCGGCGCGCGCATCCGCGCCGGGGGCGATGCCGGGGAGGGTGCCCGGCGGGCTGCTGCTCGTCGCCGCGCTGCTGCTTCCCCTGGCCGGGCTGGCGCTGCTCGTCGCCGACCCGTCGCTGGACGTCATGTGGGAACACCACCCGGCGCACTTCTGGCTGGTGCTCGGTGCGGGCGCGCTGAACGCGGCGCTGGCGGCGGTGACGTCGGCGGCGGCGTTCCAGCGCGGCGACGCGCGCGTGTTCCTGGTCTCGCTCGCCTTCCTCTCGGCGGCGGGCTTCCTCGGGCTGCACGCGCTGGCCACGCCGGGCGTGCTGCTGGACACGACCAACGCGGGCTTCGCACTGGCGACGCCGTTCGGGCTGCTGGTCGCCTCGGTCTTCGCGGCGGCCTCGAGCCTCGACGGGCTCGAGCGCCACGCGACGCAGATCGTCGGGCGCGGCAAGCTGCTGCGCGCGCTGCTGCTGGCGTTGATGGGCGTCTGGGCGGTGCTGTCGCTGACGCAGACGGCGCCCTTCGACGGCAAGACCGCGCCCGAGCGCGCTTCCGGCGCGCTGATCGCGCCGGCGGTCCTCGGGATCCTGCTCTACGGCTTCGCGGTCGTGCGCTACCTCGGGCTCTATCGCGTTCGACGTGCGCCGATGCTGCTCGGCATGGCGGCGGCGTTCGCGCTGCTCGGCGAGGCGATGGTCGCCGTCGCCTTCGGGCGCAACTGGCATGCGACGTGGTGGGAGTGGCACGTCCTGATGCTGATCGCCTTCGCGCTCGTCGCCCGCTCGGCACAGCGGCAGTGGCACGAGGAGCGCTTCTCGGACCTCTACCTCGACGTGACCGCGGCCGGCTCGCGCGAGATCTCGGTGCTGTTCGCCGACCTGCAGGGCTTCACGTCCTACAGCGAGGCGCACGCGCCGCGCGAGATCACGTCGATGCTCAACGCCTACTTCGAGCAGGCGATCCCGCCGATCGTGCGCGAGTGCGGCGGCGAGGTCGACCGCATCATCGGCGACGCGCTGATGGTCACCTTCAACCGCCGCGGCGATCAGGCCGACCATCCGCTGCGCGCGGCGCGGGCGGCGCTCGAGATCCAGCGCGCGACCGCCGAGCTCGCCGGCCTGCACCCGGACTGGCCGCGCTTCCGCGTCGGGGTGAACACCGGCGAGGCGCTCGTCGGCGTGCTCGGCGCGGCCGGCGGGCGCACGCACACGGCGATCGGCGACACGGTCAACCTGGCCTCGCGGCTCGAGGGCAAGGCCCCGGTCGGCGGCGTGGTCCTCGGCCCCGAGACGGCCCGCCGCCTCCCCGGCGCGGTCACCGAGCCGATGGGCGCGGTGACCGTGAAGGGCAAGGCGGAGCCGATCGAGCCCCGCCTGCTGATCTCGCTCTGAAGATTAAGGCGCGATGAAGGGGTCTGGCCCCTTCATGAAGGGGCCAGACCCCCTGAACCTATGAAGGGGCCAGACCCCCTGAACCTAAATGGGGTCTGACCCTCTTTACCTAAAGGGGGTCAGACCCCGTTTAGGTTGGGGCGGGCTCGCGGTCGGACTTGACGAGGGCCGGCTCGCCGCGTTCGGGGAACGGGACGTCGATCGCATCGAAGTCGCGCGGAACGACCGTGTTCGGGAAGATCGCGCGGGCCTCATCGCGGACGTCGCGCGGGAAGTAGCGCGTGGAGAGGTGGGTCAGCGCGAGCAGGCGGACGTTCGCGTCGCGCGCGATCTCGGCCGCCTGGCGGGCGGTCGAGTGCGACGTCGCGCGCGCGCGCTCGCGCTCGTCCTCGAGAAAGGTCGCCTCGTGCACCAGCAGGTCGGCGTCGTGCGCGTGGGCCTCGACCGCCTGGCAGGGCGCGGTGTCGCCCGAGATCACGATCCGCCGGCCCGGCCGCGCCTCCCCCATGACCTGCGGCGGCTCGACGCCGCCGACGGTCTCGCCGCGCTGCAGGCGCCCGAAGTCCGGCCCGGGCGTGATCCCCAGCTCGCTCGCCCGCGCGGCGTCGAAGCGGCCGGGACGATCGTCCTCCTCGAAGGCGTAGCCGTACGCCTCGACACGGTGCTTGACCGGGAAGGCCGCGATCGCGTAGGTGCCGAAGCGGACCTCGTCGTGGCGGTCGAGCTCGGCCAGCTCCAGCGGGTAGCCGACCCGCCCGATCACCGGTCGCAGCATCGCGAACAGCTGCCGCAGCCCGCCCGGCCCGTAGATGACGAGCGGCCGCTCGCGCGCCCGCAGGTCGAAGGTCTTGAGCATCCCGACGAGGCCGAGCCAGTGGTCGAGGTGCAGGTGGGTGAGGAAGATCGCGTCGACGTCCGGCAGCCCGATCGAGCGCAGCAGCTGCTGCTGGGTGCCCTCGCCGCAGTCGAACAGGATCCGCTCGCCGCCGGCCCGCAGCAGCAGGGCGGGCAGCCCGCGGCGCGCGGTCGGCACCGACCCGGCGGTGCCGGCGAAGAAGAGCGAGAGGTCCATGGGCGCCTCCGAGCCTAGCCCCGGCGTTCAGCCGAGCTCGACCAGCTCGAAGTCGATCCGGCCGTCCGCGACCGTGGCGAGACCCATCGTGTGCACCGGCTGGCGGCGCCTGTCGGTGGGCGAGCCGGGGTTGAAGATGGCGAAGCCGTCGCCGTCGCGCTCGAGCAGCGGGATGTGCGAGTGGCCGAAGACGACCGCGTCGGCGTCCGGGAAGCGGCGGCGCATCCGGGCGAGCCGCCCGCCGGCAGGACCCGCGTCGTGGACCATCGCGATCCGTGCGCCGCCGGCGGTGACCGTCCGCACCTCGGGCAGCACGTGCCGGAGCACCGGGTCGTCCTGGTTGCCGGACACCGCATGGACCGGCGGGCCGAGCGCCTCGAGCCCGCGCAGCACCGGCGCCTCGACGAAGTCGCCCGCGTGGAGGATCGCGTCCGCCGCGCGCAGCCGCGCCTCGCACGCGGCCGGCAGCGCCCGCCGGCCGCGCGGCAGGTGCGTGTCGGCGATGATCGCCAGCCTCACCTCGAGCGCCGCGCGCGCGGGTCGAGCGCCCCCGGGACGGTGAACCACACGAGGCGCCGCAGCCGGTCGGTGAGCGCATCCGGGCGCTCGCCCTGCTCCTCGCGCGCCTCGGCGCGGCGCACCGCGTCGCGCACGACGAAGCCGCCCGCGGTGCGCAGCGGCTCGGGCGGGAGCAGCCCCGGCGGGTCGCCGACGAGCGCGCAGCGCGTCAGCTCGTCGTCGATTCCCAGCGCCCGCCGGCCGAGGATCTGCCCGACGAAGGCGCTCGGCGCCACGCCGTTGCCGGAGAACCCCGCCGCGTAGTGGACCGTGCCGGCGTCGCCGAGCTCGGAGACCCAGGGCAGGTGGCCGGGCGCGTGGTCGACGGGACCGCCCCAGGAGTGGGTGATGCGGACGTCGGCCAGCGACGGGAACCAGCGCCGCAGGCCGGCCTCGACGTCGCGCACGGCGGCCGGGTCGGCGAAGTGGCGCCCGACGACGCGCCCCGCGCTGCCGAACACGCCGCCGCCGCGCCCGAAGACGATCCGCCCGTCGGGCGAGACCTGGCTGTAGTGCACGAGCGTGCGCGGGTCGCCGAGCAGCTCGCCGCCGGTCCACCCCAACTGCTCGATCCGCTCGGGGATCGGCTCGGTCGCGACGATGTGGCTCGCTACGGGCAGCACCGCGCGGCGCACCTCGCGCAGGCGCGCGACCCAGGCGCCGAGCGCGATCACGACCGCGCCGGCATCCACCCGTCCCGCGCTGGTGATCACCCGCGGCGGGCGACCGCGCTCGAGGGCGCGCATCTGGGTGCCTTCGAAGATCCGCACGCCGCGACGCAGGGCGAGGTGCCGCAGCCCCCGCACGAGCCGCGCCGGATGGACGGCGGCCGCGTCGGAGAGCTCGACGCCCGCGAGCCCGACGGCCGTGCCGGTGCGGCGTCGCAGCTCGTCGGCGTCGAGCCGCCGTACCGGCCCCTCCATCGCGCTCGGCAGTCGTGTGAGCTGGGCCGGCGCCGTCGCGGCGATCAGCGCGCCGCCCCGGCGCAGGCCGCAGTCGATCCCCGCCGCCTCCGTCACGAGCTGCACCCGGTCGATCGCCTCCGAGGAGCGCGCGGCGAGCCAGCGCGCGTCGGCGGCGCCGAAGCGCGCCTGGAGCCCGTCGAGCTCGTCCCACCAGCTCGTCATCCAGCCGCCGTTGCGCCCGCTCGCCCCGAACCCGCAGGCCTCGCCCTCGATCAGCACGACCCTCGCGTCCGGCGCCTGCTCGGCGACCTCGAGCGCGGTCCACAGCCCGAGCAGCCCGCCGCCGACCACGCAGACGTCGGCTGTCGCGGCGCCGGCGAGCGGCGGACAGGCCTCGCCGGGGTCCTCGGCCATGACCTGCTCGAGCCACAGCACCGGGTTGACCGCCGCGAGGCTCATAGCAGCCGCTCGATCGCGTCCGCCGCGGTGATCGTGCCGGGCGCGGCCTGCAGCCGCGTCGAGACCGCGTCGAGGCGCTCGTGCAGCCAGCGGTCGCCGAGCAGGCTCTCGATCGCGATCGTCAGCTGCTCCGGCTTGTGGCCGTAGGTGTCCAGCCGGATGCCGAAGCCGGTCTCGTCCATGCGCTGCGCATTGTCGTACTGATCCCAGAACAACGGCATCACGATCATGGGCTTGCCGAAGTAGAGGCTCTCGGTGACCGTGTTGTTGCCGCCGTGGGTGATGACGAGGTCGACCCGCGGCAGCAGCGAGGTCTGCGGGAGGAACTCGGCGCCGGCCATGTTCGTGGCCAGGCGCAGCTGCTCGTGCTGGGGGCCCATCGAGACGATGACGCGATAGCGCGTGTCCGCGAGCGCGTCGATCAGCTTCTGCATCAGCGCGACGTCGCCCGAGCCGAGCGAGCCGAGGCTGAGGTAGATCAGCGGGCCGTCGGCCGAGGCGAGCGGCTCGGGCAGCTCCCACGCCGCGTCGGTCGTGCGCACGCTCGCCTGCAGGTTGACCCAGCGGCCGTCGAGCGGCGTCGCCCGGGCGTAGTCGGCCTCGTCGGGATAGAGGTAGAGGTTCAGGTGCGGCGACTCGTGGATGAACTCGAGGTCCGGCAGCGGCGGCGCGCCGCGCTCGACGCAGAAGGCGTCGAAGGCCGCGTGCATCTCCGCGTGGGTGCGCCGGTACTCGTCCCAGTACGCCTCCCAGCGCGAGCGCTCCCCGGCCGCGTAGCCGGAGAACGGCGGCGGGACCTCCTCGTCCTTGATCTCGGCCGGGTTGCAGGAAGCGATCCGCACCCACGGGATGCCGGAGGCCGGCAGCGCCGGGAACGCGACGACGTTGTCCTCGACGATCACGTGCGGCCGGACCTCGTCGACGATCTCGCGCAGCCGGTCGTCGACGTAGCGGGCGCCGTCGAGCAGCGCCTGGAAGGTCGGGGCGATGAACGTCCCGAGCTGCTCGATCGTCGGCGTGCGGAACACGGGCGCGGTGTCGCGGATGAAGTCCTTCCAGAACTGCCCGGGCACCTCGTCTGCCTCCGGCGGCGGCCCGAGGCGCATCAGGCGCTCCTCGAACCCCTGCGCCTCGAGCGTGCCCGCGAACGACTCCTCCACGATGAAGACGACGCGGTGGCCACGGCGGCGGAGCACGTCGCCGATGCCGACGCAGTTGTTCGTGGGCCCGTAGGCCCCTTCGGGGAAGAACGCGATCGTGCTCACGTAGGGTCTCTCGTCCGAGGAATGGCTGCGGGCATGAATACCAAGGGGATCGACGAGACGGCCCGCTGGTTCGCGGGCAAGGGCCGCACGGTCGCCAGCGTCCGGCCGCGCGGCGGCGCCGGCGGGCTGCGCTTCCTCGACATCGCGTACGCCGACGGCGGCTCTGAGAGCTACCTCGACGTGCCGCCCGACCTGGCCTGGGGACCGCTGCTCGCCTCGCTGCGCGCCCGCTCGCTGGAGGGCGACGGCGGCCGGCTCGAGCTGCGCGGGGGTCCGGCGCTCAAGGCCCTCGGCGGTGCGCTCGGCGGCCGCCAGCGGATCCCGGCGACCGATCTCTCCAACAGCGTCATCGCGCTGGGCGAGGCGCTGCTGGTCAAGGCCTACCGCCGGCCCGTGCCCGGGCCACACGTCGAGATCGAGCTGCTCGGCGCCCTCGCGGACACGGACGCGCCGGTCCCCGGCTTCGCGGGCTCGCTGCACTGGGTCGACGGCGAGCGCGACACCGCGCTCGCGCTGCTGCAGGCCTTCGTGCCCGACGCGGAGGGCTCCTGGGAGGGGCCGATCGAGCGCGCGGCCGCCGCCCTCCGCGGCGACGCGCCGTTCGACGCCGCCGAGTGGCGCGCGCTCGGGCGCACGACGGCGGAGCTGCACCAGGCGCTCGCCGACGCCTTCGGCCTGCGCGCCGGGACGCCGGAGCTGCTCGCCCGCCACCGCGCCGGAGGCGAGGCCGCGCTGGCCGGCGCGGCGTCGCGCGACGCCGAGGTCGCGGCGCTGGCCCCGACGGCGCTCGCCCGCCTCGAAACGCTCGCGGGCTTCGCGCCGCCGGCGGTCACGCGCGTCCACGGCGACCTGCACGTCGGCCAGGTCCTGCGCGTCGACCTCGCCGCCCCGCCCCTGGTGATCGACTTCGAAGGCGATCCGACGAAGCCGCTCGCCGATCGCCGGCGCCTGGACACGCCGCTCTACGACCTCGCCTGCGTGCTGCGCTGCGTCGACCACGTCGGCTCGGCCGCGTCGCGCCGCGCCGGCGGCGCCGCGCCCGCGAGCTGGATCGGCGGCGCGCGCGAGGCCGTCCTGAACGCCTACGCCCCGGCAGCGCCGGTGCGCGTCGACGAGGACCTGCTCGGCGCGCTGGAGCTGGCCAAGGAGTGCGCGGAGCTCGTGTACGCGCAGCGCGTCGTGCCCGAGTGGACCTACGCGCCGATGGCG
Organism: Solirubrobacteraceae bacterium; assembly: GCA_036269915.1. Classification (GTDB taxonomy): domain Bacteria; phylum Actinomycetota; class Thermoleophilia; order Solirubrobacterales; family Solirubrobacteraceae; genus DATBDM01. The sequence goes on along the minus strand of DATBDM010000044.1, from coordinate 4,091 downwards.
AGCTTCGCCAGGATGCTCGCGTGAACCCGGACGGCTTCCTCGTCGAGCCCGCCGGCCTCGCCGCGCTGCCCGCCGCCGCCACGCTGCGCCGCCGCGGGGTCCACGCCGTGGCCGAGCTCTCCTCCACCGACGTCCCCGTGCCGCCGGGCGAGGACGTCGTGGCGATCGGCATCTCCGCCTCGGGCGCGACCGAGGAGACGGTCGCGGCGCTCGAGCGCCACCGCGGCCGCTCGCGCACGGTGGCGATCACCCACGACCCCGACGGACCGCTGGCCGCCCTGGCCGACGTGGTCGTCCCGTTGCGCGGTCCAGCCCATCCCGTTCCCGGTGCCGGCGACGACCTGGTCGCCTCGCTGGTCGAGACGTCGGTGGCGGAGCCGGCGGCTGCCGAGTGGTGGCGCCGCCGCTAAGGTGGGTCGGCGCAAGCGCCCGTAGCTCAGTGGATAGAGCGCGCGCCTCCGGAGCGCGAGGTCGCAGGTTCGAATCCTGCCGGGCGCGTCGAGTTCCCCGAAGTCACGGTCGGCACTTGTCGCAACGCCACAGGCCGAACCAGCGCCGACAGGGCGCGAAGCGTTTGCAGAACGCGCACATGGCCCATTCGACTGACGTGGAAGCCCGCATATCCCTGACCTCGAAACGGGCAACGAGGCGATGGGTTGCCTTCGGCGGGAGGGCGTTGTCCTCCGCCTGACGCCCTAGCTGATCCGGACCGACTCCTCGGCCACGGTGACGACGTCGCCGGGGACCAGCTGGCGGCCGCGGCGGCTCTCGGGCTCGCCGTTGACCCGGACGACACCCGACGCCAGCAGCGCCTTCGCGTCGCCACCGGACTCGGCCAGGCCCGCGACCTGCAGCAGTTGCCCGAGGCGGATCACCCCGCCGCGGGCCTGGACCTCGTCCTCCACGGCGTCAGATCACGTCGCGCTCGACCACGCGCTCGCGGGCGACGGGCGCCTCGCGGACGTGGGTGGTGCGGCGCGAGCGCGTCTGCGCGAGCTCGATGACGAGCCAGACCACGCCGACGACGAAGAGGATCACGCCGATCGTCTGGATCGAGATGCCGGCGATGGTCGCCGTGACGGCGAGCCAGAGGACGAGGCCGATGGCCATGAGGCCGATCGGAGGGCCGATGTCGACCATGCGGGGCTCCTTCGGGTTCGGGAGGGTCCTGCGGACCCGGTGCGAGCAGCATTCCTCGTGCGAGAGCAGGTCAAACCGCGCTCGACGGACGTCCGATGGGGTACTCCCTTGCGGCAGTGACCTCCCCTCGCAAGCAGCACGCCGGCATGGCCGCGCTGACCCTCGGCGCGCTCGGGGTCGTCTTCGGCGACATCGGCACCAGCCCGCTGTACGCCCTGCAGGCGGTCTTCAGCGCCGACAACCACGCCGTCAAGCCGACCCAGGTGGACATCTACGGAGTCGTCTCGCTCGTCTTCTGGTCGATCACGATCATCGTCTCGATCAAGTACGTGACGCTGATCATGCGCGCGGACAACAACGGCGAGGGCGGGATCATGGCGCTGATCGCCAAGATCCAGGAGGTCGCGCTGCAGCCCAGGGCCAAGCGCGCGCTGATCGCCCTCGGGCTCATCGGGGCGTCGCTGTTCTACGGCGACGGGATGATCACGCCGGCGATCTCCGTGCTCTCCGCGGTCGAGGGGCTGGAGATCGTCTCCCCCGGCATGTCCGACCTCGTGGTCCCGTTCACCGTGGCGATCATCGTCGTGCTGTTCTCGATCCAGCGCTTCGGGACCGGCGCGGTGGGCCGGGCGTTCGGGCCGATCATGGGCGTCTGGTTCCTGGTCCTGGCGATCGCCGGGCTCGGCCACGTGATCGAGCACCCGGGGATCCTGCGCGCGCTGTCGCCGAGCTACGGGCTGGCCTTCTTCACCGCCCATCCCGGCACCGCGTTCATCTCGCTCGGCGCCGTCGTGCTCACGGTCACCGGCGCCGAGGCCCTGTACGCCGACATGGGTCACTTCGGCCGCTCGCCGATCCGCCGCGCGTGGTTCGTGATCGTGTTCCCCGCGCTGATCCTCAACTACATGGGCCAGGGGTCGCTGATCCTGCGCGAGCACTCGGCGATCGACAACCCGTTCTTCCTGCTCTTCCCGCACTGGGCGCGCATCCCGATGGTCGCGCTGGCGACGGTCGCGACGATCATCGCCTCGCAGGCCGTGATCTCCGGCGCGTTCTCCGTGACCCGCCAGGCGGTCGGGCTCGGCTTCCTGCCACGCGTGCACATCCGCCACACCTCCGAGCACGAGGCGGGCCAGGTCTACGTGCCGGCGGTCAACTGGGGGATCATGGTCGCGGTGCTCGCGCTGGTGATCGGCTTCGGCTCCTCGCAGAAGCTCGCGTCCGCCTACGGGATCGCCGTCACCGGCACACTGGCCATCGACACGATCCTCTTCTTCGTCGTCGTGCGGGTGCTCTGGCACAAGCCGCTGTGGGTCGCGATCGCCGGCGCCGCGGCGTTCTTGGTCGTCGACCTCGCGTTCTTCACCGCGAACCTCACGAAGGTGCTCCACGGCGGCTGGTTCCCGCTGCTGATCGCCGCCATCGTCTTCACCGTGCTCGCCACCTGGCAGCGGGGGCGTGTGCTCGTCACCGAGCGCCGCACCGAGGAGGAGGGATCGCTGCGCGACTTCATCCGCGACGTCCACGCGATGAGCCCGCCGGTCTACCGCCCGCCGGGTTGCGCGGTGTTCCTGTCGGCCAACCAGGAGACGACGCCGCTCGCGCTGCGCGCCAACGTCGAGCACAACCACGCCATCCACCACAGCGTCGTGATCGTGTCGGTGCAGACGCGCAACGTGCCGCACGTCCACCACGCCGAGCGCGTGAGCGTCGACGACCTCGGCTTCCGCGACGACGGCATCACCCACGTCACCGCCTCGTTCGGCTTCCAGGACTCGACCGACATCCCGGCGGAGCTGCAGCGTGTGCGCAAGCGGCTCGAGGGCGACGTCGACCTCGATCACGCCTCGTGGTTCCTCTCGAAGATGACGATCGTGCCGTCCGAGCATCCGCCGATGCGCCCGTGGCGGCTGAAGCTCTTCCTGGTACTGGCCCGCAACGCGGCCAACCCGGTGGAGTACTTCAAGATCCCCGACGAGCGCACCGTCGTGATGGGCCAGCACATCGAGCTCTAGCCTGCTGCGGGTGCCGCGCTTCGCCGTCGACCTGACCGCCGTGCGCGAGTCGCGGGATCTGCGGCTCGTGCTGCTCGGCCAGGCGCTCTCGGCGCTCGGCACGCAGGCGGCTCTCGTCGCCGTCCCGTATCAGGTGTACGTGCTCACGCACTCGGCGGCTCTCGTCGGGCTGCTGGGCGTCGTGGAGCTCGGCCCGCTCGTCGCCGCGTCGCTGCTGGGCGGCGCGATCGCCGACCGCATCGACCGCCGCCGGCTGCTGCTGCTGGCCCAGTTCGCGGAGATGGTGATCGTCGCCGGCCTGGCCGCGATCACGCTGTTCGAGCAGCCCCCGATCGTGCTCGTCTTCGTGCTCGCGGGCCTGCTGGCGGGGGCCGGCGCCGTCGTCAACGTCGCGCGCTCGGCGATGGTGCCGGGGCTCGCCGGGCCGGAGCGGTTGCGCTCCGCGCTGTCGCTGAACTTCGGGCTCACGCAGGTCGCCTCGGTGGTCGGTCCGGGCGCCGGCGGCCTGCTGATCGCGTGGCTCGGCGTCGGCGCGACCTACGCGGTCGACGCCGGGGCGTTCCTCGTCGCCTTCCTCGCCTCGCTGCCGCTGCGCGAGATGCGGCCGGTGCCCTCCGGCGCGCCGCTCGCCGTCGGGCGCTCGATCGCCGAGGGCCTGCGCTTCGTGCGCGGCAACCGCGCGCTCATGGGCTCCTTCGTGATCGACATCGCGGCGATGACCTTCGGGATGCCGCGCGCGCTGTTCGCCGTGCTCTCGCTCACCGTCTACCACTCGGGCGCGGCGGGGACCGGCCTGCTCTACGCGTCGGTCTCGGCGGGCGCCACGGTCGCGGCGCTCACCACCGGTTGGGTCGAGCACGCCCGCTGGCTCGGGCGCATCGTCATCGCCGCCGTGCTCGTGTGGGGCGCGGCGATCGCGGCCGCGGGCGTCGTCGG
>DATBDM010000043.1:0-23104 GCA_036269915.1 Solirubrobacteraceae bacterium | reverse complement strand
GCGGCGGCTCACTCGTCCAAGGGATTACCTCGAAGGGCCAAACCCCCGAAACCCACTGGCATGGGAGACGGCAGGTCCTTCGGTCAGGCAGTCCGCGCGCTCGACAAGTTCATCGTCGAGCAGAGCCGCCGTGACGCGTCGCAGGTCCCCGATCCGAACTCGCCCGTTCGCCGCGCGTACGACCGCATCGTCGCCGGCAACACGCAGTAGTACGAGCTACGACTCGCTGCTCGAGCGCTGCCAGAGATTGATGTCGCTCTCCGTGGCGTAGCGATCGATCGCGGCGAGCTCGTCGGAGGAGAACTCCGGCTTGTCGAGCGCACCGAGTGAGTCCTCGAGCTGTGCGACGCTCGACGCGCCGATCAGCGTCGAGGTGACGCGCGGGTCGCGCAACGTCCACGCGAGCGCGAGCTGGGCGAGCGATTGGCCGCGGCCCTGCGCGATCCCGTTCAGCTCGCGGATCTTCTCCAGCGCCTCGTCGGTCAGCAGGTCCGGGGACAGCGAAGAGTTCTGCGTCGCGCGCGAGCCTTCCGGGATGCCGTTCAGGTACTTGTCGGTGAGCATCCCTTGCGCGAGCGGCGAGAACGTGATGCAGCCTGCGCCGACCTCTTCGAGCGCGTCGAGCAGCTCGGGCTCGATCCAGCGGTTGAGCAGGGAGTACGACGGCTGGTGGATCAGCAGCGGCGTGCCGAGCTCCTGCAGGATCCGCACGGCCTGCTGGGTGCGCTCGCCCGAGTAGGAGGAGATGCCCGCGTAGAGCGCCTTGCCCGACCGCACCGCGGTGTCGAGCGCACCCATCGTCTCCTCGAGCGGCGTGTCCGGGTCGAAGCGGTGCGAGTAGAAGATGTCGACGTAGTCGAGCCCCATCCGCGACAGGCTCTGGTCGAGGCTGGCGAGCAGGTACTTGCGCGAGCCGTGGTCACCGTAGGGGCCGGGCCACATGTCGTAGCCGGCCTTGGTGGAGATGACGAGCTCGTCGCGGTAGGGCCGGAGGTCCTCGCGCAGGATGCGCCCGAAGTTCGTCTCCGCCGACCCGTAGGGCGGCCCGTAGTTGTTGGCCAGGTCGAAGTGCGTGACGCCCAGGTCGAACGCGCGCCGCAGGATCGCGCGCTGCGTGTCGACGGGCCGCTCGTGGCCGAAGTTGTGCCATAGGCCGAGCGAGACGGCGGGCAGCATCAGGCCACTGCGCCCGCAGCGGCGGTAGGGCATGGGCTCGTAGCGGTCCTCGGCGGCGACGTAGGTCATGACCTCGGAGATTAGGCTGCCGCACCCGTGCTCGTCCTGCTGCCGCCCTCCGAGGGCAAGACCGCGCCCCGCCGCGGCCGTCCCGTCGACCTCGCCGCGCTGTCGCACCCGCAGCTGACCGCCGCCCGCGAGGCGGTCCTGCGCGCGCTGCCGGACGGCGACGCGCTGCTGCGCGCGCCGGCCGCGAAGGCGTCCGCGGTCTACACCGGCGTGCTCTTCGGGCGCCTCGGGCTCGCCGAGCTGCCGCTGCGCGCCCGTCGGCGCGTGCTGATCTTCAGCGGCCTGTGGGGCGTGCTGTCGCCCGACGACCGGATCCCCGCCTACAAGCTGCCGATCGATGCGAGGCTGCCGGGGATCGGCGGTCTCGCGGCGCACTGGCGGGAGCCGCTGCGCGACGCGCTGCCCGGCGACGCCCTGATCGTCGACATGCGCTCGGGCGGCTATGCGGCGGCCTGGCGTCCGCGTGGCGGCCTGGCGCTCGCGGTGCGGGCGTTCGTCGAGCGCGACGGCAGGCGCACGCCGGTCTCCCACATGGTCAAGGCGACGCGCGGCGACGTCGCGCGGATCGTGCTGGACGCGAGCCCGCCGCCGCGGACGCCCGAGGCCGTCGCGGAGCTCGTCGCCGCCACGGGCCGCGAGGTCGAGCTGTCGCCCGGCACGCTCGACGTGATCGAGCAGGGCTGAGGCGTGGAAGGATCCTGCTCATGTGCTTCGACGCCGACTCCCTTCCGCCCATCACGCCGATCGCCGGCGCGGCCGTCTCGCACGAGGATCTCGTGCTCGAGGCGCCCGACGGCAACCGCTTCGCGGCGTTCGACGCCGTCCCCGAGGATCACATCGGCACCGGCGTCGTGGTGCTGCCGGACGTCCGCGGCCTCTACCGCTTCTACGAGGAGCTCGCGCTGCGCTTCGCCGAGCGCGGCGTGCGCGCGGTCGCGATCGACTACTTCGGTCGCACCGCCGGGGTCGAGAAGCGCCCGGACGACTGGGACTACGCGCCCCACGTGGCCCAGACGCGCTACAAGACGCTCCAGCTCGACATCGGCGCCGCCGTGCACCGGCTGCGCACGCCCGAGGGCGGCGACTGCCGCGCCGTCTTCACGGTCGGCTTCTGCTTCGGCGGCTCGAACTCCTGGCTCGCGGCGACCGGCGGCCACGGCCTGTCGGGGGCGGTCGGCTTCTACGGCCGGCCGGGGCCGCGCAACGACGAGCCCGGGCCGCTCGACCGCGCCCCCGACATGCACGGCACCCCGATCCTGGGGCTGATGGGCGGCGCCGATCCGGCGATCCCGCCCGCCGACGTGGCGAGCCTCGAGGCGGCGCTCGCCGATGCCGACGTCGAGAACGAGTTCGTGATCTACGAGGGCGCCCCGCACTCGTTCTTCGACCGCAAGTACGAGGAGTTCAAGGACGCGTCCGAGGACGCCTGGCTGCGGACGCTCGCCTTCATCGCACACCACGGCGGACAGGATCCGCGGTAGAACCATGGGGTGACCGGACCCGCGCTGCTCGACCGGCTGCCCCGCGGACCCGACGGATCGCTGAGGCTGTTCGTCGGCGGCGGGTGGCGCGACGCCGCCGACGGGCGCGTCTTCGACGCCTATGAGCCGGCGCTCGCGACGCCGTGGCAGAGCGTCGCCGAGGCGGGCGAGGAGGACGTCGACGCGGCCGTCGCAGCGGCGCGGGCCGCCTTCGAGGGCGGCTGGGGGCGCAGCCTCGCCGCGGACCGGGCGCGGGTGCTGTGGTCGATCGCACAGCTCGTCGCCGAGCACTTCGACGAGCTCGCGCTGATCGAGTCGCGCGACAACGGCAAGGCGCTGCGCGAGACCAAGGCCGAGCTGGGGCTGATCGTCCGCTACTGGGAGTTCTTCGCGGGCGTCTGCCAGGCGGTGCTCGGCACGACGCTGCCCGACGCCGGCCCGGCGTTCACCTACACGCGCCGCGAGCCGCTCGGCGTGGTCGGGGCGATCATTCCCTGGAACTCGCCGCTGGTCATGCTGAGCTGGAAGGCCGCGCCCGCCCTCGCGGGCGGCAACGCGATCGTGCTCAAGCCGGCGGAGGACACGCCGGTGTCGGCGCTCGCGCTCGCCGCGCTGATCCACGACGCGGGCCTGCTCCCGGACGGCGTCCTCAACGTCCTGCCCGGGTTCGGCGCCCGCGCCGGAGCGGCGCTCGTCGCGCATCCGGGGCTCGACAAGATCGCCTTCACCGGCTCGACCCAGACCGGCCGAGCGATCGCCGCCGCGGCCGCGCAGACGATCACGCCCGGGACCTTCGAGCTCGGCGGCAAGTCGCCCAACATCGTGTTCGCCGACGCCGAGATCGAGCAGGCGGTCCGTCGCTCGGCCTACGGCATCTTCTCCGCGGCCGGCCAGTCGTGCATGGCGGCCTCGCGCACGCTGGTGCACGAGGCCGTGCGCGACGAGTTCGTCGAGCGCTTCACGGCCAAGGCGGCCGCGATCCGGGTCGGCGACCCGCTCGCCCCGGCGACGCAGGTCGGCGCGCAGACCTCCAGGCGCCAGCTCGACAAGATCGCCTCCTACGTCGGCATCGCCACCGGCGAGGGTGCCCGCGTCGCCACCGGCGGCGCCCCGCCCGGCGACGATCCCGGCTGGTTCTTCTCCCCGACGATCCTCGACGGCGTCTCCAACGACATGCGCGTGGCGCGCGAGGAGATCTTCGGACCGGTCACCGCCGTGATCGGCTTCGACGACGAGGAGGAGGCGATCGCGATCGCCAACGACACGCCATACGGGCTCGCCGGCGCGGTCTGGACCCGCGACGTCAAGCGCGCGCACCGGGTCGCTCACCGGCTGCAGGCGGGGACGGTCTGGATCAACAACTACCGCGTCTGGAACTGGCTCGTCCCCTTCGGGGGCTACAAGCAGTCGGGCTACGGCCGCGAGAACGGCCTCGGCGTGATGGAGCACTACACGCAGGTGAAATCGGTCTGGGTGGACCTCCAGGAGGACCAGCCCGACTGGTACGGCGACTGAGCAACGCGCGTTGCCGAAACGTCCAGGTTCATCTGCTTGAGTGGGTGCGGTGCCCCTCGCCGGACGGAACCGACGCCACTGGTCGCTGTCCGCCGTGCGCCCTGTCGGGGACATGGCGATCGACCTCGGGACGGCCAACACGGTCGTCTACGTGCGCGGGCGGGGGATCGTGCTCTCGGAGCCGTCGGTCGTCGCGATCGACCAGCGGACCAACGAGGTGCACGCCGTCGGGGCCGACGCCCAGCGGATGATCGGCCGCACGCCCGCCTCGATCTCCGCCGACCGCCCGCTTCGCCACGGGGTGATCGCCGACTTCGACGTCTGCGAGGCGATGCTGCGCCAGTTCGTCGACAAGGTGCTCACCAGCCGCTTCAGCCGCCCGCGGCTGGTCATGTGCGCGCCGTCGGGAATCACCGACGTCGAGCGCCGCGCCGTCGAGGAGGCCGCCCGCTCGGCTGGCGCGCGCGAGGTGCACCTGATCGAGGAGTCGCTCGCCGCCGCGATCGGCTCGGGCCTCGAGATCGCCGAGCCCGTCGGCCGGATGGTCGTCGACGTCGGCGGGGGCACCACCGAGGTCGCCGTCATCTCGCTCGGCTCGATCGTCGTCGCGCGCTCGCTGCGCACCGGCGGCTACGACCTCGACGACGCGATCACCACCCACCTGCGCCTCGAGCACCGCATGGCGATCGGCACGCAGAGCGCGGAGCAGATCAAGCTCGCGATCGCCTCCGCCGAGCCGCTCCCACAGGAGCTGCGCACCCGCATCCGCGGCCGCGACCTGATGTCGGGCCTGCCGCGCGAGATCGAGCTCGACTCGGTCGAGGTCCGCACCGCGATCGAGCCGGCGCTCGCCGCGATCTGCGAGGCCGTCCACGACACGCTCGAGGAGACGCCGCCGGAGCTCGCCGCGGACATCACCAAGGAGGGCATCCTGCTCGCCGGCGGCGGCTCGCTGCTGCGCGGCCTCGTCGACCGCGTGCACCTCGAGACCGGCATGCCGGTGCGGATGGCCGACGCGCCGCTCACCTGCGTCGCCGAGGGCGCCGGGATGTCGCTGGAGGAGCTCGACACGCTCGGCTCCCGCGGCCGTGAGCGGCGCCGCTACTGACGTGAGCACCGCCGTCCAGCCCGAGGCGCTCGGCGCCTGGCTCGACGCCTGGGCCGCCGAGCACGGCGGCGTCCAGGGCACCGACGTCCGCCCCGGCCGCGTGACCTACACGGCCGCCGACGGGTCGCGCATCGCCTGCGACCCGCCGTTCCCGCCGCTCGAGGGCGTCCATACGGGCCCGGTCGACGGCTTCCTCGTCGAGCCGCTCGTCGCCCACGCGGGGCGCGAGCGCGTGACCGGCGTGATCCTCGTCGGCCCGCGCGGGCACGCCGCGGGGCTGTTCTCGGGCGGCCGGCTGGTCGACTCCGCCGTCGCCGGGCGTCCCAAGCGCGACGCCGAGAGTGCCGCCGCCGCCCTCGCCGCGCGGGTCCTGGCGCCCCACCACGACGACCTCGAGGCCGTCGTGCTCGCAGGCGAGCGCCGCGCGCTCGCCGCGGTCGTCGAGGACCCGCGCCTGCGCCCGCTGGCGCGGCTCGCGGGCGAGGAGATCATCGACGTCGCCGACCACCGCCTGCAGAACCTCCGCCGCCTGCCGGAGCGCTTCCGCGCGACGGTGATCCGCCCGGCGTGAGCTAACCGCGCACGGGCTCGGACACCTCGTCCTCGCCCGCCGGGCGCCAGCCCGGGCCGCGGAAGACGAGCGCCAGCTTGGTGCGCGCACCGTGCGCCACGCGGATGTCGTGCCACAGGGAGGCGTACTCGCCGAAGGCGACGCGCAGGGGCCGGAAGGTGCCGATGTTCGTCGTCAGGCCGTATCGGACGCGCTCGCCCTCCGGCTCGAAGGAGCCGAACAGCCGGTCCCAGATGATCAGGATCCCGCCGTAGTTGCGGTCGAGGTAGACCTCGTTGGAGCCGTGGTGCACGCGGTGGTGGCTCGGGGTGTTGAAGCTCGCCTCCAGCGGGCGCGGCAGCCGCTCGATCCGCTCCGTGTGCAGGCCGAACTGGTAGATCAGCGACCACGCCTGCGCGAGCAGCACCATCCACGGCGGGAAGCCGAGCAGCAGCAGCGGCAGCCAGAACGGCAGGTAGGTCATCGGGACCCAGGTCTGGCGCAGCGCGGTCGAGAGGTTGTAGTGCGTCGACGAGTGGTGGACGACGTGGCTGGCCCAGAACACGCGGCTCTCGTGCGAGACGCGGTGGAACCAGTAGTAGGCGAGGTCGTCGGCGAGGAACAGCGCGACCCAGGTCAGCGGGTTGTGCGGATCCAGGCGCAGCGGCGTCAACTCGTAGAGCGCCGCGTAGATCGCGACGACGACGAGCTTCCAGAGGACGTTGATCGTCACGTTGCCGAGGCCCATGGTCAGGCTCGTGCGCGTGTCGTGCGTCTCGTAGCCGGCCAGCTCGCCCTCGTAGTGGCGGAACGAGAGCGCCTCGACCACGAGCAGCAGCACGAAGAAGGGGATCGCGTAGTAGAGGACCTCGGCCACGACGCAAGCCTAGTCAGCCGTCGAGGCGCGAACGGAAGCCGCTCGCGCCCTCGACCTCGGCGCCCAGCGCACGCACGCGGCGCCCCAGCTCGGCGTCGGAGGTGACGACCCGCCACGCGGCCGGGTCGGGGTCGGCCTCGAGCATGCGGACGATCTCGTCGTCGGCGGCGTCGCGGCCCCGGCGCGGGGCGATCACGACGCGCAGCGGGCCCTCGCGCCGCGCGAGCGCGGGATCGCCCGCGTCGAGCACCACGGTCACCGGCTCGCTCCGCGCGAGCGCGTCGAGCCGGTCCAGCAGCCGCCGTGTCGCGCCGTCTCGGTCGCGCCACCAGCCGTCCGGGCGCGAGCCGATCACGTTGGAGGCGTCGACGAGCCAGCGCGTCACGACGCCGCCGGCCGGTTCGCCCCCGGCCAGGGCTCGGGCCGCGCGTCGGGGAGGGTCACCGGCGCCGTGTGCTCGCGGTACTCGCGCAGCCCGCGGTCCTCATAGGTGCGTCGCGCGGCGGGGCCGTCGAGCGAGCAGGTGTGCACCCACACCCGGCCGGGCGGCGGATCGGTCATCGCCCAGGCGCGGCGCAGCGACGCGTCGAGCAGGCGCGGGCCGATCCCGCGTCCGATGAAGGCCGGCAGCAGGCCGAAGCTCGCGAGCTCGACGTGGCCGTCCTCGGCCACCAGCTCGGCGTAGCCCGCGGGCGTGCCGTCCTCGTAGGCGACCCAGGTCTCGACCTCCGGCCGCGAGAGGTGCGCGTGCCAGCGCTCCCAGTCCCAGCTCAGCCGGTCGACCCACCACCAGTCGCTCCCGACGGCGGCGTAGAGGCCGCGCGACAGCTCCGGCGAGGGGACGACCGCGCGGCGGACCTCCAGGCCGTCGCGAGGCTCCGGCGGCGCCGTCATCGCCTCGGGCGACGGGAGCTCCAGGTACCACGTGGTGACGTCGCGGAGGGCCACGTCGCGGACCGTAGCGTCAAGAACGCGGTCGCGCGGCCGATCCCCTGGGCGTCATGTCCATGACGCGTCGCTCCCTGTCGCTCCCGCTCGCGCTCGCCTGCGCGCTGCTCGTGCTCGCCTTCGCGGCGTCGCCGGCGCGTGCCGACGACACGACGGCGCCGACCGACACCACCGCACTCCCCGCCGCCGGCCCCGGCGGCTGGTACGCGACCGCGCCGGTCGACGTGACGCTCGGCGCCACCGACGACGACTCGGGCGTCGCCGGCTTCGAGTACACGCTCGACGGCGCCGACCCGGTCGCCGCGGCAGCCGGCGACGTCGTCTCGGTCGTCGGCGACGGCACCCACGTGCTCGGCCACCGCGTCGCCGACGCCGCCGGCAACTGGTCGGCGTGGGCGACGGACACGCTCTCGATCGACACCACCGCGCCCGCCGACACAACCGCGGCGCCGGCTCCCGGCGGGCTTGCCGGCTGGTACGTCGGCTCGCCGGTGGGCGTGACCCTGTCCGCCTCCGACGCGGGCTCGGGCGCCGACTCCTTCGAGTACCGCGTCGACGGCGGCGCGGTCCAGACCGCCGCCCCCGGCACCCCGGTCGCGCTCGCCGGAGAGGGCACGCACACCCTCGCGCATCGCGTCCGCGACGTCGCCGGCACCTGGTCGGGCTGGACCATCACCACCGTGCAAGCCGACACCGTCGTCCCCGCCGACACCACTCCCGCGATCAGCCCCGCCTGGCGCGCCACCGACGGAGCGTTCGCGTTGTCGGGCAGCGACGCGACGAGCGGCGTCGACCACATCGAGTGGACGCTCGACGGCACCCCTCACACCGGCGCGACCGCCACGGTCACCGGCGACGGCGTGCACGCGCTCGCCACGCGCATCGTCGATCGCGCCGGCAACGCGAGCCCGTGGCGCACCGACAGCGTCCGGATCGACAGCCTCGCACCCAGCGACACCACCGCCATCTCCGCAGGATGGCGCGCCGGCACGCAGTCCGTGACGGTCAGCGGTGCGGACGCCGGCTCCGGCGTCGCCGGCGTCGAGTACCAGCTCGACGGCGGCAGCGTCCTCACCGGCAGCGGTGCCTCGGCCTCGGTGACGATCGGCGGCGAGGGCGAGCACACGCTGCGCACGCGCGCCGTCGACAACGCCGGCAACCCGAGCCCGTGGACCGATCGCACGGTGCGGATCGACTCGACCGCGCCCTCCAACCTCACGCAGGTCGCCGACGGCGCATGGCGCGCGAGCGCCTACGGCGTCGTGCTCGACGCCTCCGACGACGCCTCGGGCGTCGACCACGTCGAGTACCGCGTCGACGGCGCCGCGGCCCGCTCGGTCCCGCCGGGCACGGCGATCCAGGTCGCCGGCACCGGCGCGCACACGCTGCTGACCCGCGCGCTCGACCTCGCCGGCAACGCCAGCGCCTGGCGCCAGGACACGATCGACATCGACCTCGTCGCGCCGACCGACACGACCGTCGCGCCGGGCGCGAGCGCCGTCGCCAACCCGTATCACCTCGCGATCACCGGCACCGACGCCCACAGCGGCATCGACCACGTCGAGTGGCAGGTCGACGGCGGCGACGTGAATACGGGCGCGAGCGGCAGCCAGGCCACCCTCAGCGGCAGCGGCACGCACAGCCTGCGCGAGCGCGTCGTCGACCAGGCGGGCAACGCCTCGGGCTGGCGCGCGTTCACGATCACGATCGACCCGACGCTCAACGCCGACACCACCCTGCCCACCGACTCGACCGCGATCGCCTCGCCGGCGTGGCGCACCGGTCCCGCCTCGGTGGCCGTGGAGGGCTCGGACGCCGGCTCGGGCCTCGACCGCATGGAGTGGCGCCTCGACGGCCAGCCGATCGCCCACGGCGCCACGGGCGTCGCCGTCACGATCTCGACCGACGGCGTGCACACGCTCGAGACGCGCGCGGTCGACGTCGCCGGCAACGCGTCCGGCTGGAAGGCACAGACGATCCGCATCGACACCACCGTGCCGGCCGACACCACCGCCGCGCTCGCGGGCTGGAGCCGCTCGCGCACGATCGAGGTCAGCGGGACCGACACCACCTCCGGCGTCGCGAGCGTCGAGTTCAAGCTCGACGGCGGCGCCACCCAGACCGGCCCGTCGGGCACGGTCGCCACGTTCACGAGCGACGGGACGCACACGCTCGCCCACCGCGTCATCGACGTGGCGGGGCAGGCCTCGCCGTGGGTCACGAGCACGCTGAAGATCGACACGGTCCTGCCGCTCGACACGACCCCGGCGCTGCCGACCGCGTGGCAATCCGCGACGCTCGTGCAGGCGCTGACCGGCTCCGACGCCGGCTCGGGCCTCGACCGCATGGAGTGGAGCCTCGACGGCGCCGACCCGCAGCCCGGGCCGGTGAGCGTGGACGCCGACGGCACGCACGTCGTGCGCACACGCGCCGTCGACCTGGCGGGCAACGTCTCCGCCTGGCGCTCGACCACCGTGCAGGTCGACGTCAACGCGCCGCAGAACACCACTCCGGCCGCCGACACCGCCTGGCGGACGACGCCCTACGCCGTGACCGTCGCGGCCGACGACGGCGCCGGCTCGGGCGTGAGCGCGGTGCAGTGGCGCCTCGGCCCTGACGGCGACATCACCCCGAGCGCCGATGCGGTCGTCGGCGCCGAGGGCGAGACCGTGCTGCAGACGCGCGCGATCGACGCCGTCGGGCACGCCTCCGACTGGCGCTCGGAGACGATCCGCATCGATCGCATCGCGCCCGTGCTGACGCTGGACTGCGGCAGCGCCGACTGGCGCTCGACCGCGGCGACCTGCGTGCCGACCGCCGACGGCGGTTCATCGGGGCTCGCGAGCCTCACGGTCGCCGGCCAGCCCGCCGCCTCCGGCGCGACCGTCCCCGTCGCCGGTGACGGCGAGCGGACGATCACCGCGGTGGCGGTCGACGGCGCCGGCAACCGCACCGAGCTCTCGCGCGTCGTGCGCGTCGACCGCACGCCGCCGGCCGCGACGCTCGCCTGCGCGCCGAGCAGCGCGGCCACCGGCTACCGCTGCGTCGCCGGTGCGACCGATGCCGGCGCCGGCGTCGGCCTGCTGCGGTGGCGCGTCGACGGCGGCGCGTGGACCGCCCCGGCCGCGGACGGCTCCTTCGCGGTCGGCTTCGGCCGGGTCGAGGTCCAGGCCGTCGATCGCGCCGGCCTCGTCACCGTCTCGGCGCCGACCGTCCTGGCCGAGCGTCGGCGGATCCGCACCCGGCAGCGCACGGTTCCCGTCTCGCTGCGCGGCACGAAGGGCAGCGACGGGCTGCTCGGCTCACTTGAGCTCCGCGTCGTGCGCGACGCCGCGGGGCACGCGACGGCGGTCGCCGACCTGCGCCCGCTCGGCGTCGGCAACGGCCGCTACCGCACGACGCTCACCCTGCGCTCCGGCGGTCTGCGCGCCGAGCGCCGGCGCGCCTTCCGGCTCGGCCCCGGCGGCGTGACGCCGCGGTTCGGGCTCGCGCTCTCGCGCGTCAAGCGCCCCGCCCGGGTCACGCTGCTCGTCGAGCGCCGCGCCGGCAAGCGCTGGGTGCGCGTGGCGACGGCCGTGGCGGCCGTCAAGCCCCCGGCTCAAGCCGGCTGACCCGCGGCCGATCACCCGGGTGCCGATGCATCTCCGTTCGTCCCCCACCGGCGAGCTCACGGCTGCCCGCGAATCCGCGGCCGCAGCCGCGTCCTCCGCTGCCGCGGCGGCTTCCGCGCACGCCGCCACCAAGAGCGAGCGGAGCTTCGACGCGCTGCTCGCGCACGCGTCCTCGGTTCCCTCCCCGAGCTCGGCACCGACCGTCTCCACCGGGACCGGGGCCGTCGACACCACCGCCAGCGCGCCGGCGACGCCCGCCGCGATCGCGCTGCGCACGGGCGAGACGATGACCGCGGTCGACGGTCACAAGTACGGCGAGATCCACGGCGGCAAGCGCGACGGCATGTTCGTCAACACGAGCAGCAACCCCCGCCGCGGCAAGGCGTTCGAGATCGTCACCAAGGACGGCAGGGAGCTGCACGTCTACGGCTCCGGCAAGGACAAGCTGATCGTCCGCGTCAGCCCCCCGCGCGACCCGGGCAACCCGCCGGCGCCGATCAAGCTGCGCGACGGCGAGACGATGACGCCCGTGCCGGGCCACCACTACGCCCTGATCCAGGGCGGCTCGCGCGACGGCATGTTCGTCAACACCAGCCTCAACCACAACCGCGGCAAGGCGTTCGTGTCGGTGACGAAGGACGGCGTCGACTACCACGTCTACGGCGCGGGCAAGGACCGCCGCGTCGTCCGCGTCGTCCCGCACGACCCGGGCGCGATCATCTCGTCGCCCTCGACGTCCTCCTAGCGCGGCGAACGTCAACCCCCGCTGCATGGGGAGGTGGCAGGCCAAGCGGCGTGGCGGCGATCGCGCGCCGAGTTTGCCTCCACATAGGGGGCAAACTCGGCGCGCGTCGCCAGCCGAAGTTGACGTTGGGCAGCGCTGCCGGGCGGCTACGTCACATCCCGCCGCCGGTCCACGAGGATCCCGGCGACGAGGAAGAGCGCGGCCCAGCCCGTGAGCACGAGCAGGTCCGGGAGGAAGGCGAGGGCGTTGTCGGTCGTCTGGCCGCCGAGGTTGCCGGCCGTCGCGCCGATCGTGAACTTCGACGCGTCGTCGGAGAGCAGCGGGATCAGCGGCTCGACGATGAAGAACCAGCACAGCGATCCGACGACGGCGGCGACCTGGTTGCGCACGAGCACGCCGACGCCGACGCCGAGGATCGCGGCCAGGACGCAGGCGAGCAGGCCGCCGGCGGCCGCGCGGGCGTAGTCGCTGCCGACCAGGTCGGGGCCATTCTCGCCCGAGAGCAGCGGGATGCCGATCGCGAAGGCGACGATCAGCATCAGCACGCCGATGCCGAGCGCGGCGACCGCGTAGGCGAGCATCCGCGCGAAGGTCAGCTTGCCGCGGTTGGGCGCGATCAGCAGCGCGGGGGCGAGCGTGCGGTGGCGATACTCGGCCGCCGCGCCGACGACGCCGAACAGCAGCAGCACCGCCGAGAGGACGTTGCCGAAGTTGATCACGCCGCGCTTCTCCTGCAGCGTGCTCGGGTGTCCGGCGAGGGAGCCGATCAGCACCGTGGCAAGCACGAGCAGCAGCCCCGCTCCCGCGAAGCCCAGCGCGGTCCGCGTCGTGCGCAGCTTGATCAGCTCGCCGTGGATCCGCGCGGTCATGGTTGGGCCACCTCCACCGGATCGGCGGTCAGCTCGAGGAAGACGTCCTCTAGCGAGGCGCCGTGGGCGGTCAGCTCCTGGAGCGCGACGCCCTCGCGCAGCGCGATCTCGCCGATCGCCGGCGCATCGAGGTCGGCGACGAGCAGCGCGCCGTGGTCGCCGCCCTCGCGCAGCGTCGCACCCGCGGCCTCGAGGGCCGGTCGCAGCCGCTCGACGCCGGCGGCGCGGACGCGGGTGAGGTCGCCCCCGGCGCGGCGCGTGAAGTCGCCGATCGAGCCCTGGTAGGACAGGCGCCCGCGCGAGATCACGACGACGTCGTCGACGGTCTGCGCGACCTCGGAGAGGACGTGGCTGGAGACCAGGACCGTGCGGCCCTCGCCGGCCTTCGAGCGCAGGAAGTCGCGCAACCAGCGAATCCCCTGCGGGTCGAGGCCGTTCGCCGGCTCGTCGAGCACGAGCACGCTCGGGTCGCCGAGCAGCGTCGCCGCGAGCGCGAGCCGCTGGCGCATGCCCATCGAGTACTTGCCCGCGCGCCGCCCGGCGGCGCTGCGCAGCTCGACGATGTCGAGCACCTCCTCGACGCGGCTGCGCGGCAGCTTCGCCATCACCGCCAGCGAGCGCAGGTGGTCGCGTCCCGAGCGGCCCGGGTGAAAGCCCGAGACCTCCAGCGAGGCGCCGACCGTGTGCGCCGGATCGGGCAGCGACTCGTAGGGCTGCCCGAAGATCAGCGCACGCCCGGCGCTCGGGCGCGCGAGCCCGAGGACCATCCGCAGCGTCGTGGTCTTGCCCGCCCCGTTGGGGCCGAGGAAGCCGGTGACGGCGCCCGAGCGGACCTCGAAGGACAGGTCGTCGACCGCGGCCTGTGCGCCGTAGCGCTTCGTCAGCCCGTCAACCGTGATCGCCGCCTCGCCCGCCATCGCGCCGGACGTTAGAGCACGCGCGCGACGTTCAGCTCTGCCGCGATGACGGCCGCGGGGTCGAGCACCGCGGCCGCGACGAGCTCCGCCGAAGCCGGGCCGAGCGTCACGCCCCAGGGGCCATGGCCGCTCGCGACGTGCAGCCCCTCGATGCCCGCGACGGGCCCGAGCAGCGGCCGTCCGTCGGGTGAGAGCGGGCGTGCGCAGCGCCGCAGCCGGTCGAGCTCCACGTCGGCGAGCGCGGGGACGAAGCGGGCGCCGCGGGCGCGCAGGTCGATGGCGACGGCCCCCGGATCCGGCTCCAGCGCGTCGAACGAGGAGCCGAGCGAGGACGTGCCGTCGAGCGTGATCAGCGAGAACACCCGCGGGTCCGGCGGCTCGGAGGAGACGAGCGACTTCGTGCCCGCCTCCTCGAGGACGTGCCGGGGCGGATCCGCCAGGCGCACCTGCGCGACGACGCCCCACAGCGGCGTCACGGGGAGCGCCAGGCCGAGCTCGCCCGACCACGGGCCGGCCGCGATCACGACCGCGCCCGCCGGTTCGAACCCGTCCGCCGTCTCGACGCCGGTGACGCGGTCGCCGTCGCGGGCGAGCCGCGCGCAGGAGCCCTCGAGCAGCTCCGCGCCGGCCGCGCGGGCGCGCGCCGCGAAGGCGCGCACCGCGCCCGCGGGCGGGACGGGCCGTCCGGTCGCGATCCGGAACGCGTGCAGGTCTCCCGCCACGCCCGGCTCCTCGCGGACGAGGTCGTCGGGGTCGAGCCAGTCGAAGCGCAGGGAGCTGTAGCGCGGGGCGAGCGCGCCGAGCTGGGCCCGCAGCGGCGCCGGGTCCTCGCCGAGCACCAGGCAGCCCACCGGCTCGGCCGGGAGCTCGAAGCCCCCGAGCGCGCCGTAGTGCTCGAGCGAGCGGGCGTAGAGCGGCTCGAGGGCGTCGTCGAACGGATGCTCGAGGACACCCGAGTTGCGGCCCGACGCGCCCGCGCCGAGCACGTCGCGCTCGTGCAGGCGCACCGACGCGCCGGCCTCGGCGAGGAACGCCGCGAGCGCGCAACCGAGCACCCCGCCGCCGACGATCGCGACGTCGGCCATCAGCCGCGCGCGAGCGCCTCGGCCGCGGCGAGCGCCTCGTCCAGCGGCCGCCCCGCGCTGGCGGCGAGCCAGCACGCGATCGGCGCCGCGCGGCGCTCGGATGCATGCGCCGCGACCGACGCGAGCCGGAGGATCGCGTCCATCTCCTCGGCGGTGGGCGCGGGGCGCCCGAGCGTTGCGGCGAAGTCGGCGATCCAGTCCTCGGCGGTCATCGTCGCGACCCTAGCGACCGCTCCGCCGCGGCGAGCGCCTCGGGCGTGTTGACCCCCGCCACGAGCCGCGGGTCCTCGAGCGCGACCGGCTCGGGCCCGAGCTCGGCCAGCACCCGCCGCACGGGCGCCTGCGCGTCGCGCCCGGCGCGCAGCGCGTCAAGCGCCGCCGGCGGATAGCGTGCGGGGAACGGCTCGAACGTGTCGCCCACGAGCGGCGCCGCGCACCCGGCTGCCGCGGCCAGGCGGGCGAGCAGATCCGGCGTGAGCCATGGCTGGTCGCACCCGACCGCCACGACCGCGCCGCCGCAGCGTTCCAGCGCGCAGACCAGCCCGGTCAGCGGGTGCTGCGGCGTGTCGGGCTCGAGCCAGACCTCGACGTCGACCGGCGGCAGCGGCGTCGTGGACTTGGCCACGACCACCGCGCGCAGTCCCGCGGCGGCCGCGGCGGCGAGCGGCCAGGCGATCAGCGGTCGCCCGCCAAGCGGGGCCAGCGGCTTGGCGGCGCCCATGCGCCGCGACGCGCCGCCGGCGAGGACGGCGACGAGCGCCGTCGGGCTCACGCGCCGATGACGTCGGCCCCGAGCAGCTTGCGCAGCTTGACCTGCAGCTGCAGCGGGGAGAACGGCGCCGCGAGCCGCTCGTCGGCGCCGGCGGCAGCGACCTCGCGCGAGCTCGCCGCGTCGTCGACGAGCAGCAGCACCTTCGCGTCGCGGGTCATCGCGTCCTCGCCCAGCGCGCTCACCAGCGCGCCGGTGTCGCGGGTCCGCCACGGGACGAGCACCAGATCGGGCCGCTCCTCGCGGGCGCGCTCGAGCGCCTCGGCGTCGGGCGCCTCGAGCACGTCGACCTTCGAGCCCAGCGCCACGCGGGCGACGGCGCGGGTGCCGGCGTCCAGGCCGGCGAGCAGCACCCGCGGCCGGCGCGCGGCGGCGGCGGCATCGCGCATCCCCTCCACGTGCTGGCCCAGCGGCACGCCGCCCGTCGTCGTCTCGCGCCGGGGAGGCGAGGTGTCGGCGAGCGGGCCGGCGGCGTCGATCACCCCGCGGGCGGCGGACATCAGGTCGCGGCAGGAGGAGAAACGGCGATCGGGCGACTTGTCGAGCGCCTTGGCGATCACGCCGTCGAGGCCCTCGGCCAGCTCGGGGCGCAGGCTCGAGACCTTCGGCGGCGGCTCGGAGAGGTGCGCGTAGATCACGGCGACGTCGGTGTCGCGGGCGAAGGGGACCTGGCCGGTGAGGCAGTGGTAGAGCAGGCAGCCGAGCGAGTAGACGTCGGTACGCGCGCTCACCGCGGTGCCCTCGATCTGCTCCGGCGCGACGTAATGGATGGTCCCCACGACGTCGCCGGCGCGGGTCAGCTGCGTCGCCTCGCCCTCCAGGCGCTTGGTCAGCCCGAAGTCGGTCAGGAACGCCGTCCGGCCCTCGATCAGCACGTTGGCGGGCTTGACGTCGCGGTGGATCAGGCCCATCGCATGGGCGGCGTCGAGCGCCGAGGCGACCTGGCGGCAGACGTCGATCGCGCGGTAGGGCCGCAGGCGTCCGTCGTCGCGCAGCATCGCGGCGAGATCAGAGCCCTCGATGTACTGCATCGCCAGGTAGAGCAGGCCGTCGACCTCGCCCGCGTCGTAGACGGTGACGATGTTCGGGTGCTGCAGGGCGGCCGCGATCCGCGCCTCGCGAGTGAAGCGCTCGCGGAAGCCCTCGGACTCCGCGAGGTCGGGCGCGATGATCTTCACCGCGGCGCGCCGCCGCAGGTTCAGGTGCTCGGCCCGGTAGACCACGCCCATGCCGCCGCGCCCGATCCGCTCCTCGATCCGGTACCCGGCGATGACCGTGCCGAGGCGAGGGTCGTCCATATCCGCCATATGCTGCCCAGTATGGACACCCTGGCCGACGCGCGGGTCCTTCTCGCCGGCGACGACCCCGACGCGGTGGCCGCGCTGCGCGCGTGGCTGGCCGCCGCCGGCGCCTCACCCGCCGCCAGCACCGCGCAGCCCGACGAGGTGGCGGCCGTGGCCGCCGAGCACCCGCCCGCCGTCGTGCTCGTGCTGGGCGCGGGCGCAGACGCGGTCCGCCGCCGGCTGGACCCGCTGCGGCTGCGGGCCGGGCCGACCGTCCTCAGCGTCGCCGACGTGATCGCCCCGGGCGAGGCGCCCGGCCCCGCCGCCGTCGGGCGCCTGCTCGCCTTCCTCGAGCGCGCGGAGCTGCGGCGACGCGCCGCCGAGCTCGAGACCCTCGTCGCCGAGCAGGCGCTCGCCGGTCGGCGCGCGGACGAGCTGGCTCAGTTCGACATGCTCGGCCGACTGCTCGTCGCCGCCGAGTACCGCGACGACAACACCCACGAGCACACCCAGCGCGTCGGGGAGCTGGCCGCGGGGCTCGCCCGCGAGCTCGGCCTCGGCGACCGGATGGTGGCGCTGGTGCGCCAGGCCGCGCCGCTGCACGACCTCGGCAAGGTCGCCGTGCCGGACTCGATCCTGCTCAAGCCCGGGCGGCTGACCGAGGAGGAGTTCGAGGTCGTCAAGACCCACGCCGTGCTCGGCGCGCGCGTGCTCGCCGGCTCGGCGTCGGAAGTGGTGCAGATCGCCGAGCGGATCGCCCGTTCGCACCACGAGCGCTGGGACGGTGGCGGCTACCCCGAGGGGCTGGGCGGCCAGGCGATCCCCGTCGAGGCCCGGCTCGTCGCGCTGGCCGACGTGTTCGACGTGCTCGTCCACGAGCGGCCCTACAAGGAGTCCTGGACCGTGGAGGCCGCGGTCGAGGAGATCCGCAGCGCGCGCGGCACCCAGTTCGCGCCGGACGTCGTCGGCGCCTTCGAGCGCCTCGGCCCGTCCGCCTGGCACGCGGTCCCGGCCTCCTCGCCCGGATAGGCCGGGCGGCGCGGCGCCCGCGTAGGCTCGGGCGAACCGACCGAAGGAGCTGGCGATGTACGCACGGGTCGCCCGATTCGAGGGTGCCGGGCCTGGGGTGCTGGCCCGCGTCGCGGACGAGATCCGCGGCTCGACGGAGCCGCCGCCGGGGGTGCCCGCGAAGGGCTTCATGATGCTCACCGACGAGAACGGCGCGAGCGTGTCGATCGCCTTCTTCGAGACCGAGGACGACCTGCGCACGGGCAACGCCGCACTCAACGACATGACGCCGTCCGAGGACGGTGGGCACCGCGTCTCGCTGGAGAACTACGAGGTCGCGGTCGACATCCGGCTCTAGAACCGCGCGCTCGGGGCGCGCCGCGGGTAGCCCGCGGGGATGGATCTGCATGGACGCCGCGTCCTGATCACCGGCGCCTCGAGCGGGATCGGCGTTGCCGCCGCCGAGGCGTTCGCGCGCGAGGGGGCGACCGTCGCGCTCCTCGCCCGCTCGCGCGAGGGGCTCGAGGCCGTCGCCGCGCGCGTGCGCGCCGAGGGCGGCACGGCGCACGTGGTCGTCTGCGATGTCGGCGAGCGCGCGCAGGTCACGGCGGCCGTCGAGCAGGCGGCGAGCGCGATGGGCGGGCTCGACGTGCTCGTGTCCAACGCCGCCACGATGGTCTTCGGCCGCTTCCCGGAGGTCGCGCCCGAGGACTTCGACCGCACGATGGCCGTGACCTTCACCGGCGCGGTCGACGTGATCCGCGCCGCGCTCCCGCACCTCGGCCGCGACGCCGGCGGCGCGATCGTCGCCACCGGCTCGACGATGGCGCGCGTCCCGCTGCCGACCTTCATCTCCTACGTGTCCGCCAAGCACGCGCTGCGCGGCTTCCTCAACACGCTGCGGATCGAGCTCGTCGAGGCCGGCGTGCCGATCACCGTCTCGATGGTCCACCCCGGCCCTGTCGACACGCCGCTGTGGCACCGCGTCTCGAGCGCGACGGGCCACGAGCCGCGCAACCCGCCCGACCAGTACCGGCCCGAGGTCATGGCGCGGGCGCTCGTCTCCTGCGCCAAGCGCCCGCGCCGCGAGATCTCGCTCGGCTTCGAGGGGTGGATGATGGAGATCGCCTTCGCCTACCTGCCGGCGCTCTCCGAGCCCGTCGTCGCGCTCGTCGGCCGCTGGTACCGCCGGGGTCGCGAGCCCGCGCCGCGGCCGGGCGGCCTGTGGGAGCCGCAGGGGACGGGCGAGCGATCCGGCCACCTGCACGGCCGGCCGAGCCTGTGGGCGCGGCTGCGGTTGCGCGGCTGAGCCGCCGATGGGAGCATCGGTGGCCCGGCCGAAGGGAGCCTGCCATGGCCAGCACCCGCGTCCTCGTGGTCGCGAACCGGACGGCGGCCACGCCGGCGTTGATCGATGCCGTCCGCGCGCGTGCCGCTCGCGGGCCGTGCACGTTCACGCTGCTCGTGCCCAACCCCGTGCGCGGCATCGACCGCGTAGCCGATCCCGAGGACCACGACCGCTCCGAGGGAGCCGCGGTGCTCGAGCTGGCGCTGCCGCTGCTGTCGGAGGCGGCGGGCGGCCCGGTTGAGGGCCGCGTGGGCGATGCGGAGGCGCTCGCCGCGATCCAGGACGCGGTCAACCTGGGCGACTTCGACGAGATCATCATCTCGACGCTGCCGACGCGGGTCTCGCGCTGGCTGCACCTCGATCTGCCGCGCAAGGTGGCGGGCCTGGGGCTGCCGGTCACCACCGTCACGGCGCAGGGCCACACGGAGGTCGTCGCCTGAACCGCTAGCCTCGACCGCCAGTGTCGCCCTTCTGGCTCTGGACGCAGGTCTTCATCGTGCTGATGGTCCTGGCCGGCGCGATCATCGCGCTGACCAAGCTCGTCTGATCCGCGCGCGCAGGCCGCGCGCCTGCGGCTGCGGCAGTGGCGGGCGGTCGGACAGGGGCCGGCCGTCGAGGATCGCGGCCGGGGCGGCCTCGGTCATCCAGGCCAGCTGGTCCTCCACGTCTCCGTAGCGCTGCGTCAGGTCCTCCGCGCAGACGCGCAGGTCGGGCGTCCGCCGCAGCGTGTCGTGCGCGTCGGAGGCGATCACGTGCACGAGCCCGGCCTCGAGCATCGTGCACGCCGTGCTGGTCACGAGCGAGCCGAACAGCCCGGCGAGCGAGCCCGCCGTGACCTGAGCGCTCGCCCCGAGGTCGACCAGGCGCGCGAGACGGCCGGGATCGCGCTGGAAGCTCGGCGAGCGCTCGGGATGCGCGAGCAGCACGCCGAAGCCTCGCCGGCGCAGGTCGTCGACCATCGGCTCCATCGCCGCGCCGACCGGCGCGAAGGGGCACTCGAGCAGCAGCGTCCCGCCGCCGCCGAGCGTCAAGGGCGACAGCGCCTCGTCGTCGAGCAGCGGCAGCCGCTCGGCGGCGATCTCGCCCCCGGCCAGCAGGTTCAGGCGGATCCCCTCGGCGCGCAGCCGCGCCGCGAGCGCCTCGCGCGCGGCGGCGATGTCGGCGGCACGCAGCCCGAAGCCGGCGTCGACGTGCGCCGTCGTCGCGACGGCGCGGGTCCCAAGGC
The DNA here is from genome assembly GCA_036269915.1 of Solirubrobacteraceae bacterium. Taxonomy (GTDB): domain Bacteria; phylum Actinomycetota; class Thermoleophilia; order Solirubrobacterales; family Solirubrobacteraceae; genus DATBDM01. The sequence goes on along the minus strand of DATBDM010000043.1, from coordinate 2,520 downwards.
CGACCGCCGCGCGTGCCATCGCCAGCGCCGCATCCTCCGACGCGGGGCCGTCGTCGAGCCCGGGGAGGATGTGGATATGCAGGTCGATCACGCCGACTATGATCGCGCGCCCATCCCTTGCACCCGAAAGAGGAGAGGACATGTTCCAGACGATCGTCGTGGGCACCGACGGGTCGGAGACGGCTCGCAAGGCAGTCCGTGAGGCGGTCGCGCTGGCCAAGTCGGTCGGGGCGTCGGTCGGGATCGTCTCCGCCTACGAGCCCGTCTCGAAGCAGCGGCTGCGCGAGGAGTCGCGTCAGGCGCCGGTCGACACGCAGTGGGCGATCAACGCGCGCGAGGACGTCGACGCGACGCTCAAGGAGGCCGCGGAGGACGTCGAGGACGCCGGCGTGGACGTCTCCATCTTCGCGCGCGAGGGTGACCCCGCGGACGCGATCCTCGACGTCGCCGAGGAGGAGAACGCCGACCTCATCGTCGTCGGCAACAAGGGCATGACCGGCGCCAAGCGCTTCCTGCTCGGCTCGGTGCCGAACAAGGTCTCGCACCACGCGCCCTGCTCGGTGCTGATCATCCGGACGACGTAGCCGCGGCGGCATCGACCAGCCCCGCGCCGTAGTGGCGCGGGGAGCCGAGCGGCCGGGCGGTCGCCTTCAGGCGGCGGATGATCGCGTCCGGCGACGGCTTCGCGCCGAGCACGCCCGAGGCGATCACCAGCGCGGCGGTCGCCGAGACGTGCGGCGTCGCCATCGAGGTGCCGGTGTAGTCGCCGGGGAGCCCGAAGGAGCGGACCGACCCGGTGAAGGTCATCTGCACCACGTTGCGCCCGTCGTTGCTGCCCGGCTGGCACTGCGGGTCGCGCAGGTTCGCGTCCGGGCCGCCGCCGGGCGCCACGATGGCCAGGCTCGCGCCGGAGTTCGAGTACTCGGCGGCGCAGCCGTGCTCCGTGGTGGCGCCGACGGAGAGCACCGACTTCGCCCGCGCGGGGTAGGCGAGCGCGCTGCTGCCCTCGTTGCCCGAGGCGGCGACGACGAGCACGCCGGCGCGCTTGGCGTCGCGCAGCGCGCTGAGCAGGTCGGGCACGTCGCGGGTCGAGGTGCCCGAGTCGAACTCGAAGGAGAGGTTGATGATCTGGGCGCCGTGGCGGACCGCGTAGCGAACGCCCTGCGAGATGGCCGCGCTGTCGCCGTCGCCGTAGCGGTCGAGCACCCTGACCGGCATGATCGTCGCGCCGTACGCGAGCCCGGTCAGCCCGACCGGGTTGCCCGTGGCCTCGTTGATCGTCCCGGTGACATGCGTCCCGTGGCCGTTCTCGTCGTCGGGATGGCGATCGTGGTCGACGAAGTCGTAGGGGTCGACGAAGTGGCTCGGCCGGAAGTCCGGCGAGCGGCGGAAGCGGCCGTGGTTCTCGTAGGCGACGCCGGTGTCGAGCACGGCGACGGTCACGCCCTTGCCGCCGGGGCGCCCGTCGCGCATCAGGTTCGACCAGGCGTCGGGCGCGCCGACGCCGTAGGGGCCGGCGAAGTTCCACTGGACCGCCTGCCAGCCGCCGGGGAGCCCGTTGCGGCCCGGATCGGGCGGGACGTATCCCGCCGCGGCGTGGGCGATCGCGTTGGGCGCGGCCGACTGCACATCCGGGTTGTCGCGCAGGCGCGCGATCGCGTGCGCGACGCTCTCGTGCGCGAGCTTGACGACCTTGGTGCGCGGCGCGACGGCGGTCGCGGCGTGCGCGGCGCCCGGGGTGCCGGGCCGGTAGGTGACGACGACCTCGCCGGGGACGTGATCGGGCAGCGCCGCGGTCGCATCGTCGGCGCGGGCGGTGGCCGGCGCGGCGCCCGCGAGCACGCTGAAGAGGGCCACGGCGAGGAGGCGGGTGCGGCGGACGCGGGCGGGCAAGGGCGGGGTGGCTTCTCTCGGACGGCGAAGCGAGGGAACGGGGAGCGGATCGCCGTCTCTGGAACAGTGTGGTGCGCCAGAAGTTGCTTCACAACCGTTTCCGTGCCAGAACTGACCCACGAAGCCTGGATGCAGGCCGCGATCGACGAGGCGACGCGGGCGCTCGACCACGACGACGTGCCCGTCGGGGCGGTCGTGGTCCACGACGGCGAGATCATCGGCGCCGGCCACAACGAGCGCGAGCTGCGGCAGGATCCCACCGCGCACGCCGAGATGATCGCCCTGCGCGCCGCGGCGGCCGCCCTCGGCCACTGGCGGCTGCTCGGCTGCACCCTCTACGTGACACTCGAGCCGTGCGCCCAATGCGCCGGTGCGGTCGTTCTCGGCCGTGTCCCGCTCGTGGTCTACGGCACCGCCGATCCCAAGGCGGGCGCGGCGGGCAGCGTCCTCGACGTCCTCGCCGAGCCACGGCTCAACCACCGCCCCGAGGTCATCCCGGGCGTCCTGGCCGCGGAGTGCGCCGCCCTCCTGGTCGAGTTCTTCCGCGCTCGTCGTTGACGCGCGGAGTCGCTACCCTCTCGGTCGCTCGGAGGGGTGCGAGAGTGGTTGAATCGGGCGGTCTCGAAA
>DATBDM010000042.1:0-28233 GCA_036269915.1 Solirubrobacteraceae bacterium | reverse complement strand
ACGACCCCGAGGCGGTCACGGCCCTGCAGTGGGACGGGGACAGCGAGCAGTGGACGATCACCGTGGACGTGCTCGAGCTCTCGCGCGTCCCGAACACCACCGACGTGCTCGGCTCCTACGCGGTGCAGCTGGACGAACAGGGCACGCTTCGCGGCTACAAGCGGGTGAGGCGCTATCAGCGCGGCCAGCCGAGCGAGGAGGAGTGAGCATGGAGGGAAGTCGTCTACCCGCCCGCAGCACGACCCCGCTGCCCGGGCGCCCATCGAACGACGTCAACCTGGCGGACATCCTCGAGCGGGTGCTCGACAAGGGCATCGTGATCGCCGGGGACATCCAGATCAACCTGCTCGACATCGAGCTGCTCACGATCAAGCTGCGCCTGCTCATCGCCTCGGTCGACAAGGCCCGCGAGATGGGGATCGACTGGTGGGAGAGCGACCCGTCGCTGTCGTCCGGGGGGTCGGGTGACGACGACGGAGACCGCAAGCAGCTCGAGCGCGAGAACCGCGAGCTGCGCGAGCGGCTCGACCGCCTCGAGCGCCGCCTCGACGCGGGGGTCGGCGATGAACGATGAGCTCGCTCGCTGGGCTGCCCGTCGTGCGCCGGACCTGATCGCGCGAGCGGAGGCCGACGCGATCGCCGAGCTCCGGCGCGCGCTCGTCGACGCCGCGACCGGCCGCCGGGTCGAGCCCCCGGCTCCGGCGCCGGAACCCGCGGCCGAGGACGGCGAGCTGCTCTGGGCCTACGGAGTCACGCGCGCGACCGCGGAGCCGGCCACGCTGCAGTCCTCCGTCGGCGGGGAGGGACCGGTCGAGCGGCTCGACCACCACGATCTGGCGCTGCTGGTCAGCCGCGTCCCGCGCGCCGGGTTCACCGAGGAGGCGCTGCGCCGGAACCTCAACGATCTCGCCTGGCTGGAGCGCGTCGCCCGGTCGCACGAGGCCGTGCTGGAAGCGGCGCTCGAGGCCGGGCCGGTCGTGCCGCTGCGCCTGTGCACGATCTTCGACGGGAGCACCGGCGCGCAGACGATGCTCGACGGGCACGCGGATGCGCTCCGCGAGGCGCTCGACGCGCTCGAGGGACGGCAGGAGTGGTCGGTCAAGCTGCTCGTCGACTCGCAGGCGCTGTTGGCCGCCGGCGCCCGTGCGCGCGGGAGCACGGAGCTCGGGCCGGCCGGCAGCGGCGCCGCCTACATGCTCCGCCGCCGGGCCGAGCGGCAGGATCGCGACGCGGCGGATCAGCTCGCCGCCGGCATCGCCGACGACGTGCACGCCCGCCTGCAGGACTGGGCTGCCGGCGCGGTGCTCCGCCCGGCGCAGAACCGCGACCTGTCGGGCCACGAAGGCGAGATGCTGCTCAACGGCGCGTATCTCGTCGAGGCTGCCAAGCTGCCGGAGCTGCGCGCGCTCATCGAGGAGCTGCGCGAGCGCCATGCCGAGCTCGGCGCCCGGATCGAGCTCAGCGGGCCATTCCCGGCCTACAACTTCGTTCCCACCCTGGATGCATGAGCGCCGTCTCGGCTCAGCAGGATGTTGCGCTCGTCGATCTGCTCGACCGGCTGCTGGCCGGCGGCGTCGTCATCGCCGGTGACATCACGCTGTCGGTCGCCGACGTCGATCTGGTCCACGTGAGCCTGCGCGCGCTCGTCAGCTCGGTCGCGAGTCTCGAACCGCCCCCTCGGCCGTGATCGAGTTGCTCGCCATCACCGAGGCCGGAGCGGTTCCGGACCCTCCGGTCCTCGCCGTCCCCAGCGATGGCGTGAGCGTCCTCTGCGCCCCGGCGAGCACCGTCGAGCCTGACGTCGATTCGCTCTGGCGTCACGAGGATCTACTCGAGCGCCTGATGACGGAGCGGCCGCTGCTCCCGGTGCGCTACGGGACACGGGTCCCGGACGAGGCGGCCGCCGCGGCGGCGGTCGCCGGGCGTGGCGCTGCGCTGATGGCGCTGCTGGACCACGTCCGGGGAGCCGTCGAGCTCGCGGTGCGGGTACGCGCTGCCGATGCGCCTGACCCCCCGGTCACGAGCAGCGGCGCCGGGTACCTTCGCGCACGCACCACCCGTTCCCAGGCCGCGGACTCGGTGCATGCGGCGCTGGCGGCGCTGGCTCGCGACAGCCGCACGCGCGTCGGCGTCGAGCCGCTCAGGGCCGCCTATCTGGTCGACCGTCACGCCGTGGCCGGCTTCGTCTCCCGCGTCCGCGAGCTTCAGGACGCGCAGCCCGAGCTGGCGATCCTCTGCACCGGGCCATGGCCGCCGTACTCCTTCGCGGAGACGGGGCAGTGAACGACAAGCTGCTCGCCGGTCCGAGCGATCTGAGCCCGTTCGCTGAGGAGACGCCGCGCCTGAGCGATGCGCTCACGCGCCGGGTCAACGCGGACCCCGAGTCGCTCGAGCGCGGCCTGGCCCAGCTCGTCCTCACCGTGGTCGAGCTCCTCCGCCAGCTGATGGAGCGTCAGGCGCTCCGTCGCGTCGACGGCGGCTCCCTCACCGAGGATCAGGTCGAGCGGCTCGGGCGCACCTTCATGGAGCTCGACCGGCGCATGGACGAGCTGCGCGAGCAGTTCGGCCTCACGGCCGAGGACCTCAACCTCGATCTCGGGCCGCTCGGCCGGCTGCTCTGAGCGTCAGCGCGCCCCGCGCTTGGCGCGTCCCTTGGCGCCTCGCCCGCGCCCGCGCGCCCGCGCGGCTTTGCCCTTCGCACGCGTCTTCCGGTCGCCGGTCAGCTTGCCGAAGGCCTCGGCGACGCGCCCGACCAGCATGTCGACCTTGCCCGCCCGGCGATCCTTCCGTGATGAGCGCAATGTCCTCGGACTCCTCTCAGCTCGATGTCTGGGGGCCGGCGGGCTCGCGTTCGGGGAGCTTCAACTCCCGCTCCGCGCCTGACACGCCGGCGTGTAGCTGACCCGCACGCTCGGTCTCCGCGTTGAACTGCGCTCCCAGGAGGATCGCCATGTTGGTGATCCAGAGCCAGATCAGGAAGACGACGACACCTCCCAGGGCGCCATACGTCTTGTCGTAGGAGCTGAAGTTCGAGACGTAGATCGCGAAGATCAGCGAGGCGACGATCCACGCGCCCATCGCCAACAGGGCGCCGGCGGTGACCCAGCGGACGCCGCTGACCCGCGTGTTCGGCGTGGCGAGGTACAGCACGCCGAAGATGACGAGCACCAGCACGATCATGGCCGGCCACTTGAGGTAGCGCCAGACCGTGAGCGCCGCATCGCCGACGCCGAGCGACCCGCCGAGGGCGCCGACGATCGGCCCGGTCAGCACGAGCGCGAGCGCGACCACCGCCGCGAGCAGGATCAGCACGAGGGTGATCGCCAGCTGCAGCGGCTTGAGCTTCCAGAACGCGCGCCCCTCCTGCACCTCGTAGATCGAGTTGGCGGCGTCGGTGAACGCGCTCACGTAGCCGGAGGCCGCCCACAGGGCGGCCACGATCCCGACCACGAACATGATCCCCGCCGTGCCGCGGTGCGAGGTGATCGACTCGATCGGGCCGCTGAACGTGTTCGCGGCGGTGGCGGGACCGAGCTGGGAGACGGTGTCGGTCAGCACCCGCGTGACGCTCGCGGGGTTCGCGAACAGGCCGACGAGCGAGACCAGCACGAGGATCGCGGGAAACAGGGAGAGCACCGCGTAGTAGGTGAGCGCCGCGCCCCAGTGGTTCAGCTTGTTGGCCTTGAACGCGCGTCCCGTCCGTACGAGCGTGTCGCGCCACGTCGCGCGCGGAAGCGCGACGGGACTGGCTAGGCGGCTCGAGCCCATGCGTTCTCTCCCCACGGTCGGATGTCACAGTCCTTCCCGCCGGTAGGAGTGAGTGAACATTCCCACTGTCGCACCCGAATGTGTTACACGACACTCACATTAACTGGTCGTGTCACAGCCTGCGGAGGCGGGTCCGGTGCGCGCCCGGACCCGCCGCGCACCCCTAGCCGGTGGTGCTGCCGTTCGCCAGGCCGCAGAACAGGTTGCCCAGGACGCCGCCACCAGGGGTTGCCGTGATCGTCAGGTGCACCTTGTTGAGGTCGACCACGAGGCCGAGCAGGTCGACGTTGAGCGGCCCGAGGACGAGCTCGAGGACCTTGCAGACGCCGGTCGACTGAGCGGCGACGGCCTGCACGGGGACCGTGACCTTGAACGGGCGCATCGGGGACCTGCGCAGCTTGACGTTGAGCCGGTCCGCCGCGGCCGAGGCGGACGCGGTCTTCACCTTCGCCCCGGCGAGCTGGCAGAAGAGGCTGCCGAGCACGCCGCCCTTGCGCTTGCCGGTCACGCGCAGGTCGACCTTGTCGAGGTGCACGTTGAGACCGAGCAGCTTGAGGTCGAGCGTGTCGAGCGTCAGCGTGAGGATGTTGCAGGAGCCCTTCTTGGACACCGCGAGCCGCACCTTCTGCTTGACGGTGGCCGGCATGCCGCCGATCCCCCGCAGCGTCGCGGTAGCCGTGGCGGTCGCCTGCGGGCCGGCGGCGGTCGCGGCGAAATGATCGACCTTCACGTTCACGGTCACGCGGCCCTGCTGACCGGTGGCCTGCTCGTAGGTCGTGCGGCTCGCGTCCGCGGATGCCGCGGCCGGGACGATCGCGGCGGCCGCGAGCGCGGCGACGACGGCGCTCGCGAGCTTGGTACGGGGCACTGTTCCCTCCTGGGTGAGGCGCTGCCGGAGCGGGGCGGCTCCGGGCCGGCGGACAGCCGGCGAGCCAGGGCTACCCGAGAGCCATGCGTTCGAGGCTCTCATGCGGCGCGTCCGACGTCCGGATGGCGTCCGGCGGGTGGCGGCGGAGCGGGGTTTCAAGCAGGGGTGCGCGACGCTGCGCCGGTTGCCGTCGCTCTCGCGCCGTGCGCGCGTGGCCTCCGGCGATCCCGTCCGCGAGGGCGCCGTCAGCCGAGGCGGGACGCGGACGGCTCCGCCACCAGCGCGAGCTTCCGGACCCGCCCTGCGCCGAGCCAGTCGATCCACAGCCGGTGGGCGGCGAGCAGCTCGTCGAGCGCGCGGCGGCCGACCTGTCCGGCGATGTCCGCCGCGTTGGCGGCGAACGCGCTCGCGAGCGCCTGCGCCATCGCGAGGTGCCCGCCGCTGTGGTCCTCCGTCCGCGTCACGACGAGTCCTGCCCGCTCCAGCGTCGCGGCCATCTCGTCGAGCGGGGTGAGCCAGACCGTTTCGGCGTCGGGCATGGCCGTCCGCTCGGCCGTCGTGAGCGGGCGACCCTCCTCGAGCGTGAAGGCGAACCGGCCGCCGGGCCGCAGCGCCGCGGCGATCTCGCGCACCAGCGCCTCCTTGTCCTCGAAGGCGAGCATCGTCTCGAGCAGGAGCACGACGTCGAAGGAGCCGACGGGGAGGGGAGGGACGTGCGCGATCGCGAAGCCGGCCGGCAGCTCGGGCGCCCGCTCGCGGGCGAGCGCGACGGCGCTCGCGCTCGAGTCCACGCCCAGGTAGGCGCAGCCCAGCTCCCGCGTGAGGAAACGTCCTGGCCCGGCGGCGCCGCAGCAGACGTCCAGCACCGTGACCCCGGGGCCGATCCCGACCTGCGTCGCCAGGGCCCGGATCTCGCCGGCCGTCATGAAGCCCTCCTGCCCGACGAACTCGCCCGGGGCGTATGCCGACACGCGGGCGCGGTGCAGCGCCCGGTCGAACGGCGCGCGGTCGTCCTGCCTCACGGCGAGGAGCCGAACGTGGTGAGGAGGCGGTCGCGGAACGCCGCCATCGGCCATACCGGCGCCTGCGGGCTCGGGAGCATGCCGTCCTGCCAGTCCCATCCCGCGATCCGGTCCATCACCTTCGGGTCGTGGGCGATGATCGAGATCGGCACGTCGTGGCCGGCGTCCTGGCCGCTGACGAGCGTCGAGGGCTGATGGTCGCCGAGCAGGACGAGCACGAGCTTGTCGTCGCCGTAGTGGCGCACGAACGAGAGCAGGGTGCTCATCGAGTACTCGATCGAGTGCCCGTACGCGGACCGGGCCCGCTCGGCATCGCCGAGGATCGCGCCCTGCGTGGCCTCCTCCGGTCCGATGCGGCCGAAGATCGAGCCGTCGCCGACCTGGTTCCAGGGGATGAGCCTGGGGATGCGCGTCCACGGCGTGTGGCTCGAGATGAGGTCGACCTCGGTGAACAGCGGCCGCCGGTGCCGCCTGGCGAGCTCGCGCCGCTGCATGGCGAGCAGGCTGTACTGGTCGGGCATCGGGGGCAGGCCGAAGCCAGGGCCGCGGTAGCCGAGGTTGCGGCGGTCGTAGATCTTCTCGTAGCGGTAGAAGGTCGAGCCCTCCGGCCACGGCCGCTTGTTGTCGGGCATCGTGGCGACCGTCCGCCACCCGGCCCGCTTGAACGCCGAGGTAAGGGTGAGGCGGCGGCTGTGGACGAGCTGGCCGTAGCGCCGCTGATCGTCGACCTGGAGCCCCGACTGCATGGTGGCGTGCGCCAGCCAGCTGAGGCCGCCGAAGGTGGGGGAGGTGACGAACGCGCTGCGCGAGGAGAAGCCTGCGCTGCGCAGCTGCTCGGTGCCGCGGTCGAGCACGGCGTCGACGCCGGGCGAGAACGACGAGCCCTGGACCGCGACCCTCCCGTAGCTCTCGACGAAGACGAGCAGCACGTCCTTGCCGCGCAGACCGGTCAGCAGCCGGCTGGCGGGGACGTCGCGGAAGCGATCATGGGCGAGCTGGCGGGCGAACACCGCACGGTCCGCCAGGCCGGCGCGCACGGCATGCACCTCGGCGACGGCCAGGGCGGCGGTGCTCGTGGAGGCGACCGGGGCGCCGGCGACGCGGAGGACCACCCAGACGACGCCGAGCGCCGCCGCCGCCCGCAGCACCCAGCCGCGATGGCCGGCCGCGACCCGCGTGACCCGGAGCAGCGCCAGCACCGGCACGACGAGGAGCGCGACGCAGAGCACCGCCCCCGCGGCGAGGGCGGCATTCGCGCCCGACCTGCCGACCGCGTCGCGGAAGGTCTCGATGCCGATCCCCGCATAGCTCCAGTCGTCGACCGGGTCGAACGGACGGTCGAACGCGGTGAAGAACCCTATGTCGAGGACCTTCACCAGCACGAGCGCGCTCAGCGCGGCTCCCAGCACGACGGCCAGCACGCGGCGCGGGGGTGCGGGGAGCAGGACGGCGAGGGCGGCGATGACGAGCAGCTCGAGCGGGAGGCGCGCGAACGCGGCGAGGCCGAGCGGGCTCGGCCGGTCCGGCGCGGCCATCGCGGTCCAGACGACCAGCAGGGCGAGGACCGTGAGTGCCACGCCGATGGCGGTGCGCGGCGCGCTCGGTTGCACCGGCGCCCGCTCCACCCGGTGGCGCCACAGCCACCCGACGCACTCGCCCATCGACGCCAGGAGCAGGACGAGCGCGGCGAGCAGCAGCGCCTGCGCGAGCGTCCGGGGCAGGATCCCGGTGGCCGCGACCGTGAGCACGACCCCCTGCATGGCCGCGACGAGCCGGCGCCAGCGGCGCGGCGGCAGCGGCGCGCGCATCCACGGCAGCAGCCACTCGCCGGCCAGGAACACGTAGCGAGCGACCCCGATCGCCAGCACCCAGGCGCCGTACGCGGGGGCGACGTAGACGCTGAGGGCGAGGATCAGGAACGCGTCGACCTCGCCGTCGAAGCGTGCCCCGAGCGCGGTTTCCCCGGTGCGCCGCGCCACCGGTCCGTCGACGGCGTCCAGCACGAGCGCGGCGGCGGCGAGCGTCAAGAGCAGTGCGACCGGCGTGTCGCGCGTGAGCGAGTCCGCGGCCAGCGCGGCGACGCCGACCGCGAGCGTGGCGCGGGCGAGCGTCACCCAGGACGCCGGCCCCAGCCGCACCCCGGGACGGCGCGCCAGGCCGCGGGCCAGGGCCGCTGCCATGGTCGTGGCGCAGGCGATGCCGACGGCCCAGCCCGCGTCGCCCAGCCCGACGGTCGCCGCCAGGACGACCAGCACGAGCACCTGGGCGCCCAGCCCGGCCACCGGGCCCATCCGGGTCGCTCGCAGCGCGGCCTTCATCGGTTCTGGAACCGCGACGAGAGGGCGTAGCGCAGCAGCACCACGTCGCCGATCTGACGGACCTCGGCCAGCGTCGCGCGGCGCCCCGCGTGCCACGGGAAGCGGCCGTCGCTCACGAAGCGCGGGGCCGTCGAGTCGCCGATGAAGACCGGGGCGATGACGAGCTGCAGCTCGTCGACGAGGTCGCCGGCGAGGAACTGGGTGTGCACGATTCCGCCGCCCTCGACCATGAGCCGCTCCACCCCGCGGTCGGCGAGATCCTCGCTGAGCCGGCGCATCCGCACGCGGCGGCCGCCGTCCACGATCGTCGCCACCGGCCCGAGCCGCGCGCGGGCGTCGGCCACCCTCGGGCTCGACGTGTACACGAGCTTCTCGGTCTCGCCGGTGGTGAAGAAGTTCGAGTCTGCGTCGAGGTCTCCCCGCTCGGTCACGGTGATCTTCATCGGTGACGCCGCGAGCCCGCGCGCGCGGCGCTCGTCGCGACGCGCCTGCGAGCGCACGACCAGCCGCGGGTTGTCGGTGCGCACCGTGACCGCGCCCACCATGATCGCGTCGCAGGAGGCGCGCATCTCGTCGACCCGGTCGAAGTCCGCCTCGTTGGACAGCGCGAGGCGCGGCGTGCGGTCGCCGAGATAGCCGTCGAGCGACACGCTGCAGCTCAGCATCGTGTACGGGCGGTCAGCCATCCGCCGCTCTCGTCCGGGTGGGGCGAACCCAGGCGGTCAGGAGGACGGCGGCGCCCGGCAGGCTCGCGACGAACACCATGACGCCGTAGACGACCGCGGTGGCGACGCCGCGCTGCGCGCCCAGGCCGGCGGCGGCGAACGTCCACGCCGTCACGCCCTCCCGCGGCCCCCAGCCGGCAAGGTTGGGCAGCGCGCCGGCCATCAGCACGAGCAGCGCCAGCGGCAGCATCTCGGACAGCGGCGCGGTCGCCCCCGCGGTACGCGCGGCGATCAGGAACGTGACCGCGTGGCCCGCGACGACCAGCGCCGACGCGAGCGCGATGGCCGGCCACGCCCGCCGGGCGAGGAGTCCGTCACGCAGCTCGCGGGCCGCGCCCCTGCGCAGCCGCGCCCACCGCGACGGGCCGGCGGCGGGCCGCGCGCGCGCCGCCAGCGCGACGCCGGCCACGGCGACGAGCAGCGCGGGGGCGACGAACGGCATCGTCGCCCGCACCGGCGACGGCAGCACGAGCAGCACGGCGATCGTGAGGACGGCCTGCACGACCTGCCCCGCGGAGCGCTCCCACGCCACGGCGCGCAGGCCGCGACCCACGTCGCTCGTGTCGCGGCCATGGCTGATCCCGCGGTGGAGGTCGCCCGCCACCCCGCCGGGCAGGGTGACGTTGAGGAACAGCGAGCGGTAGTACGCCCTGACCGCCGTGCTCAGCGGCAGGTCGATCCCCAGGCCGCGAGCCACGATCCTCCAGCGCCAGGCGCAGCAGACGGTGGTCACGGCGGCGAGGCCGGCCGCGGCCACCAGCGTCCCCGCGTCGATCGCGCGCAGGCCGTCCAGGAACGCGCTCGTGCCCACGCGCCAGACGAGGACGGCGAGTGTCGCGACCACCGCGGCGACGCGGGCCCACGACCATGCGGTCCGGCGGCTCACGGTGCCGCCCCCCTGCACGACGGCTGTCACGGCAGCACCAGCAGGTCGGCATGGTCGACGGTGACCGCCACCGGCGGCCGCTCCCGGTACGCGCGCACCTCGTCGGCCAGCGCGGGCTCCTGCTCGCACGCGGCGGCGACCCACCCGTCGAACCACGCCGCGATGAGGCCCGCCTGGGTCGCGTCGAGGTGCCACGGGCTCGGCCGCACGATGAGCTCGGCGCCACGCAGTTGCTCCAGGGCGGCCGGGACGGCGTCCGGGCCGAGCAGGCGTCCCGCCGCCGTCGCGCGGCGCTGGTGGGCGTCGAAGGCGGCGGCGATGCGCGCGTCCAGGGGACGGGCTGGGGTGAGGGTGACGCGACCGACGACCGTGAGCGCGAGCAGCATCGGACGACCGGCGCAGGCGGCGAGCATCGCGGCCAGCTCGTCCGCGGTCAGCAGGTCGAGCAGTGCCGAGGCGACGATCAGGCTCGCTCCCGCGAGATCCTCCGCCACCAGGCGGGTGATGTCGGATCCCCGCGCGTCGACGGTGGCCCAGGCCGGGGGGCTCTCGACCGCGAGCTCCAGCAGATCCGCGTCCCGGTCGTGCACTACCCAGTGTTGGTGCCCGGGGAGCCTCGGGGCGAGCCATCGGCCCATCGCGCCGCTGCCGCCGCCGAGGTCGTGGATCGCGAGGGGCCCGGTCGTGGGGAGGTGTCGCCCGAGGTGCTCGGCGAGCTCGGCCGAGCGCGCCGCCGCGTCGGCCGGCTCTCGCAGGGCGAGCCACGCCGGGCTGACCCGGGCGGCCGCGGTGATCAACGTGCCGCTCCTGCCAGGACGCCGGCGACGACGGACGTGGTGGCCGGCCAGCCGCGCAGCGACGCCCGCCGCTGTCGCGCGGCCCGCCGCAGGCGCGCGCGCAGCCCGGCGTCGCCGAGCCATCGCCGCAGGGCGGCCCCGAGCGCCGACGGGTCGCCGGGCGGGATCAGCAGCCCCGGCCGGGTCCCGTCGTCCCCGTGGCCCACGGCCTCGGTCACGCCGCCGATGTCGGCGACAAGGACCGGCAGGCCGCGGGCGAGGGCCTCGGTCACGACCATGCCGTACGTCTCGGCGCGGGAGGGGAGGACGAGCAGGTCCGCGGCGGCGTACGCACGGTCGAGGTCCGGGCCGGTGCGCGGTCCCGGGAAGCGGATCCGGGCGCCGAGCCCGCCGTCGTGCGCGCGGCGGCGCATGCCCTCGGCGCAGTCCGGGTCGCGCGCCAGGCTGCCCACGCACACGCAGCGCCACGACAGGTCCGCCACCGTCGCGAGCCCGTCGAGGAGCACGTCGTGTCCCTTGTCGGGGGTCAGCGCCGCGACGCAGAGCAGGGCCTCGCCGGACGCGGTCCCCGGCACGAGGGGCGCGGCGTCGACGCCGGGCGCGGCCACGTGCATCCGCGCGGCGGGCAGGCCGTACAGCTCCTCGAGCCGGCGCCGGGTCCATGCGCTCGTGGTGACGATCGCCGCGGCCGCCGAGAGGAGCTCGCGCTCGCCCTCCCGGACCGCGGCGGCGTCGTCGTCCGGCGGGCGATGACCGAGCGGCATGTGCACGAGCACCACCTGCCGCAGCCGGCGCGCATGCGGCACGAGGACCTCGGGGGCGGCCGACGCGATCAACCCGTCGAGCAGCACCACGGCGCCGTCCGGGATGCCGGGCAGCGCGCGTGCCAGGGCGGCGTTCCCGGGCACCGCGTGCTCGTGCACCCTCCAGCCGAGCGCCGCGAGGCCCCGGCAGACCCGGCGGTCGTACGTGTTGCCGCCGCTCGGCCGTGCCGGGTCGTCGATGTCCGCCGGGACGATGACGTGCGCCTCCCTCACAGGGGTCGCTCGTAGCTCGCCCAGGCGACGTGGGACTCGTGCAGCGTGACCACCAGCCCGTCGAGCTCGCCCAGGTCGCCGGCGCGCTCGGCGAGCCGGTCCGCCACGAGCTTGGCCAGCGCCTCCGTGGTGGTGTTGAAGTCCAGCTCGTCGTCTAGGTTGCGGTAGCTGAGCTCGCCCACCACCGCGCGCAGCGCGTCGGCGGCGCGGCCGAGGTCGACCACGATGCCGTCGTCGTCGAGGGTCGCTCGGCGGAAGGTGGCGTCGACGACGTAGGTCGCGCCGTGCAGGCGCTGTGCAGGCCCGAACACCTCCCCGCGCAGGCTGTGGGCGATCATCATGTGGTCGCGCACGGTCACGCTGAACACGCGGCTATGCCCCCTCGTAGGTGATCGTGTGGCAGAGCGCCGGCAGGCTGCCGGCGGCCAGCCGCGCCATGACGCCGGGCAGCTCGTCGAAGCCCGACTCGCCGGTCATCAGCACGTCGAAGGCGGGGTCGCGCAGCAGCTCGAGCGCGAGCGCCAACCGGTCGGCCGAGGTGCGCCGGCCACTGCGGGCCGGTGACACCGTCCCGACCTGGCTCGCACGGAGTCCGAGGCGGCCCGCGTGGAACGCGCCGCCGAGGGAGAGCCGCACCTTGGCGTCGCCGTACCAGCTGAGGTCGAGCACCGTGCCCTCGGGCGCGAGCAGTTCGAGCGAGCGCTGCAGGCCCGCCGACGTGGCGCTCGTGTGCACGACGAGGTCGCACCCGCCGGCCGCGGCGTCGGGTGTCGCGAAGTCCGCGCGGAGCGCGGCCGCGACGGCGGCGCGGGACGCATCGACGTCGACGAGCGTGACCTCGACGGCCGGGAACCGGGCGAGCAGCCGCGCGACGCAGCAGCCCACCATCCCGGCCCCGACGACGGCGACGCGGTCGCCGATCAGCGGGGCCGCATCCCACAGGGCGTTGACGGCGGTCTCGACGGTGCCGGCGAGCACGGCGCGCGCGGGCGGCACGTCCTCGGGCACGACCGTCACGGCAGCGGCCGGCACCACGTAGGCCGTCTGGTGCGGGTACAGGCAGAAGACCGTGCGCCCACGCAGCTCCGGGGGCCCCTGCTCGACGGCGCCGACGCTGAGGTAGCCGTACTTGACCGGTCCGGGGAAGTCGCCGTCCTGGAACGGTGCGCGCATCGCGGCGTACTGGCTCGGCGGCACGCCGCCGCGGAACACCAGCGTCTCCGTGCCCCGGCTGATGCCGGATCGCAGCGTGCGGACCACGACGTCGTCGCCGCCCGGGTGGGGCAGCGCGACCGGCCGGATCTCACCGCGCCCGGGGGAGCGGAGCCAAAATGCGCGTGCGTCGTCGAGCACGTCCTTATGCCTCGGTTTCGTACGACATCTTTCCAGGGGCCCACCGCCGGTGGGGTGCGCCAGGCGGTACGCGTACGACCGGGGATCGGTTCGACGGGCGCGCGGGGGGAAGCGAGGTAAGAGCCGGCGGCGCGCCGACGCCAAGGGGATGTGACCCACACCCTCACCCAGCTCACTCGCGACATCGCCGAGCCCGCGCCGCTGCCCGGATCCGTCGACTCCGTTCGAGCCGAGCGGGCGTCGCGCGACCTGCTGCGCGCCCTCGGCGTCGATCTCGCGGACGAGAGCCTCCAGGACACCCCGCGCCGGATGGCGGCGATGTACGCGGAGCTCTTGACGCCCGCGGACTTCTCCGCGACGACGTTCCCCAACGACGGCGGCTACGACGAGCTGGTGGTCGCGACCGCGATCCCGTTCCATTCGCTGTGCGAGCACCATCTGCTTCCGTTCGTCGGGGTGGCCCACGTCGGCTACCTGCCGGGCGAGCGCATCATCGGCCTGTCGAAGCTCGCCCGGGTCGTCGACCTCTTCGCGCGGCGTCTGCAGGTGCAGGAGCGGCTGACGACCCAGATCGCGGACTGGCTCGACGACCGGCTGGCTCCCAAGGGCGTCGGCGTGGTGCTGGAGGCCGAGCACCTGTGCATGTCGCTGCGCGGCGTCCGGAAGCCCGGGTCGCGCACGATGACCTCGGCGCTCCACGGGCTCGTCCGCGACGACGCGCGCACCCGTCAGGAGTTCCTCTCGCTCACGGGCGGTCGTCATGCCTGAGCCCCGTACCATCGTGATCGCCGGCGCGGGGATGGCCGGCGCGAAGGCCGCCGAGTCGCTGCGCGCCGAGGGCTACGACAAGCGCATCGTGCTGATCGGCGAGGAGCCGGAGGCCCCCTATGAGCGCCCGCCGCTCTCGAAGGACTACCTGCGCGGCGAGAGCTCGGGCGAGCAGGCGCGCGTGCACGACGCCGGCTTCTACGCGACCCACGACGTCGAGCTGATCTGCGGCACGCGCGTCACGTCGGTCGAGCCCTCCGCCCGGGCCGTCGTCCTCGAGGACGGTCGCCGGCTCGACTTCGACCGGCTGCTGCTCGCCACGGGGTCGATCCCGCGCCGCCCGCCGATCCCCGGCGGGGACCTCGGCGGGATCCACGTGCTGCGCACGCTCGCGGACGCCGACCGTCTCAAGTCCGTCCTCGCGCGACGCGGGCGCGTCGTGCTCGTGGGAGCGGGGTGGATCGGCTGCGAGATCGCCGCCTCCGCGCGGCAGCTGGGCGTCGAGGTCACCCTGGTCGATCAGACCGCTACGCCGCTGGAGCGGGTGCTCGGGGCAGAGCTCGGCGCCTACTTCACCGACTTGCACCGCCGGCACGGGGTCGACCTCCGGCTCGGCGCCGGCGTGGCCGGCTTCGACGGCGATCGCGACGTCGAGCGGATCGCGCTCGCGGACGGGACGACGATCGAGACCCAGGCCGTCGTCCTCGGCGTGGGCGTGGCGCCCGCGACGCAGCTGGCCGCGGCCGCCGGCCTCGCGATCGAGAACGGGATCCTCGCCGACGAGTGGTTGCGCACGAGCGCGGCGGCCATCTTCGCCGCCGGCGACGTCGCCAACGCGATGCACCCGCGCTACGCCCGGCCCGTCCGCGTCGAGCACTGGGCCTGGGCCATGGATCAGGGCACGGCGGCCGGGAGGCTGATGCTCGGCGCCGAGCAGCCCTACGACGCCCTGCCCTACTTCTTCTCCGACCAGTACGACACCGGGCTGGAGTACGTGGGCCTGCACGGACCGGGCGATCGGGTCGTCGTGCGCGGCAGCCTGGCCGAGTCCGCCTTCCAGGCGTTCTGGCTCGACGCGGAGGACCGCGTCACCGCGGGGATGCACGTCAACGACTGGGACGCGATCGAACCGATCAAGCGCCTGATAGAGAGCGGCCGGCCCATGCGCGCGACGGCGCTGGCCAGCCGCGACGTCCCCGTTGAGCTGGAGGAGGTCGCGCGGACATGATGCTCGGTCAGCGCCACGTCCCGCCCGACGTCCTCGGCTGGCGCTGGGGCGTGCTGCGGCAGGCCGGCTTCGACCCGTGGCTGGCCCGCCGTCTGGCCGAGGACGTGCGCGTCGACCTGCACGAGCTGCTCAACCTCGTCGACCGCGGCTGCCCGCCGGAGCTGGCGGCGCGGATCGCCGAGCCGCTCTAGCTCTGGCTCTGGTCGCCGTCGGCCGTCACGAGCGAGAGCAGCGAGTCGTGATCCTCGCGGCACGCCGGGCAGCCCTCCAGATGCGCTCGCATGCCCGGTAGCCGCGCGTCCGCGTCGGCGCCGTGCGCCTCGAGATCCACGTACTGGTCGAGCAGCTCGAAGCACGTCTCGCAGGACACCTCGGGACCGGCCGGTCCCAGCAGCTGGCGCAGGCGCGCCCGTGTCTCGTCGTGATTCGTCATGCGGTTGCCTCGGTGTCGTCGTCGCCGATGGTGAGCCCAGCGGTCGCGAGCTCACGGCGCAGCTTGCGCCGCGCGTCGTGCAACGTCTTGTAGAGCGCGCCGCGCGTGGTGCCCAGGCGGTCGGCGAGGACGTCGATCGGCACGCCGTTGAGCGCCAGCGCGATGAAGACCTCCCGCTGATGCGGCGAGAGGGCCGACCCGACGGCGGCCCGGATCGCGGCGAGCAGCTCGGCCTCCTCGAGCGTCTGCTGGGCCGACGGACGCGTGTCGGCGAGGGCCGGCCAGAGCGCCTCGTCGAGCTGGACCTCGCGGCCCTGCCAGGCGCGGCGGCGCAGCTTCACGCCGGCCTCGAGCAGCACGAACTTGTACGCCCAGGTCGTGAAGCGGCTCTCGCCCCGGAAGGTGTGCAGCTTGGCCAGGATCGCCACCATCGCATCGGCCGTCGCCTGCAGGGCCAGGTCGTCGAGCTCGCCGCGGGACACGTCGTCGACCGTGTGCCGGCGGCGCCGGAGCTCGAAGTACGCGCCGCGGAGCAGCAGCTCGTGGAGCTGCGTGACGGCCCGGTCGCGCATGGGTCCGGAGCCGCTGAGCGTCGTGACCCAGTCGTCCGACTCGGGCGCCTGGAGACGCACGCTGCCTTCAGGGGCCGGCCCCATGGAGCGAGCAGCATACGCAGCGGTTCGCGGTTCGGACGGGGGGCAGGGCACTCAGAACCGGCCTCGGAACTGCTTGATGATCCCGCCGGAGACCATGCCGGCCATCGCGAGGATGTGGCGGCTGTACGGCCCGAAGGCGCGCGCGCCCGCCGAGTTGGCACGGCGAGGGCCGCGACCGCAAGCCACCTCCAGGGGATCTGGCCGACGACGGCCCATGGGAGGTCAGCGTCGCGAGACGCTGGTTTCTTACGTGTGGTGGTGGCCGCGAACCGTGGTCCACGACTGCCACGTGATCCGCAGGATCACCAGCGTGATCGCCAGGCCGATGATCGGGTCGGCGATCGGGAGGCCGATCGCGACGACCGCGGCGGAGGCGACGACCGCCAGCGAGACGTACGCGTCGGCGCGGGCGTGATGGCCGTCGGCGACCAGCGCCGGGCTGTCGAGTCGTTCCCCCGCGCGCGTGCGCACCTTCGCTGCGACGAGGTTGCCGAGATAGCCGATGCCGCCGGCGGCGGCGAGCGCCCAGAGGTGATCGGGAGCCGTGGGATGCACGAGCCGACTGATGGCCTCGACGCCGGCCACGCACGCGCTGATGAAGATCGCCGCCACGACGAACAGGCCGGCGCCGCGCTCGGCGCGATCCGAGCCCAGGAGGAAGGCGATGCCCAAGGGAACCGCGGTGAGCGCGTCGCCGAAGTTGTGGACGAGGTCGGCGAGCAGGGCGACCGAGCCCGACGCGGCGTAGATGACGGTCTGCGCGACGGCCGCGGCGGCCAGGACGGCGAGCGACGTCAGGACCGCGCGGATGCCGTCGCGCGAGCGCTTGATCGAGTCGTCGACGAGTCCGTGGGAGTGCCCGTGGTGGGCGTGGCCGTGCGCGACGTCGGGCGCAGTCATCGCGCCACGGCCGCGGCTCGGCCCGTCGCTCGGCTGTGGCCCTCGCGCAGGTGCTCGACGTGCGAGATCGCCTGCTCGAGCAACTCGCCGACATGGTCGTCGTGGAAGTCGTAGATGACCTGGCGCCCCTGGCGGCGGCCCACGACCAGGCCGAGGTGGCGGAGGATCCGCAGCTGATGCGAGACGGCCGAGCCCTCCATCCCCACGGTCGCGGCGAGCTCGCCGACCGAGCACGGGCCGGCGTGCAGGCGCCCGAGGATGCGCAGGCGGCTTGGCGTGGCCAGCGCCTGCATGGTCTCGGCGACCGCCCGCGCGAACCCGGCGTCGAGCTCGGCCGGATCGTGTCGCGCTCCGCCGTGGGACATGACGGGAAGTGTACCTGAACAGGCATTCAGGTATGTCGCAGCGGCGTCTCCCGCATGTCGGCCTTGATCGCGTCGACGAACGTGTTGAAGTACGGCCAGAAGTCGGTCATGTTCCGCTCCCTACGCTTCGCCAGGAAGTCGCGCAGGTGGGCGATCGCCTTCTCCTGGTGCACGTCGGGCTCGACGCTGAGGAGCGACCGCTTCTCCCAGGCGTTCAGCACCTTCCGGATGTACCGCTGGCTGGCCGTGAGAGCGGATGCCTCCTTGCCCACGTTCGGGAAGAGCTCGCTTCGCGCCTCTACCTCGCGTTCGATCTTCTCCAGGGACAGCTCGGCCTCGTTGAGGATGCGCATCTGGCGGTCGAACTCGTCGATCTGCCATGGGGCGAGGCAATTGCTGGCCTGTGTCGGCAGCCCGGCGGAGCGCAGCGTCCTCCGAACCGTCTTGATCCGGTTGTAGGCCTCGACGGCATCGCGGAAGACGGTCAGCCGGTACTCGTTGAGCCGGCGCGTGTCCTCACGCGCTGCGGCAGCCTGCGCCTCGCGTTTCTCGCGCTCGGCTTCAGCTCGCCTCTGGGCCGCGTCGCGCTGGTCGTTCAACCGCTTGAGCGCCTGCGTGACGGCGGTCGTGAGCAGCCCGATGACGCCGAGCTGGATCCCGCCCTTGGCGACGTCGGCCGCGATATCGGTCCGCTGGTCACCGGCCAGGACGATGCCCACGACCGTCATCACCGTCGCGACGACGAAGACGGCGAGAAGAAGCAGCCTGAGCCGCGCGGGACTCCCGACTCCCTGTGCTTCGCCGGGCGTACTCATCGACGTTCGCTCCCTCTGCCGCGGTGAGGACCCTCATCCGCCGGGTCTACGCCAAGCGCACCGTGGGGTCAAGCTGGAAGGTCTCGACGCCGAGGAAGCCGGCCAGCCGGTGAAGTGCTCCGCAGGCTGTTCCAGGCGACGGAGACGGTGGGGAGGACGACTGACGGCCGTGACCGCGGGGCCGATGATCGCTCAGGACCCGTCGGGCCAGGTCCAGCGCGGGACCTCGCGGAGCGGGTGCAGCTCGTCGTCGGAGGTCGCGTTGGAGTTCTGCATCGCCACGCGCGAGCCGAACTCGACGTGCTCGCGCACCGCGGTGCGAAACGGCTCGTCCTCGGGCAGGCCGGCCGCGTCGAGCGCCGCGAGGTAGAGCGCGACGAACCGCTGCCGCTGCTCCTCGGTGATTCCGAGCCCGCGGTGGACGTCGATCAGATGCGCGAAGCCGAGCTCGCGCGAGAAGCGGTCCGGGCCGCCGAAGCTCTCGGCGGTGAACATCGTCAGGTGCTCGACGTGCTCGGGTCGCCCGGCGCCGAACAGCGGCTGCAGCAACGGGTCGGCCAGGACGCTGTCGTAGAACAGCTGCTCGAGCCGGTGCAGGGCGGGCTCGCCGCCCGCATGGTCGAAGAGGGACGTGTCGTTCTCACCGGTCATGGTTGATCGGAGGTGAATGCTACCGTCGCGCGGGTGACCGGCGAGACCCTGGTCGATGTCCCGCAGCCCGGCGGCCGCCGCCCGGCTCCAGGTCGCCTCGCGCTCGTGCAGGCGTTCGTCAACACGCACTACGACCTCGCGGCCGACGGCGGGGGAGAGCTGCTGAGGGATCCGAAAGCGCTCGGGGACTGGATGTCCGCGCACGCGCTGATCGCGACGGACGCGCGGCTGGACGCGGACGACCTCGCCCGCGCGCTCGCGGTCCGTGAGGGGCTCCGCGCGCTCGCCTTCGCCAACAACGACGAGCCGCTGGACGAGGGAGCCGTCGAGGCGCTCGGCGCGGCGTCGGCCGGCGCCGCCACGGAGATCCGCATCGCGCCCGAGGGACCGCGGTTCGTGCCGAGCGCGGAGACCGCGCTCGACGCCGGCCTGGCCGCGCTGCTGGCGATCACGGCGACCGCGATGATCGACGGCAGCTGGCCGCGCTTGAAGGCCTGTCCGGGTCGCCACTGCGGCTGGGCCTTCTACGACCACTCGCGCAATCAGAGCGCGCGCTGGTGCTCGATGCAGATCTGCGGCGATCGCGAGAAGGCGCGGGCGTACTACCGGCGCCGCAGCGAGCGCCCGACCTAGGTGCCGGAGCGCCGGTCGGCGACCGAGAGCACGAGCGGCGGGATCAGGGTGCCGGCCGCGGCGACGGTGAGGACGCGCCCATCGGCGTAACCCCGTCGCGCCGTCGTGCCAGCGACACGGCACGTAAGGAATCCGGGGCGCGCTGCGCTCACCCGGGTGTACGGATCCACCACCGAGGAGTCGCGCCAGATGTCTGCTCACACCGCCGCGCCGCTGAAGCCCGCCAACGCCGCGCAACCCACCGGGACGGCCGCGGCGTCCTCGTCCGCCGACGCGGGCTACCAGGCCTACATGCTGCTCCGGCTCGCGTTCACCATCGCGCCGATCGCGTTCGGCCTCGACAAGTTCTTCAACGTCATGGTCGACTGGCCGCAGTACCTCGCGCCGTGGATCAACGACATCCTCCCGGGCGACGGCCACGACGCCATGCACCTCGTCGGGATCGTCGAGATCGCGGCGGGGCTGATCGTCGCCGTCAAGCCGCGCTACGGCGCACCGCTGGTCGCCGCGTGGCTGGCCGGCATCATCGTCAACCTGCTCACGCTGTCGGGTTACTACGACGTGGCGCTGCGCGACTTCGGGCTGATGCTCGGCGCGCTCACGCTGGCCCGCCTCGCCGTCGTCTACGACCCGCCTGGGCTGCGCCGGCGCTGAGCCGGACCCGCGGCAGGGGGCGGGTTTCTGGTGGCGCCCGGGTGGTGCGCTGGTGTCTTCGCGGCGATGACTTGCCGCCCGTCGCGCGCATGCTTACGGTCGAGGTCGTGACGACGCGCGCGACGGCGCCCCTGGTCCGCACCCTGGTCCCGGCCTCGACCGCCGGCAGGGTGCTCGCGGTGCTGCGCCTCGGGTTCCTGGTGTGGGCGGGCGTGGCGCTCGCGCGCGGGGATCCCGGAGACGCGGTGGCGCTGCTGGTGATGTTCGCCGTGCTGCAGGCGCCGCGCCTGCTCGACCTGCCGCTCGGGTTCGACGCGGCGTTCCTCGTCGTCTGGACGCTCCAGGCGCTCGGGCAGGTCGAGGGGTTCTGGGGCCGCTACGACTGGTGGGACACGCTCGTGCACGCCGCGCTGCCCGCGGTGCTGGCGCCGACCGCGCTGGTCCTGCTGATCCGCGTGGGGATCCTGCCCGACGTGCTGCACCCGCGGCGGACCCGCGAGGCGATCGGCGCGCTGCTGATGGTCGTGATGATCGCCGGCGCGTTCGGCGCGGTCTACGAGATCTACGAGTGGACCTCGGACAGCCTCGGCAGCACGCACTACCAGCCCGACAACGACGACACGATGACCGACACCACCGCGAACCTGCTGGGAGGCCTGGCCGGGGCGATCGCCGTGATGGCCTGGGCGCTGCTGCGCGAGCGCGGGAGCCGGACGGCGTCCTTGACAGCGGGGGCGGCCGCCGGTAGAACCTGACCGGCATCCGATGACAACGTTGTCAGGTCTCCCGGCGGGTGAGATCGGCAGGCGGGAGGGAGCAGCATGAGGATCCAGGAACTGTGCCGGCGCGCGGCGAGGGCGCTCGCCATCGCGGGCTGCGCCGCCATGGCACTCACCAGCAGCGCGCAGGCGGCCGACCACCGGGTCTCGGCCCAGGCGAAGTCGGCCGCCGACACGGTGATGCGCTGGTACGACCCGTCCACCGGGCTGTGGAAGACGACGAACTGGTGGAACGCCGCGAACATCCTCACCGGCCTGATGGACCTCGACCTCAAGGACCACACGCACCGCTACGCCGACGTCGCCGCGACCACCTACGCGCAGGGCGTCAGCCAGCAGGGCGGCAACTTCACCAACCAGTACAACGACGACACCGGCTGGTGGGGTCTCGCGTGGCTGCGCGCATACGAGCTCACCGGCCGCAAGCAGTACCTCGACACCGCGGTCGCCGACGCCGAGGCGATCTGGAGCTACCGCGACGACGTCTGCGGCGGCGGCATCTGGTGGAACCACGACAAGGGCTACAAGAACTCGATCACCAACGAGCTGTTCATCAAGCTCGCCGCGCAGCTGCACAACACCCTGCCCGGCGACACGGTCTGGCTCGACCGTGCCGAGCAGACGTGGCACTGGTTCCGCGACAGCGGGCTGATCAACCCCGACGGCTCGATCAGCGACGGGCTCAACGGCGCGTGCCGCAACGACGGCACGACGGCGGTCTTCTCCTACAACCAGGGCGTGATCCTCGGCGCCCTCGTCGAGCTCGACAAGGCCGGCGACGCCGGGGCGCTGCCGATGGCCGATCGCATCGCGCGCTCCGCCGTGACGAGCCCGACGCTCGCCCCCGGCGGCATCCTCGCCGACCCGGGCGAGCCGCAGTCCAGCGGCGGCGCCGACGGCCCGACGTTCAAGGGCGTCTTCACCCGCAACCTCGACGAGCTCGACCGCCACGAGGGCGGCCGGCCGCTGTACCGCGACTTCCTGCAGCGCCAGGCGCGCTCGCTCATCGGCCACGATCGCAACGACGCCGACCAGTACGGCTACCACTGGGCCGGCCCGTTCGACACCGCCGACGCCGCGCGTCAGGGCAGCGCGCTCGACGCGCTCGTGGCGGCGGAGCCCGATCGCGTCCTGGCCATGACCGCGAAGCCGGCCTACCCGGGCGGCCCGGTGGTCGTCGGGCCGGGACAGAGCGGGACGCTGACCACGTCGTTCGCCAACGGCGGACGCACGCCGGCCAAGAGCGTCGCGGTTAGCATCGATGCGCCCGCGGGCTGGACGGCGACGCCGCTGAGCCGGGCAAGCGGCGACCGCGTCCTCCCGGGCGACTCGCTGACCACAACCTGGCGCCTCGAGCCGCCGGCCGGCGCCGCGCCGGGGACCCACACCATCGGCTCGGTCGTCCGCTACCGCACGCCGGGCGAGCCGGGGACGCAGTCGGTGACCGCGAGCACCCGCGTGCTCGTGCCCAACCCGGCGAGCCAGTGCGTCGGGGCGAGCGGCGGCTACTGCCCGCTCGACCTCAGCCGCGACTACAACCATGACGGCGTCGCCTCGCTGCAGGCCACGAACGACGGCAACTTCGACGACCTCGGCTGGAGCTTCGCCGCCGGCCTGCTGCCGGCGGCGGGCCCCGTGACGCTCGGCGGCGTGCCCTACCAGGCGCCGTCGACCGCGGGCACGGACCCGAACTTCGTCGAGGGCAACGGGCAGCCGCTCGTGCTCCCCGGAGGCGGCAGCTACGCGGTCGCGCACGTGCTCGGGGCGACGCACGGCGGCAACGTCGACACCACGGCGACCGTCCTCTACACCGACGGCAGCACCGCGGCCGTGCCGCTGCGGCTGACGGACTGGGCCTCCGGTCCCGCCTTCGGGAACACGAAGGCGATCGCGATGCCCTACCGGATCAAAGCCGGGAAGGGCCAGGACGGGCCGGCGGTGTCGATCTTCGCCACGACGATGACGCTCGACGCGTCGAAGACCGTGCGCTGGATCGTCATGCCTAGCGATCCGCGCGTGGAGGTGTACGCCCTTACGCTTGGGGGGTGACGAGACGGCGGGTCGCAGTCCTGGGGCATTCGCCGCGGTCGCGGTCGCGGCCGCGGCGATCTGGCTCCTGAGTGGCGGCGGCGACCCGGTTCGGACCGGGTCGCCGGCGGCCCACGGCGCGAGCGTCGTCCGCTACGGCGTACGCTCGCGCTTCGTGCACCAGCGGCTGCCGCAGGTGCTGATCGCGCCCCGAGCGGCGGCATCGCACCCGCCGCTGTTGGTCTTCCTGCACGGCCGCGGCACGAACGGCAGCGAGTCCAACGTCAACGGCGCCTTCCTCGCGGCGCTCGCCGCGCTCGGCGACCGGGCGCCGGCCGTCGTCTTCCCGGACGGGAGCGAGGCGTCGTACTGGCATCGCCGCCGCAGCGGCGACTGGGCGCGCTACGTGGTCGGCGAGGTCATCCCGGCCGCCGTCCGCCGCGCGCACGCGGATCCGCGTCGCGTGGCGATCGGCGGCATCTCGATGGGCGGCTTCGGCGCGTTCGACATCGCTCGCCTGCATCCGGGGCGCTTCTGCGCCGTCGGCGGCCACTCGGCGGCGCTGTGGCTGCGCGGGGGCGACACCGCCCCGGGCGCGTTCGACGATGCCGCCGACTTCGCGCGCAACGACGTCATCGGCATCGCCCGGGCGCGCGGCCGCGCCGCCTGGGGCCGCGCCGCGCTCTGGCTCGACGGCGGCGCGGCCGACCCCTTCCGGCCGGGTGGAGAGGCCCTGGCGCACGCGCTCAGGATCCCCATCCACCACTGGCCGGGCGGGCACGACGGGAGCTACTGGCAGGCCCACTACGCCGCCTACCTGCGCTTCTACGCTCGCGCGCTCAGGCGCTGCGGCTGACCGCGCTCAGCGCGACCAGATCACGGCCGTCGGGTTCGCCGGCGTGAGCACCGCGTCGCCCTGCCACTGCGCGAACGAGCTCCCCGGCAGGAAGTCCGTGCCGAGGAAGAACGTGCGGGTGAGCGAGCGCACGTCGATCCGGTAGTCCGCCGGCGGCGGACTGGTCCCGGACGCGACGGGGACGGCGACCGCGCGCAGCGCCTGGACGTCGGCGGCCGTCCTGCCCGGCGGTAGCTCGACGGTCGTCGCGGCGGGGTCGTCGCGCTGGATCGACCAGTCCGGGACGTCGTGGTTGGACGTGTACCACTGCGGATCGCCGGCCAGCCGGACCTGCAGCGCCGTCCCGACCCAGCTCCCGCCCGACGGCGGCGCCGGGTAGCTCGTGTCCTTGTCGATCTCGGCCCAGAGGTAGTCACGCTGGTCGGACATCGCCGGGGTGGCCGCCGACGGTGGCTCCTCGACCTTGCCCTCGCGGATCATCTCCTTGGCCATCACCAGGTAGGTCCACGGGTTGGCGTCCATGACCGCCTCGCGCGCACGGCCGGCGGGCAGCGCCTGACTGGTGTCGGGGATGAAGCGGTAGCCGCTCGCGGTCGCCGGGTCGTCGACCTGGAGCATGTTGTTGTTCAGCGTCCCGGTCTCGAGCATCGGGTGGTCGCCCAGCCGCGCGCCGGTGAAGGGCTGGGTGCCGTGGTTCGGCGACTGGTAGGCCTCCGAGACGATCTTCCCCGCGGCATCGAGCGTCACCGAGTAGATCCACTCGATGTCCGTCGTCCGGCCCCAGCGGGCCATCAACGCCGGGGTGTTGGTCCCGCCGTCCTCGTTGGACCAGATGACCGTGTACTGCAGCGTCGTCCTGCCGTCGGAGGAGCGCGCGACCTCGTGGTAGGTCTCGAGCGGCACGTCGGTGTGGTTGTTCTCGTACGGGCCGCCCAGGTCGCGCCCGTAGACCACGGGGGAGTAGCGCTGCGCGAGCGCGTCGTCGCCGCTCGCGGCGCCGAGCGAGGGCGTCAGCGATCGGATCTCGACGCCGCTCGCTCCCGCGGGCGACTTGGCCGGGTCGAAGCTCGCCTTGACCTCGTGCCGCCCGCGCCCGACCGGGCCGAGTGCGACCTTGTAGTCGAACGGCTGAGCGCCCTCGAAGAGCACGACGTCCTGGTTGTAGTGGCCGTCGAGCTCGAGCCGGACGACTGCCGATTCGGCACCGGCCTTCTGCCAGTCGGTTCCGGGCGCGAGCGCCCGAACGTCGAGCAGCGCCTCACCCGGGCGCTTGGACGTGAACTCGACGCTCGCCGGCTTCGCCGGCTTCGAAGGTGGTGCCGCCGAGGCGGCGGCGGGCAGGACGGTGAGCAGCGCGGCTGCCACCGGCAGAGCGAAACGCGCGCGATGACGCACGAGAACCTCCCGGGTCGCTTGCGACCAGGTGTACCCGGGTGGGGCGCAGCGGTGTTGAAGAGCGGTGACCGGCCTCAGCCGATGCCCAGCACGCGGCTCACCTCGAGCAGCCGCTGCGCCGAGTCGGCCTGATCCTGGGCGGCGCGGTAGACCGCGTAGGCGTCGGCGCCCGCGACGCGGCGCCAGTGCCCGTAGGCCAGCTGTGCCCGGGCCTGCGCCTCGCGCCACGCGCAGAGGGCGGGATCGATCTGCCACGAGGCGGACTGCTCGGGCGGCTCGCCGCACCACAGCACCTCGCCGGTCTCGTCGTACTCGATCAGGGCCTCCCACGACGGGGCGTCGTGCATCATCGGCGCGCGTGCTCCTCGGTGCCGGGTCGCAGGAGCAGCGAGAGCGCGACCAGCTCGCGCTGGGACGTCGGGCGGCGGATCGACGCCGCCGGCAGCGCGCTCACCTCCGTCCAGCGCACCTCCGGGGCGGTCGTCACGAGATCCCGTTCCTCCAAGCTGGTCATATCGAGACAGTGCCGCGCGGGCCCTCGGAGGGCCATACCCACGGGCCGGAGACCTGTGGTGTACCGGCCCGAGGTCGACCTCCGGCTGTCCCTACCACTTGGACGCCGGGCCACTGCCATGATCGCTCGCATGGCCAGGTCGGTCCTCGTGGTGGACGACGACGCGGCGTTCCGGAAGCTCGCCACGCGCATGCTGATCGCCGCCGGTCTGGTGGTCGTCGGCGAGGCGGCGACCGCGGCCGATGCGAGCGTCGCTGCCGCGGCCCTGCGGCCGGACGCCGCGCTCGTCGACGTGATGCTCGCCGACGGCGACGGGATCGCGCTCGCCACCGAGCTGACCGCGCTGCCGTGGGGCCTTCGCGTGCTGTTGACCTCGAGCGATCCGTTCGCCGCCGGCACGAGCGAGCTCGCGCGCAGCCGCGCGCAGGCGTTCGTGCCCAAGAGCGAGCTCCCGCGCGCGCCGCTGCGCAGGCTGCTGTTCGGCGATTAGATGGTTGATTCCGCGAGTTCGCGCCCGCGGCTGACGCACCCGGGCGGGTATGGACGCCACCCGGGCACGTCCCCACGAACGCGCCGTCGCGGACTCAACCATCTAGCCGAGCCGGGCCGGGTACGGTGACACTGTGCCCGCCCCGGTGCGCGTCGTGATCGGCGAGGACGATGTCCTCCTCCGCGAGGGGATCGCGCGGATCCTCGCGGACTCCGGCTTCGACGTCGTCGGCGACGCGGGGAACGCGCCCGACCTGCTGCGCAAGGCGGTCGCGCATCAGCCCGACGTGGCGGTCGTCGACGTGCAGATGCCGCCCGGGTACTCCGACGACGGGCTGCGCGCGGCGATCGAGCTGCGGCGCGACCACCCGGCGATCGGCGTCCTGATCCTCTCGCACTACTACGACGAGCAGTACGTCACCGACCTCATCGGCGACCGCGCCGAGGGCGTGGGCTACCTCCTCAAGGAGCGCGTCGGCGACGTGACCGCGTTCACCGAAGCGGTCCGCCGCGTCGCCACCGGCGGCAGCGCACTGGATCCGGAGGTCGTCGGCCGCATGCTCGGGCGGCGCCGCCAGAGCGCTCCGCTCGACCGGCTCAGCCCGCGCGAGCTCGACGTCCTCGCCGCGATGGCCGAGGGGAAATCCAACCAGGGCATCGCCGACACGCTCGTCGTGACCCAGGCCGCGGTCGAGAAGCACGTCACCGGCATCTTCCACAAGCTCGGGCTCGGGCCGACCCCGACCGAGCACCGGCGCGTGCTGGCGGTGTTGGCCTACCTGCGGCGCTCGGACGGCTGATCGCCGAGCGGCAGCGACGCGACGATCCGCGTCCCGCCGCCGGGGAGGTCGCCCACGTCGAGCTCGCCGTCGAGGCTCGCGACGCGATCGGCGAGTCCCAGCAGTCCGCTGCCCTGAGCCGGCCGCGCCCCGCCGGCGCCGTCGTCGGCGACCTCCACCCGCAGCAGGCCTTCCGCGTGCGAGACGTGCACCTCGGCGCGGCTCGCGCCGGCGTGCTTGACCACGTTGGTCAGCGCCTCCGCCACGATGAAGTAGGCGGTCGACTCGACGGTGCCGGCGTGCCGGCCCGTGCGGACGTCGACGGCGACCGGGAGCGGCGTGCGCGAGGCGAGCGACTCGATCGCCGCGGCCAGGCCGCCGCGGGTCAGCACCGCGGGCATGATGCCCTGGGCAAGCTCGCGCAGCTGGACGTTCGCCGTTCCCGTGTGCTCGAGCGACTCGCCGACGAGCGCCTCGGCGGCGGCGCGGTCGTCGCGCCGCAGCGCGTCGCCGGCGAGCTGGAGCGTGATCATCGCGTGCACGAGCCGCTGCTGCGCCCCGTCGTGCATGTCGCGCGCGACGCGGCGGCGTTCGTCGTCCGCCGCCGCGAGGACGCGCGCGCGGATCTCGGCCGCCTGCCGGCGCTTCTCCTCCGCGACGCGCAGCCGCGCGGCCAAACCGGCGACGAGGCCGGACAGGCCGGCCGAGACCACGAAGGTGATCAGCGTGACGAGGTTCCGGCGTCCGGAGATCGCCAGGCTCGGGACCGGGGGGATGTAGAAGTAGTCGTAGGCCAGCGCGCTCGCCAGCGCGGTGAGGAGCCCGGGTCCCAGGCCCCACACCGCGGAGACGAGCAGCACCGGCGGGATGTAGAGGACGCCCAGCGAGTCGACCGGGGCGAGGTCGTCCAGCGGATCGATGACGAGCGTGCTCAGCGCGACGCCGAGCGCGCCCGCCCCGATCCCCGCGAGCGGGGAACGTCGCCGATCGCCGAGCACATGGTCGAGCCTACCTCTCGGCGCCGGACGCTCGTCAAGTCACATCCGGGCGGGCAGTCCCGTCCACCGTTTGAACCGGAATCCATCGAAGGAGCTGCGATGAACGTCCTCGTGACCGGTGGGACCGGACACCTCGGGAGCGCGATCGTGACGCGCCTGGACCGCGACGGGCATCAGGTGCGGGTCCTCGCCCGCCACCCGGGTTCCGCGCCCGGCATCGAGTGGGTCAAGGGCGACCTGGCGACCGGCGAGGGCGTCCGCGAGGCAGTCACGGGTGTCGAGGTCGTCGTGCACGCGGCGACCAACTCGCCCGCCGCGCGGCGGGGCCGCTTCCGGCTCGGCGACTTCGTCCGCTCGCCGGCCGACGTCGACGTCCACGGCACGAGCGCGCTGCTCGCGGCCGCCGAGCGCGAACGGGTCGCGCACTTCGTCCACGTCTCGATCGTCGGGCTGGAGCATCTCCGGCGCCTGCCCTACGCGCGGCGCAAGCTCGAGGCAGAGCAGCTCGTGCGGGCGTC
>DATBDM010000041.1:0-2455 GCA_036269915.1 Solirubrobacteraceae bacterium | reverse complement strand
GCTCTCGCGCAGCGGCATCAACGCCGTCGCGATGCACGGCAACAAGTCCCAGCGCCAGCGCGAGCAGGCGCTGTCGCGCTTCGAGTCGGGCAAGGTCGACTGCCTGGTCGCCACCGACGTCGCCGCCCGCGGGCTCGACGTCGCCGGCATCTCGCACGTCATCAACTTCGACCCGCCCGAGGACCGCGAGGGCTACGTGCACCGCATCGGCCGCACCGCCCGCGCGGGCGCGACCGGCGTCGGCATCACCTTCGTCGGCACCGAGCAGGCGCGCGACGTCGGCCGGATCGCCCGCGACCTGCGGCTGACCGAGCAGTTCTCGCGCTCGGGCCACGCGGTCGAGGGACCCGCGCGCACGAACCGCGGCGGCAACCGCCGCCGGCGCCCGCAGGGGCGCCACGGCGCTCCGCGCCACGCCACCAGGTAGCTGTCAGAGTCACGGGCCGTGCTGCCCGTGCTCTGCGAGGTCGTCCGCTCCGGCATGGTCGAGTCGCGTCATCGCGGCTCGCTCGTGCTGCTCGGCGCGGCGGGCGACCCCGAGCTGGTCCTGGGCGACGGCGACGCGCCGGTCCTTCCGCGCTCTTCGCTGAAGCCCCTCCAGGCCGTCGGCATGCTGCGCGCCGGGCTCGGCCTGACCGGCGCGCCGCTCGCGCTGGCCTGCGCGAGCCACTCGGGCGAGCCGGTGCACATCGACCTCTGCCGCTCGGTGCTCGCCGGCGCCGGGCTGGACGAGTCGGCGCTCGGCAACCCGCCCGGGCTGCCGCTCGGCTCGGGCGCGATGGAGGACCTGCTGCGCGCCGGCGGCCACGCCGACCCGATCCATCACAACTGCTCCGGCAAGCACGCCGCGATGGTCGCCACATGCGTCGCGCGCGGCTGGCCGGTCGACGGCTACGTCGATCCCGGGCACCCGCTGCAGATCGCCATCCGCGACGCGATCGAGGACCTCGCGGGAGAGCGCATCGGCGTCGTCGCCACCGACGGCTGCGGCGCGCCCGCGTTCGCGATCTCGCTCACCGGTCTCGCGCACGCGTTCGCGCGGCTCGCGACGGCGCCCCCGGGCACGCCCGAGGCCCACGTCGCCGCCGCGATGCGGGCGCACCCCGGGCTCGTCGGCGGCCGCGGCCGCGGGGTCACCGAGATGATGCACGCGGTCGACGGGCTCGTCGCCAAGGAGGGCGCCGAGGGCGTCTGCGCCGCCGCGCTCGGCGACGGGCGGGCGTTGGCGCTCAAGGTCGACGACGGCGCCCGCCGCGCCCTCGGCCCCGTCGTCTCCGCCGTGCTCTCGCGCTGGGACGTCTCCGTCGCGGCGCTCGACCACTGGGTCGCGCCCGCCGTCCTCGGCGGCGGCGAGCAGGTGGGGGAGCTGCGGATGGCCGCCTCTGACATCCTGGGCGTCCGTGGCTGACCCCGGCGCCGTCCCGATCGTCGACGCGCACCTCGACCTGGCCTACAACGTGGTCGACGTCGGTCGCGACCTGACGCGCAGCGCCGCCGAGCTGCGGGCGAGCGAGCGGCGGGACGCCGAGCAGGTCACCGCCACGCTCCCCGACCTCCGCCGCGGCGGCATCGCGGTCGTGTTCGGCACGATCTTCACGGCGCCGGCCGGCAAGGACCTCGGGGCGGCGGTGCCGATGTCGGGCGTCGGCGCGACGGGCGAGCAGGGCGGCTACTCCACTCCCGAGGAGGCCGAGGCGATGGGCCTGGCGCAGCTCGCCGTCTACGAGGGCTGGGCGCGCGAGGGCCACGTTCGACTGCTGACCGACGGCGCCGGGCTCGCCGCGCACATGCACGAGTGGCCGCACGACGGCGTGCCGGGGCTCGTCGTGCTGATGGAGGGCGCCGACCCGATCGTCGAGCCCGCCGCGCTCGAGAGCTGGGCGCGCCGCGGCCTGCGCGTCGTCGGCCCCGCGTGGGCGACCACGCGCTACTCGTGCGGCACCGGCGACCCCGGGCCGCTGACCGACCTCGGGCGCGAGCTGATCGCCGCGGCCAACGACCTCGGGCTGGCCATCGACCTCTCGCACCTCGCGCTCGACGCGGCGCGCGAGGCGGTCGAGCTCGCCGACCGCGTCGCCGCCACCCACGTCCACCCGCACGCGCTCGTCCCCACCGACCGCCAGCTCCCCGACGACGTGCTCGCCGCCGTCGCATCCCGCGGCGGCGTCGTCGGCGTCACGCTCGTCAACCACTTCCTCGAACCCGACTGGGAGCCCGGCGGCCCGTCGGTCACCGTTGCCGGCCAGTGGGCGCGACACGCCGCCCACATCGCCTCGGTGACGGGCTGGGAGCACGTCGGCATCGGCACCGACCTCGACGGCGGCGTCGGCCTGGAGGAGACGCCCGAGGAGATCGACACCGTCGCCGACCTGCACGTCCTCGGCGACGCCGTCCCGCGCGAATGGTGCGCGGGCGTGCTCGGCGGCAACTGGCTGCGCTGGCTCGAGGCAACCCT
>DATBDM010000040.1:0-2330 GCA_036269915.1 Solirubrobacteraceae bacterium | reverse complement strand
GCGCGCGGCCCAACTGGCCGGCTTCGACGCCGTGCCCGCCGTGGTGCGCGACGACGACGACGCGACGACGCTCGAGCTCGCGCTGATCGAGAACATGGCCCGCGAGGACCTCAACCCGGTCGAGGAGGCGCGCGCCTGCGCGCTGCTCGTCGACGAGCTGGGGCTCACGCGCGAGGACGTCGGCCGCCGGGTCGGCCGTTCGCGCGTCGCGGTGTCGAACCTGCTGCGCCTGCTCGAGCTGCCCGACGAGGTCCTGGACCTGCTCGTCGGCGGCCGGCTCTCGGAGGGCCACGGCAAGGCGCTGCTGATGGCGCCCGACCACGACGACCGGCGCCGGCTGGCCCGTTCGGCCGCCGATGCGGGCTGGACGGTGCGCGAGACGGAGACCCGCGCGCGCGAGGCGGCGGGCCGCCACGAGCCCACGCCGGGACGCGCCCGGCGGGCCTCCCGCGCCCATCCGGATCAGGTCGAGGCGGCCGCCCGGCTGGGCGATGCGCTCGGCGCCGCGCTCGGCGCGGAGGTCCGCGTGGCACCCCGCGGGGACGGCTTCAAAGTGACCCTGGGATTCGAATCGCTCGACGATGCTTTGGCCCTTGCCGAGCGCCTCGGAGCGCCTGCCCCGGCGCTATAGTCCCCGAGCCTCGGGCGATTAGCTCAGTCGGTTAGAGCGCTTCTCTGATAAGGAAGAGGTCCCAGGTTCGAGTCCTGGATCGCCCACTCGGGCGGGCCCGCGGAAGCGGGCCCTCGGCAGTTCAGGAGGCGGCATGGCCAAGGTGCTCTACACGGCGCAGGCGACGGTCACGGGCGGGCGTGCCAACGGGCACGGTCGCACCAGCGACGGCTCGCTCGAGGTCGACCTGCGGCTGCCCACCGAGATGGGCGGCCCCGGCGGCGCGACCAACCCCGAGCAGCTCTTCGCGATCGGCTACGCGGCGTGTTTCGAGGGCGCGATCGGGGTTGCGGCGCGGCGCGAGCGCGTCGAGGCCGGCGACGTCTCGATCGAGAGCAAGGTGCAGCTCTCGCCCACGCCCGAGCGCGGCTTCGGCCTCTCGGTCGAGCTCGACGTGAGCCTGCCGTCGGTCGAGGATCCCGACCAGGCGATCCGGATCGTCGCGGCGGCGCACGAGGTGTGTCCGTATTCCAACGCCACGCGCGGCAACATCGACGTCGTGCTGACGGCGAACGGCCGGCCCG
The DNA here is from genome assembly GCA_036269915.1 of Solirubrobacteraceae bacterium. Lineage (GTDB taxonomy): Bacteria > Actinomycetota > Thermoleophilia > Solirubrobacterales > Solirubrobacteraceae > DATBDM01. Next base: position 1,136 of record DATBDM010000040.1, on the reverse strand, counting down.
TCGACTGACCCGCCGCGGTCACCGGGTTCCGCCACCACGAGGCCGCCGCCGAGGACGCGCGGCAGCGCATCGAGCGCTTCTTCGCGGTGCATCCGGGCCCGGAGCCGAGGTGAGGGCGGGCCTATACTGAGCGCCCCGGCCCCGATGTAGGAGCGCCCAGCAGTGCAGGAGATGGTCATCTACGGCGTGAGCTTCGACATGGTCGGCAAGCAGCCGATCGTGCTGCTCAAGGCCGTCGACACGAACAAGTTCCTGCCGATCTGGATCGGGCATCCGGAGGCGGCCGCGATCCTGATGAAGCTCCAGGGCGCCTCGACCCCCCGCCCGATGACCCACGACCTGCTCTTCGACATGCTCGGGGAGCTCGAAGTCAACTGCAGCCGCGTCTCCGTGACCGAGCTGCGCGAGAACACCTTCTACGCGTCGATCACGCTGACGGTCAACGGCCGCGAGGTCGAGATCGACTCGCGGCCGAGCGACGCCCTCGCCCTCGCCGTGCGCTCCGGCGCGCCGATCTTCGCCGCAGAGGACGTCATCGCGGAGTCCGCGATCGAGTTCGAGCACGAGGTCGAGGACACCGAGGAGGTCGTGGACAAGTTCAAGGAGTTCCTCGACCAGGTCTCGCCCGAGGACTTCGCCGGCGGCGAGGAATAGCCGGCGGCTCCGGGCTCCGCAGCCGGGCCCGCGCCTACCGCGCGCCGGCGGGGCGCCGTGCGGCCCGCGTGACCGCGAGCTCGAGCACGCGGGCGATGAGCTCGTCGAAGGAGATCCCCGCCGCCTCGGCGGCCAGCGGCAGCAGCGACGTCTCGGTCAGGCCCGGGATCGCGTTGGCCTCGAGCACCGAGAGCTCGCCGGAGACGGCGTCGAGCATCAGGTCCACGCGGGCGAAGCCGTAGCACCCGAGGATCTCGTAGGTGTGCAGCGCGAGCTCCGCGGCGCGCTCGGCGACCGCGACCGGGACGCCGGCCGGGCAGACGAAGCGCGTGCGGCCGATTTCGTAGCGCGCCTCGAAGTCGTAGTCGCCGTCGGCCGGGATCGCCTCCACGAGCGGCAGTGCCTGCGGGCCGTCCGGGCCCTCGAGCACGGAGACCGCGATGTCGCGGCCCTCGACGTGGCGCTCGAGCAGCACCTTCGTG
>DATBDM010000039.1:0-15685 GCA_036269915.1 Solirubrobacteraceae bacterium | reverse complement strand
GAACTCGGCGGCCTCCTCCTCGGCTGAGCCGCCGATCTCGCCCGCCATCACGATCAGCTCGGTCTCCGGGTCGGCCTCGAACAGCGCGATGATGTCGATGAAGCTCGAGCCGGGGACCGGGTCGCCGCCGATTCCCACGATCGACGAGTTGCCGAACCCGCGCTGGGCCAGCTCGTTGCCGATCTGGTAGGTCAGCGTGCCCGAGCGCGAGACCACGCCGACGTTGCCCTCCGAGAAGAACGACGCCGGGATGATCCCCACGTTGGCCTTGCCCGGCGAGAGGATGCCCGGGCAGTTCGGGCCGATCAGCCGCACGTCGGGATTGCGCGCGAGGTGGTTGTAGACGCGCAGCTCGTCGTGGGCCGGGATGCCCTCGGTGATGCAGATGATCAGCGCGATCCCCGCATCCTCGGCCTCGAGGATCGAGTCGGCGGCGAAGCGCGGCGGGACGAAGATCATCGCCGTGTTGGCGCCGGTCTCGGCCACGGCTTCGCGGAACGTGTCGAACACCGGGACGCCCTCGACGTCCTGGCCGCCCTTGCCGGGCGTCACGCCGGCCACCACCTGGGTGCCGTAGCGCTTGTTGTTGAGCGCGTGGAACGTGCCCTCGCGCCCGGTGATGCCGGACACGCAGAGCCGCGTGTCGTTGTCGACGAGGATGCTCACGCCAGCTCCACCACCTTGCGGGCCGCACCGAGCATGGTGGACTCCGTGTGCACGTTGGGGAGGTCGGCGTCGGCCAGCAGCTGGCGCCCCTCCTTGTCGTTGGTGCCGTCGAGGCGGACCACGAAGGGCACCTGCGGCTTGATCTGGTCGAACGCCTCGATCAGGCCGCGCGCGACCTCGTCGCAGCGCGTGATCCCGCCGAAGATGTTGAACAGCACGGCGGTGACGTTCGGATTGGAGAGGATCACCTCGACCGCCTGGGTGATCGCGTCGGCGCGGGCGCCGCCGCCGGCGTCGAGGAAGTTCGCCGGCGAGCCGCCGGCCTGGGCGACGACGTCGAGCGTCGACATCACCAGACCGGCGCCGTTGCCGAGGATGCCGACGTTGCCGTCGAGCTTGACGAAGGTGAGGTCGCGCTCGCGCGCCATCCGCTCCTGCTCGTCCTCGGCGGCGACGTTGCGCAGCGCCGCGTTGTCGGCGTGGCGGAAGAGCGAGTTGTCGTCGAGCGTCACCTTCGCGTCGAGCGCGGTGACCTGGCGGTCGCCGGTGACGATCAGCGGGTTGACCTCGACGAGCATCGCCTCCTCGGCGACGAAGGCCTCGTAGAGCTTGTTCAGCAGCGCGCCGATCGGGCGCACGACGTCGGCGTCGACGCCGGCCTCGAAGGCCAGGCGGCGCGCGTGGAAGTCCTGGAAGCCGAGCAGCGGGTCGACGTGCAGGACCGCGATCGCGTCCGGGTCGGAGGCGGCGACCTCCTCGATCTCGACGCCGCCCTGAGTGGAGAGCATCACCAGGGGGCGCTTGGCCGAGCGGTCGAAGACGATCGACGCGTAGTACTCGGCGGCGATGTCCGACGCGGCCTCGACCCAGACCTCGTGGACCGTGTGGCCCTTGATGTCCATGCCGAGGATCGCCTTCGCGTGGGCCTCGGCCTCGGCGCGGTCCTGGGCGACCTTGATGCCGCCGGCCTTGCCGCGGCCGCCGATCTGCACCTGTGCCTTGATGACGCAGGGATAGCCGATCTCGTCGGCTGCGGCGACGGCCTGCTCGACCGTCGTGGCGGGAGCGCCCGACGGAACGGGGACGCCGTGGCGGGCGAAGAGCTGCTTGCCCTGGTATTCGAGGAGATCCATAGAGAGGCGGGCGATGCTAGCCCAAACCCGCCTCCCGACCCGGCAGCGACACCTCCCCGTTGCCCGGCGCCACGGCGCGCACGGCGGTCTGGATGACGTCGAGCGGCAAGGGCAGCAGGACGGTCGAGCCCTCGCCCTTGCCGATCTCGGCGAGCGTCTGCAGGTAGCGCAGCTGCAGCGCGGCCGGGTTGCGGGAGATCAGATCCGCGGCCTCGGCCAGCCGCGCGGCGGCCTGGAACTCGGCCTCGGCGTTGATCACCTTGGCCCGGCGCTCGCGCTCGGCCTCCGCCTGGCGGGCCATCGCGCGCTGCATGCCCGGCGGGATCCCCACGTCCTTGATCTCGACCGCGACGACCTTGATCCCCCATGGCTCGGTCTGCTCGTCGATCATGCGCTGGAGGTCCTCGTTGAGGCGTTCGCGCTCGGCGAGCAGCGTGTCGAGCTCGGCCTTGCCCAGCACCGAGCGCAGCGTCGTCTGGGCGATCTGGGAGGTCGCGCGCAGGAAGTCCTCGATGTCGACCACCGAGGCGTCCGCGTCGATCACACGGAAGTAGGCGACGGCATCGACCCGCGCCGGGACGTTGTCGCGCGTGATGACGTCCTGGGGCGGGATGGTCAGCGTCACGGTGCGCAGCGAGACGCGCACCATCCGGTCGACGACCGGCATCAGCAGGACCAGCCCCGGTCCCTTCTGGCCGACGAGCCGGCCGAGCCGGAACACGACGGCCCGCTCGTACTCGCGCAGGACCCGGACGGAGGCGCCGGCGGCCATCGCCGCGATCGCGGCGAGGAGCACCAGCACGACGATGATGGCGGTCACGGCAACATCTCCCATTCCTCGGCGGGCCGGACCGTGAGGGTCAGCCCGTCGACGCGGTCCACGACGACCGCGTCGCCCTCGGCGACCGGCCCGTCCTCCTCGAGCGCCCACAGCCGCGCGCGCCACAGCGCCCCGTCGACCAGCACCTGGCCGAGCGGGTCAGGCACCGCTCGCACCGTCCCGATCCGCCCGATCAGTGCCCGCGGCCCCGAACGGATGCTCCGGCGGCGTACCGCCAGCGACGCCCGCACGATCACGGCGGCGAGGGCGAGCCCGGCAAGCGCGGTGACGAGTCCGACGGAGACGACGGCGGCGACCGGCACGCCCGCGCCCGAGAGCGCCAGCACGAGGCCGGTGACCAGCGCCGCGGTGGCGGCGGTGGCCAACAGGCCGTGGGTCGGCACATGCGCCTCCGCCACCATGAGCGCGGCGCCCACGACCATCAGCACGACGCCGAATGTGGACATGTGAGCCTCTCTGATCAGATCGTACTCCCGTCAGAAGGCCGCTTACAGGCGGGGATGCCACAATGCACGGCCGCATGCCGTTGCCCAAGGAAGTCAACTTCGTCACCTTCGACGTGTACGGCACCCTGATCGACTGGGAGACGGGTGTCTTCGACGCGTTTGCCAAGGAAGCCGCCCGCGACGGCTACACGCTGTCGCGCGACGAGCTGATCCCCCTCTTCCACCAGACGCAGCAGGAGATCAAGTCGGGCTCCTACGAGCTCTACGCCGAGGTCCTGCGCCGGACCGCCGTGCAGATCTCGCGCGAGCTGGGCTGGCCGCTCGAGCCCTCGCGCTCGGGCTTCCTGCCCGCCTCGATCCCGCGCTGGCCGCCGTTCAAGGAGACCAACACCCAGCTCGAGCGCTTCGCCAAGAAGTTCGACATCGGGCTGATCTCCAACGTCGACGACAAGCTGCTCGGGGAGACCCGGCGTCACTTCAAGGTCAACTTCGACCTCGTGGTGACCGCGCAGCAGGTGCGCTCCTACAAGCCGGATCCCGCGCACTTCAAGGAGGCCGAGCGCCGCATCGGCACCAAGAAGGGCTGGGTCCACGTCGCGTCGAGCTACTACTACGATGTCGAGCCGTGCCTGAAGGCCAAGGTGCCGGTGATCTGGGTCAACCGCTCGGGCGAGACGCTCGACGCGGGCGCCAAGAAGCCGACGGCCGAGGTCAAGAGCCTGCTCGAGGCCGCCCGGCTGCTCGGCGCCGCGAACTAGGTCCTCCTCGTGCGTGCCGTCGGGCTGCACGAGGACGTCGTCGTCGTCATCTCGCGGGCGTACCAGACCACCTGCACGCTGGTGCGCTCGCAGGGCGAGGCGTTCTGCATCGACTCGCCCGTGTTCCCGGACGAGCTCGAGATCGTCCCGGCGGTCGCGCAGCAGGCCGGCTTCGGCGTCGTCGGCCTGCTCGCCACGCATGGCGACTGGGACCATCTGCTCGGCGGCTACGCCTTCCCGGAGGCGCCGCTCGGCGCCGCCGAGACCACGGCAGCGCGACTGCGCAACGAGATCGGCGCCGCCCAGCGCGAGCTGCGCGACTTCGACGACGAGCTCTACGTCGAGCGGGCCAAGCCGCTGGCCCTGCCGGGCGCCCAGCAGCTCCCGGTGCCGGGGCACATCGGGGTCGGCGAGCGCGAGCTCGAGCTGCACCCGTCCGACGGGCACACCGCCGACGGCATGGCGATCTGGATCCCGTGGGCGCGCGTGCTCGTGGCGGGCGACTACCTCTCGCCGGTCGAGATCCCGATGCTCTCGCCGGGCGGCTCCGCCGACGCCTACCTCGCGACGCTGCGGCGCCTGGAGGCGCTCGTCGCCCAGGCCGAGCACGTCGTCCCCGGCCACGGCGAGCCGATGGACGCCCAGCGCGCGGCGGCGATCCTGCGCGAGGATCGCGCGTACATCGAGGCGCTGCTCGGCGATCCGGGCTCCGCGAGCCTGCCGCTCGCCCGCCGCACGGGCGAGCAGAAGCGCATCCACGCCGAGAACGTCGAGCGCGTGCGGTCCTGATGGCGCTGCGGGCCGTCGTCTTCGACGTCGGGGACACGCTCTTCTCCGAGGAGCGGGCGTGGGCGGCATGGGCGAGCTGGATCGGGGTCGAGGAGCGCGAGCTGTCCGCCGCGCTCGGCGCGACGATCGAGCGCCGTGGCGACCATCGCAGCGCCTTCGAGCTGCTGCGCCCGGGCTTCGAGATGCAGCGCGAGGTGGCGGCGCGAGCCGCCGCGGGCGTCCCCGACGATCCGTGCGCGCTCTACGACCTGCACGCGGACGCGCGCCCGGCCCTCGAGCGCCTGCGCGGCGCCGGGCTGCGGGTCGGCGTCGCGGCCAACCAGCCCGCGCGCGTCGAGCCGCTGGTGCGCGACCTGCTCGAGGACTCCGAGCTGGTCGGCATCTCCGAGGTATGGGGGCTGGCCAAGCCCGACCCGCGCTTCTTCGCGCGCATCGCGGCCGAGCTCGAGCTCGAGCCCGCCGAGATCGCCTACGTGGGAGACCGCGTCGACAACGACGTGATGCCGGCGGTCGCGGCCGGGATGGTCGCCGTGCTGATCCGCCGCGGGCCGTGGGGCATCGTGCAGGCCGGCTGGCCCGAGGCGATGCACGCGCGCATCCGGGCGGACTCGCTCGAGCACGCCGCCGACCGGCTCGTCGCGCTCGCCTGACGCGCCCACCCGGGCCCGGTCCGCGTGGGACCGGGCCCGGAGCGCATGGGTCAGCCGGAGGCTGCGGCCAGCGCGGGCAGCAGGGTCGCCGCGTTCGGCGTCCCGAGCCCGGTCACCGGATCCCAGCCGGTCGTGGCGGGGAAGCCCGGCACGTCGGCGGAGTCGGTGTTGTTGCCAGTGGTGATGTCGAAGAAGTCACTGGCATAGGTGGCCGGGTTGGCGGCCAGGTTGTACAGCTTCTGGTTCATGAAGCCGACGTTCGAGCCCTTGATCTGATCGGCGATCGCCACCAGTCCGGCCCACTCGGGCGAGGACAACGAGGTGCCGCCGATGTCGTACCAACCGGTCGAGCACGGCGCGGAGCCGCAGATCAGGCCGGAGTTGCCGTCGGGTGGCAGCGTCAGGTAGACGAGGGCGCCCGTCGTCGCCGACGCCTGCAGCGCGATGTCCGGGACGCCGCGCTGCGACGACGGGATCGGCGTGCTGCCGGCGGGCAGCGTGTTCTGGAACGCCGGCCGGCTGAACACGTGGCTGAAGCCGCCGCCGGAGCCGATCCAGCCGACCTCGGCGTTGCCGGCGTTGCAGCGCGCCGCCGGCTCGCCGGCCAGGTAGGTCCGCGGCTGGGTCTGCGGCGCCTCCGGGTCGGTGCACAGGTACGTGCCGCCGACGCCGGTCACGAGCGGATCCGACGCCGGCCAGCCGACCGACGGGAACGGGATCTCGCGCGGGTTCTTCACCGGCTCCTTGTACGTGTTCGAGGAGCCGCCGTCGCCCGAGGACGCGAGCACGGTGATCCCCGCTTGCTGGGCCGAGACGAACGCGTGCCGGAGGTTCAGCAGCGACTGCGAGCTCCCGAAGGCCTCCTCGCCGGTGCCGAAGCTCTGCGAGATGACGTCGGCCAGGTGGTTGTCGACCACGTACTGCTCGGCGTTCATCATCTGCTGCAGGCCCTGGACGCCGAGCGTCTCGGCCGTGGGCGTGGCGACGAGCAGGATGTTCGCGCCCGGCGCGATCGAGTGCGCTGCCTCGACGTCGAGCGCGACCTCGAGCGCCCACGCCGACTTGTCCTCCTGGCCGGTGCCGTTGCTCTTGCCCGGAGGCGCCTTCGTGGCGGGCGAGCCCTGCACGTGTAGGACGCTGAACTTCGGCGCGCCGGCGGCGCAGTTGGTCGTGTAGCCCTCCTCGCCGCACATCTTCGGCAGGCCCCAGGCCTTGTCGTAGACGGCGAGGTCGTGGGCCATCGTGTCGCTGCCGTAGGAGTCCACGACGGCGATCGTCTTGCCGTGGCCGTCGTTGCCGGCGCCGATCAGGTCGCCGAGGTTGTAGGCCGAGCGCGTCGAGTACGGGTTGAAGCAGCGCCGGCCGACCGAGGCACACTGGGCCTGCGTCGGTGGGACCTCGGACCCGTTGATCTGCTGGTAGTCGCTGACCGCCGGCACGATCGCCCCGGTCGTGGTCGGCAGCGCCGTGCTGCTGCCGCTCGCGTGGCCCGCCATCGCGAGCGCCACCGCGATGGCAAGGCCGATCGCCGCCAGCGCAGCGGCGATCGCCCCTCGCGTGAGGGTGAATCTCATCCCGTCCTCCATGTGCGTGGCCGAGCCCCCGCTCGGCCGATTGCGCGCGACTCTACGCGCCGCGACGGGCCGCGCCTAGGCCGCGTCTCACGGTCCCTTCATCTGTCGCCGCCGGCCTCGTCGCAGGGGTAAGTTGGCGGGGGATGACCGAGCTGCGGTGCTCCGATGCCGACCGTGAGTGCACGGTCGCGTCGCTCCGGCGCCACCACGAGGACGGGCGCATCACGACCGAGGAGCTCGAGGAGCGGATCGCGGCCGCCTGGAGCGCGAAGCTCGTCTCCGAGCTGGGCGCGCTCGTGTCCGACCTCCCGCCGGACCGGGCGGCCGCCGCCCCCGTCCCGGTCGTCGCGCTGCCCCGCGCTCCCGGCCGGCGGCCCTTCGCGGCGCGCTGGCGCACCGATGGCGCGCCCGACCGCGTCATGGCCGAGCTGCTGGCCGATGTCGCGCCCGCGCTGCACCGGGCCGGGTACGACCTGCGCGCGCGCACGGCCGAGCGAGCGGTCTTCGTCCGCCGCCGGACGCCGCTGTGGGTGGTCCCGATCGTCGTCGTCACCTTCCCGCTCGGGCTCTTCGCGCTGCTGATCCGCACGGAGGACCACATCGCGATCGAGCTCGTGCCCGACGGCCGCGGGACCGTCCTCTACGCGCAGGGGACCGCTCCGCTGCCCGTCCGGCGGGCATTCGCGGAGCTCGAGGCCTGATCAGCGCAGCTTCGCGAGGTCCTCGTAGAGCGCGCGGGCCGACTTGCGGCCCATCTCGAGCGAGTCGATCCGGTAGGACTCGTCCGGGGCGTGGATGTTGTCGCTCGGCAGCCCGAAGCCCGACACGATCGCCGCGATGCCGCGCTCCATGAACGCGGCCAGGATCGGCAACGAGCCGCCCGTGCGCACGATCGCGGGCGCAGTGCCCAGCGCGCGCTCCATCGCCTCGGCCGCCAGCCTCAGCGCGGGCTCGTCGGGGTCGAAGCGCGAGGGCGAGGCGAGGTCGGCCTCGAAGGTCAGCTCGGCGCCGTCGGGCAGCGCGTCGCGCAGGAGCCGCTCCAGGGCGGCGCCGATCGCCTCGGGGTCCTGGCCGGGCGCAAGCCGGACCGAGAGGTCGGCACGCGCGACCGGCGGGACGATGGTGCGGACCTCGCCGCCGACGACGCGGTGGACGTCGAGCGAGGCGTCGGCGGTCGTGCGCTCGTTGAACTCCTGGGCCGCGCGCGGGTCGGCCGGGCGCGCGCCGATCTCCGCGAGCTGGTCCGCGCCGGGCGGCAGCGTCGCCCAGCCCGCGCGCTCGGCCTCGGTCGGCTCGATCACGCCCTCGCGCAGCGGCGCGGGCAGACGGCCGTCGGGACCGGGCAGCACCGCGTCGAGGATGCGGTGCAGCGCGTGGAAGGCGTTCAGCGCGGCGCCCCCGTACATGCCCGAGTGCGCGTTGCGCTCGCCCGTGCGGACCTCGAGATGCGCGAAGACCATGCCGCGGGTGGCGACGGTCAGCGCCGGCGTGTCGGCGTCGACCATGCCCGAGTCGAAGACGATCACCGCGTCGGCCCCGCGCTCGTCGGCCAGCACCCACAGGTTGACGTCGTCGGAGCCGCTCTCCTCGGCTCCCTCGATCAGCACGCGCACGTGGACGGGCAGCTCGCCGGAGTCGGCCATGGCGCAGGCGACATGCAGCAGCGGCAGGAAGTTGCCCTTGTCGTCGGCGGCGCCGCGCGCGTAGAGGCGCCCGTCGCGGATGTCGGGCTCGAACGGGGAGGAGCTCCACAGCGCCTCGTCGCCCGGGTCCTGCACGTCGTAGTGGCCGTAGATCAGGATCGTCGGGGCGTCGTCGCGCGCCCCGCGGAGCTCGCCGACGACGAGCGGCGCCCCGCCGGCCGTCGGGACCAGCTCGCAGGTGCCGCCGGCGGCCAGCACGCGCTGCTGCGCCCACACCGCGGCCGCCTCGAGCCCCTCGGGGTTGCGCGCGCCCGCCGAGATGGACGGGATCCGCAGCCAGTCCGCCGCCTCGTGCAGCAGCGCGTCGAGCTCGTCGGGCGGGACGTCGCCGCTCACGAGGACGTGATCACGGCGAGCGTGTCGCCGGTCGTGACCGCGCCGCCCTCGGAGATCGGCAGCTCCGAGACCGTGCCGGCCTTGTGCGCGGTGATCTCGTTCTCCATCTTCATCGCCTCGATGATGCAGATCAGCGCGCCCTCCTCGACCTTGGCGCCCTGCTCGACCAGCACCTTGAAGACGTTGCCCTGCAGCGGCGAGGCGAGCGTGTCCCCGCCACCGGCGCCGCCCTTGGCCCGCTCACGCCGCTGCCGTGGCGCCGCCGCGGCGGCCGGCGCGCCGCCGTTGCCCGCCGAGCTGAGCACGGGCGGCGCCTCGCCGCGGACCTTGACGTCGAAGCGCTTGCCGGAGACCTCGACCACGTAGTCGCGCTCGACGGTCTCGGCGGCCTCCTCGTCGCCGGACGCGGGCGCGTCCGTGACACCGTCCCGCCCGTCCGCGAGCGTCTTGAGCCACTTGCGGTCCTCGATCAGGTCGCGGCAGGTCTCCGCGTTGGCCCATTGCTCGGAGGCCATGATCGCCTTGTGGAACGGGATCAGGGTGGTGACGCCCTCGATCTCGAACTCCTTCAGCGCGCGCAGCATCCGCTTCGTCGCGCGCTCGCGGTCGGCGTCCCAGACGATCAGCTTGGCGACCATCGGGTCGTACAGCGGCGTGATCTCCGAGCCGCTCAGCACGCCCGAGTCGACGCGCACGCCCGGGCCTGACGGCTCGCGGTAGTGGGTCACCGTGCCGGGCGCGGGAGCGAAGTTCTTGGCCGCGGCCTCGGCGTTGATGCGGCACTCGATCGCGTGGCCGTTCCAGGTGACGTCGTCCTGGCCGAAGGAGAGCTCCTCGCCGGCGGCGATGAGGATCTGCTCGCGCACGATGTCGACGCCGGTGACCGCCTCGGTCACGCAGTGCTCGACCTGCACGCGGGTGTTCATCTCGAGGAAGTAGTACTCGCCGTCCTGCAGCAGGCCCTCGATCGTGCCGGCCGAGTGGTAGCCGACGGCCTTGGCGGCGTCGACCGCGATCCTGCCGATCTTCTCGCGGAGCTTCGCGTCCACCAGCGGAGCGGGGGATTCCTCGATGAGCTTCTGGTGGCGCCGCTGGATCGAGCAGTCGCGCTCGCCGAGATGGACCGTGTTGCCCTGGCGGTCGGCGAGGACCTGGACCTCGACGTGGCGCGGGTCCGGCAGGTAGCGCTCGAGGTAGACGGTGGCGTCGGAGAAGAACTTCTCGCCCTCGCGCGCGGCGCCCTCGAAGGCGTCGGCGAGCTTGTCGGGCTCGAGCGCGACGCGGAAGCCCTTGCCGCCTCCGCCGCCCGCGGCCTTCACGGCGATCGGGTAGCCGATCTCCGCGGCGATCTTCGCGGCCTCCTCGACGGTGTCGACCGCCTCGGTGGTCCCGGGGACGATCGGCACGCCGGCGCCCTGCATGAGCTCGCGGGCGCGCGTCTTGGAGCCCATCGCCTCGATCGCCGACGCGGGCGGCCCGATGAACGTGATCCCCGCCTCCTCGAGGCGCTTCGCGAACGCCGCGTTCTCGGCCAGGAAGCCGTAGCCGGGGTGGACCGCCTCGGCCCCGGAGGTCTCGATGACCTCCATCAGCTTGTCGACGTTGAGGTAGGACTCCGCCGCGGGCCCGGGGCCGAGCAGGTGGGCCTCGGTCGCGCGCGTGACGTGCTGCGCGTCGCGGTCGGCCTCCGAGTAGACGGCGACGGACTCGATACCGAGCTCGTCCAGCGCGCGGATGACGCGGACGGCGATCTCGCCACGGTTGGCGACCAGGACCTTGCTGAACATGCGGCGGGGGATGCTATCCCGGTGCGATGCCCGAACGCCTGCTGATCGTCCGCCACGGCGAATCGACCTGGAACGCGGAGGAGCGCCTGCAGGGCCAGCTCGACCCCCCGCTGTCGGCCCAGGGCCGCGAGCAGTCCGCCGCGCTCGGGCGTGCGCTTCACCTCTCGGGCTTCCCGTCGGAGCGGATCCTCTGCTCCGATCTCGCGCGCGCCCGCGAGACCGCCGAGCTGCTCGGCGTGCGACCCGGCCGCTACGACCCGCGCTGGCGCGAGATCGACATCGGCGAGTGGGGCGGCCGTCGGGCCGCCGAGGTCGACGCCGAGGTCGACGGGCTCACGAACTGGCGCGGCGGCCCGGTCACGGCGCCCGACGGCGAGCCGTGGCCCGCGTTCGCGGAGCGCGTGAGCGGCGCCTTCGACGAGCTCGCGGCCGCGAGCGGCTCGTGGCTCGTGATCAGCCATGGCGGCTGCGTGCGGGCCGCGACCGCCCACGTCACCGCCGCCGACCACCTGCGCCTCGGCTCGCCGGGGAACGCCTCGCTCACGACGTTCGAGCTCGGCGATCCCCGCCGGCTGCTCTCCTACGGCTGGGTGGCGCGCGACGGGGCGGTCACCGGCAACTACTGAGCGGCTCTCATCTCGGTTCGCGCAAGTTCGGACCGAACAGAGCGTTGGCGCTTCACGTCCCTTCCCTGGGGTTTACAAGGGACATCCGATCGGAGGCCGGTCGGCCGGCACAATGGGGCCGCCGCGCCGGCCGGCCCTCGGTCAACCCGCCAGGCCGTGGCGGTAGGCGTAGGTGACCGCCTGCGCGCGGTCGCGCGCTCCCGCCTTGGCGAAGATGTGGTTGACGTGGCTCTTGACGGTGGCCGCGCTCACCACGAGGCGCTCGGCGATCTCGGTGTTGCTCAACCCGTCGGCGATCAGCCCGAGCACCTCGGCCTCGCGCGGGGTCAGGCCGTCGGGCAGGTCCGCCGCCGGGCCGGCCGCGGGCTCGCCGCCGGCCAGCGCGGCCACGACGTGGTGCTGCACGGCGGGGTCGAGCGCGGCGTCGCCGCGGGCGACTGCCTCGACCGCGGCGCGGATCTGATCGGCGCCGGCGTCCTTGGTCAGGTAGCCGCGGGCGCCGGCCCGCAGCGCGCCGAGCACCGACGCGTCGTCGGCGAAGGTGGTCAGCGCCACGCAGCGCGGCCGCTCGCCGCGCTCGGAGAGCCGGCGGATCGCCTCCGTGCCGTCGACGCGCGGCATCCGCAGGTCCATCAGGACCACGTCGGGGTCGTGGCGGACGGCGAGCGCCACGGCCTCCTCGCCGTCGGCGGCAGTGCCGACGAGCTCGATGCCGTCGAGCAGGCCGAGCAGCGTGCCGAGCCCCTCGCGCACCACCCGCTGGTCGTCGGCGAGCAGGACGCGGATCACGCCGCCGGCACCCACAGCTCGACGCGGAAGCCGCTCGCGGTCGGGCCGGCGCTGAGCCGGCCGCCGAGCAGCTCGGCGCGCTCGCGCATGCCCGTCAGGCCGTAGCCGCCGCCCGCGCTGGGGCCGACCACGACCGGGGCGCCGGGACCGTGGTCCTCCACGACGAGCGTCGTGCCGTCGTCGCGATGGTCGAGCCGCATCGCCACGCGGTCGGCCGCCGAGTGGCGGCGCACGTTGGTCAGCGCCTCCTGAGCGGTGCGGTAGAGCGCGAGCCGCGCCTCGGGCGTCAGCTCGTTCGGGACGCCGGCGACGGTGAGCGTGCAGCGGGCGTCGGTGTGCTCCTCGAAGGCGTCGGCGAGCGCCCGCAGGCGCTCGGGGCCGGGCAGCTCGTCCCCGCGCAGGGCGGCGATCGCCCGCCGCGCCTCGTCGAGCCCGCCCGCGGCGAGGTGGTGGGCGCGCTCGATCGCGGCGACGACCTCCGGGTCGGTGCCGCGATCGACCGCCTGCAACCGCGTCCCCTCGAGCTGCAGGGCGAGCGCGGACAGCGAATGGGCGAGCACGTCGTGCATGTCGCGCGCGACCCGCGCGCGCTCGGCCAGCGTGACCGACTGCGCATGCGCCTCGCGCGACTCGCGCAGCTCCTCGACGAGCGACTCGGCACGGTCGCGGCCCTCGCGCAGCTCGCGCATCAGCCGGATGACGAGGAACCACGGCAGCGTCGAGAAGACGATCGACAGGATCTGGCCGCCCGGGTCCTTCGCCACGAACAGGGCGGCGACCGCCTGACCGCCGATCGCGAGCGCGGTGACCAGGACGGCCGGTGTGCGCGGGAGCCGCATCGCGCTCATCGCGATCACGTAATAGGTGATCCCGATCGCCGCTCCCTCGGGCTGGAACGCGTACAGGGCGATGCCGCCGGCCGCCGTCAGGGTGAGGGCGGCGAGCCGCATCCCGCGCGGCAGCTGCGGCCGCGGGGCGCTGCCCGCGATGCCGGCCACGATCGCGACGAGCGAGAGCAGGACGCCCAGGCCGGAGCCGCTCAGCGCCGGTCGTGGCTCGGTCGTGATCGTCGCCCACAGCACGAAGCTCAGCGCCACGACGCCGATCGTGCGCAGGCCGTAGACGGTCCGCGGCGGCGGGGTGCGGCTCATCGGGAGGTCGTCGAACATCCGCGGCACACGGTACGGCGCGCATGTGCGCGGGACATGGGCGCCAGGGTCGATCCGTCTCCACCCAGGGGTGGAGATGTGAGATCGACCGCCGCGCCGATGACGCAAGGGCGCTCGCGCGGCAATGTCCCGACCATGATCACGAACTCCCTCGAGGCGGCGGTGGCCGAGCGACGGCACCGACCCGCCGATGGACCGGCCATCGAGGTCCGCGGCCTGCGCAAGGCGTACGGATCGACGCAGGCGCTCGACGGCGTCGACCTCACGGTCCGCCGCGGCGAGCTGCTCGCCGTCCTCGGCCCCAACGGCGCCGGCAAGACCACGCTGGTCGAGATCCTCGAAGGCCATCGCAGCGCCTCCGACGGCGAGGTCACCGTCCTCGGCTTCGACCCGGCCGACCGCGAGCGCGCGTTCCGCGAGCGCATCGGCATCGTCACCCAGGAGGAGGGCCTCGACCCCCTGCTGACCGTGCGCGAGTCGGTCGAGCTCTACTCCGCCGCCTACCCCGATCCCCGCGACGCGGGCGAGGTGCTCGCGCTGGTCGGCCTCGCCGACCGCCCGGACGTGCGCACGGCCGCGCTCTCCGGCGGCCAGCGGCGCCGCCTCGAGCTGGCGCTGGCGATCGCCGGCAACCCCGAGCTGATCTTCCTCGACGAGCCGACCACGGGCTTCGATCCCGCGGCGCGGCGGCACTCGTGGGAGCTGATCGCCGGGCTGCGCGAGCTCGGCACGACGATCCTGCTCACCACCCACTACCTCGACGAGGCGCAGCACCTCGCCGACCGCGTCGTCGTGGTCGCCGGCGGCCGCGTGATCGCCGAGGGCACGCCGGAGTCGCTCGGCGCGGGCGACGCGCCGGAGGCGCTGATCTCGTTCCGCGATCCGGGCACGGCGCTGCCGCTGCCCCAGGATGCCGAGGTCGAGCGCCGCGACGGGCGGATCGCCTTCCGCACGTCCGCCCCGACGCGCGACCTCGCCCCGCTCGTCGCCTGGGCCGCCGAGCGCGACGCGGAGCTCGACGGCCTGACCGTGACCCGCCCCAGCCTCGAGGACGTCTACCTCGAGCTCACCAAGGAGTCCGCATGACCCTCCCCAGCTCCTCGGACCTCGCGCTGCTGCGCCGCTGGATCGCGGCGCGCGTGAAGCTCCTCCTGCGCAACCCGCGGTCGTCGTTCTTCACCTTCGCGTTCCCGCTGCTGTTCCTCGTGCTCTTCAACGGGCTCAACGGCGACACGCGGGTGGCGGCGATCGGCCCGGCGGGCGGCAAGGTGGCGTTCGCGCAGTTCTACACGCCGTCGATCGGCATCTTCGGGCTGACCATGGCCTGCTACACGAGCGTCATCGTCGGCATCTCCACCGCCCGCGACATGGGGCTGCTCAAGCGCGTGCGCGGCACGCCGCTGCCGATGGGCATCTACATCGGCTCGTGGCTGACGGGTGCTGTGCTCTCGGGCCTCGCGGCGGTCCTGCTGATGTTCGTCGTGGCGGTGCCGGTGTTCGGCGTCGACGTCTACGCGAGCACGCTGCCCGCGGCGATCGTCACGCTCGTGCTCGGCGCGGCGTCGCTCGCGGCGCTCGGCCTGGCGGTCGCGACGCTGGCCCGGACCGCGGACCAGGCGCTGCCGATCGCGCAGTTCACGTTCCTGCCGCTGTCGTTCATCTCGGGCGTCTTCTACCCGCTCGACGGCGCGCCGCAGTGGCTGGTGACCGTCGCGAACATCTTCCCGCTCAAGCACATCGTCGACGCCTTCGACGCCTGCTTCGTGCCCGGCACGCCGAACGGCGGCTGGTCGTGGGGCGACCTCGCGGTGATCGCGATCTGGGGCATCGCCGGACTGCGCGTGGCCTCCCGCCGCTTCCGCTGGGAGCCGGGCGCCGGCGACCCCGGCGCGCTCCGGGCGGCGATTGCGCGGGCCTAGGGCGTCGCGAACGTCAACCCCGCTGGGTGGGGAGGTGTCTCCACAGCGCCCGAGGGTCTGACCCCCTTTAGCTAAAGAGGGTCAGACCCTCTTTATGTTCGGCCCCGCCGCAGTTGACGTGTCGCGCCGGAGGCGCCTAGGCGATCAGGCCCGCGCCGACCGTCTCGTTCGTCGCGGCGTCGATCAGGATGAAGGCGCCGGTCGAGCGGACGTCGGCATAGGCGTCGGCCATCACGGGCTCGCCGAGGCGCAGGTGAACCTCGCCGAGGTCGTTGAGCGCGAGCTCGGTCGCGGATTCGCGGCCGAGCGTCGCGACGTCGATCCGGTGGGTGATCTCGTCGAGCCGGGCGCGCACGGTGCGGGTCGTGTGCTTGAGCAGGTAGCGGTCGCCCGGGCGGGCCGGGGCGTCGCCGAGCCAGCACAGCGTCGCGGTCAGCTCGCGCGCGGCGTCCGGCGCCTCACCGACGGCGGCGATCAGGTCGCCGCGCGCGACGTCGAC